>CBFIFZ010000001.1:0-70314 GCA_965661995.1 Roseicyclus sp.
GTTCCGGCGTGCCGATCCGGAGCCCGTTCATGTCGCATGGAACCTCCTCCAGCGGCAGGCCGATGCCGCAGGCGAGGAAACCTGCCTTCCGCAAGGTCTTCGATGCCGCCTGCCCGCCGCCATAACCCGCCGCGGCGATGGCGAACTGATGGCTTTCCGTGGCGCCGCGCGCGGTCTCGAACACCGGTAACCCGCGCGCCTTGAGCGCCGTGGCCAAGCCTTTCGACAGTTCGATCATCTTCGCGGCATAGGCGCGGCCATGCGCCTTCCAGTCGAGCAGGGTCACTGCGAGCGCCGCCGATTTCGCGGCGTCGAAATTGGCCGTCATGCCGGGAAAGGCGATGTGGTCGAGCCGTTCGGCCAGCTCCGCGTCATTCGTCACGATCAGCCCGCCCGCCGGTCCGCCGAGGCTCTTGTAGGTGGACATGGTCATCATGTGCGCGCCCTCGGCCAGCGGGTCGGACCATGCCTTGCCCGCGATGATCCCGCATTGGTGGGCGGCGTCGAACATCAGGTGCGCGCCGACGCTGTCGGCGATCTCGCGCACGGCGCGGACGGGATGCTCGAAGAGGTTGAGGGATGCGCCGAGCGTGATCAGCTTGGGGCGCTCGCGCTGGGCCAGCTCGGCCAGTGCGTCCACGTCGATCGAGTAATCCTCGGGCGAGACCGGCGCGGGCACCGTGCGCAGGCCGAAGAGGCCCGCACAGCCATCGGCATGATGCGTGACATGGCCACCCACGCTGGCGGGCGGCGCGATGATCGTGTCGCCGGGTTTGCAGGTCGCCATGAAGGCAAAGAGATTGGCCAGAGCGCCCGAGGGCACGCGGATCTCGGCGAAGCGGGCGTCGAAGACCTCGGCGGCCAGTTCGGCGGCGATGACCTCGATCTCTTCGATGGCCTCGAGGCCCATCTCGTACTTGTCGCCCGGATAGCCCAGCGAGGGGCGCGAGCCGATGCCGGAGGACAAGAGCGCCTCGGCCCTCGGGTTCATCACGTTGGTCGCGGGGTTGAGGTTGAAACACTCCCGCTCGTGGATGCGGCGGTTTTCCTCGGCCAGCGCCTCGATTCGGGTGAGCAGGGCGGCGCTGTCGGCGGCAGCCGTCGCCGCGGCGATGTCCTGCACGCGGGTTTCGCAAGGCTCGGGAACCCAATTCCGTGCGGCAAGTGTCATGTCGGTCTCCATGATCGGACTGTGCGCAGGATGCAGAGGATGGCAGAGCCGCGCAAAGCAGTTTATCGATGGTCATCGTTAGAAAAACTAAGCCTAGAAAATGCCGGTCGCGCCGCCCCGCCCAAAGGGACCACATCTGAACGCGCTCCGCGCTTTCGAGGCCGCGGCCCGGCTGGGCGGTTTCGCGGCCGCGGCCGATGAACTGGGCGTGACGCCCGGCGCGATCTCGCAGCATATCCGAAGCCTCGAGGTCTGGGCCGGAGGGCCGCTCTTTCGGCGCGGTGCGCAAGGGGTGCGCCTGACCGCGGCGGGCGAGGCGCTGGTGCCGGGGTTCGTCGCGGCCTTCGATGCCATGGGTGAAGCGGTGCGGGCCCTTCGCGCGGTGGCGCCGAGGCCCCGGATCAGCATTGCCGCGCTGCCCAGCGTCGCGCAGTTGTGGCTGCAGCCGAGGTTGCCCGCGCTGCGCGCCGCCCTGCCCGGCATGGAATTGTCCGTCACGGTTCTGGAACAGCCGCCGAACCTGTTGCGCGAGATGTTCGACGTCACGCTGTTCATGCGCGACCCCAGGACGGTCGAGGGCGGGCTTGTCCTTGCGCGGGACCGGATCGCGCCGGTCTGTGCCCCGGAGTTCGCCAAGTTCCTGAAGCGTCCCTCCGACCTCGCCGATCACACACTGATCCATGATGAAAGCTGGTCGGGGGATTGGGCGGCCTGGGCGCGCGCCACCGGGGCCGATATCGGCGACCCGTCCCGCGGTACCCATTTCTCGCTCTACGGCATGGCAGTGGCCGAGGCGGAATCGGGCGCTGGTGTGCTGCTCGGGCATCTTCCGCTTCTGGACCGGGCGCTCGCGGCGGGTCGGTTGGTTCTGCCCTTCGATGCCGTGGTTCCGATCGCCCTGTCCCTTGTCGCCGAGATCGCACCGGGCCCGATGGCCGGGGCCCTTTCGACGGCTCTCCGGGCGGATGCGTGATTGGGTGTTTGCATCTGCGCGCAAACCCCGCTATGTGCCGCGCCAGACATGCGTGTGAGGCCCGCCTTGGCCAGAGTCGCCCGGTAGCGAACCCGGGGTCGGGATCTCCCGCGTGAACCGCATTTTGTAGACCCGACGAGACGAAAGAGACACGACATGGCCAATACGCCCCAGTCCAAGAAACGCGCCCGCCAGGCGGACCGCCGCTTTGCCATCAACAAGGCGCGCCGCTCGCGCATCCGCACCTATCTGCGCAAGGTCGAAGAGGCCATCGCCGCCGGCGATCACGCCGTCGCGCAGGACGCCCTCAAGGCCGCTCAGCCCGAGCTGATGCGCGGCGTGACCAAGGGTGTGTTGCACAAGAACACGGTCGCCCGGAAAATGTCGCGGCTGTCGTCGCGCGTGAAGGCCCTCAAGGCCTGATCGACCAAAAATTCCCGCATGGGTTGTGGGTTTCGAGACGCTCCGGGCGACCGGGGCGTCTTCTTGCTTTTGAAAATATCATTGAGTCAGAAGCCGCTATTCCGGAGGCGGAGATTCGGGACGCATTCACATAACTGTCAAGTTCGAAGAGTCGTTGCAGGCTTGCCTGCCAATCCGCTAGCTTGACCGGGCGATTCAGGTGCCTCTGGGGGGTCGGATCGAGGGGACGTCCACTGTCTCGGCCAGATTGAAAGACAAAGGTCAACGAACCTTGCTTTCGCGCCGAGGTCGGACACGAGTGTGATTGAGGTACAACCGGCGATTGTTTCGGCGGCTGTGTCCAGTTTTTGCCTCTCGATCGACTTCGGAATGCCGGTTTTGAGGATCACGAAAAACTCATTTGCGACCGGTGTGTGTGATGCATCGGAAGTGTGGGGTTTTGTGGTGTTTCAGGGTCGGTGGGCGTTCCGTGTGACGACAGGGACAGGTCGTCATTGGGGTGCAGGTGTCGCAGCGGGCCGTCGGGGGACGGTTCGGTTTGTCGAATCGAGGTCGCCGACCGGGGCCTCACACAAGAGCCGGGAAGGGTGCGGGAATGACGAACGACACGTGGGGACAGGTCAGGGGTGAACTCCTCAAGGCAGTTGGGGAAAACAACTTCACGGCCTGGATTGATCCGATCGTGTTCGATCGCCTCGACGACCGCACCGCCCGCTTTCACGTTCCCACCAATTTCTTCGGTTCCTGGGTGTCCCAGAATTTCGGTGACGTGATCCTGCGTCACCTGATCTCGGCCGGCGTCGTGGTGGATCGCGTCGAATTCGCCGTGGGCCAGAGGCTGGCCGCGCAGGCGGGCAACTCCAACGTGGCGCCACAGCCGCAACAGGCGGCATCGGACGCCGCGCAGGCATCCGGCACGGGCCCGGCCCCGGTGCGCACCGGCAGCTCGGACTTGCCCGGCGCGACCCTGAACCCGGCCTATACCTTCGACGACTTCATCGTCGGCAAGCCCAACGAGCTGGCCCATGCAGCCGCAAGGCGCGTGGCCGAGGGGCGTGACGTGACCTTCAACCCGCTGTTCCTTTATGGCGGTGTGGGCTTGGGCAAGACGCACCTGATGCATGCCATCGCATGGGAGCTGCGCACCCGCTTCCCCGAGGCGCGAATCCTCTACCTCTCCGCCGAGCAGTTCATGTACCGCTTCGTCCGTTCGCTGCGCGAGCAGGACACGATGACTTTCAAGCAGATCTTCCGCTCGGTCGATGTGCTGATGGTCGATGACGTGCAGTTCATCGCCGGCAAGACATCGACGCAGGAAGAGTTCTTCCACACGTTCAACGCGCTGGTCGAAGAGGGCAAGCAGATCATCATTTCCGGCGACCGCGCCCCGGTCGACATGGAAGAGCTCGACACCCGCATCGCCTCGCGGCTGCAATGCGGGCTGGTCGTGGACCTGCACCCGACCGATTACGAGCTGCGCCTCGGCGTGCTGCAGCACAAGGCCGAGCGCGCGATGGCGCGCAACCCGCAGATCCACATCGCCGAGGGCGTGCTGGAGTTCATGGCGCAGCGCATCTCGACCAATATCCGCGTGGTCGAGGGGGCGCTGACCCGCCTTTTCGCCTTTGCCGACCTGGTGCGGCGCGAAATCACCATCGAGATGGTGCAGGATTGCCTGTCGGACATCCTGCGTTCGACCGACCGCAAGGTGACGCTGGACCAGATCATCAAGACCACCTGCGACTATTACAACATCCGCCAGGCCGACATCACCGGCTCCAGCCGGGCGCGGGCCGTCGCGCGGCCACGGCAGATGGCTATGTATCTCTCGAAAACGCTGACCAGTCGCAGCTATCCCGAGATCGCGCGCAAGCTGGGCGGGCGGGATCACACCACCGTCCTTTACGGGGTGCGCAAGATCGAGGAACTGATGTCTGTCGACAGCCAGATCGCCGAGGATGCAGAGCTTCTGCGCCGGATGCTGGAAGCCTGAACGCATGGCCCGCACGCGCAGGCCCCCGCGTGGGGGCTTGACGCCTGCGGCGCGCACGGACACTCCTTGAAAAAACGGTTGTGCTGACGGGGGAGGCGGGTAGGCTCGTGGCCCCCGCACTTGTCGGAGCCAGGGCAATGAAACTCTCGATCGAGCGCGCCACGTTGTTGCGCGCTGTCTCTCAGGCGCAGTCGGTTGTCGAGCGTCGCAACACCATACCGATCCTCGCCAATGTCCTGATCGAGGCCGAGGGTGACAGCGTCAGCTTCCGCGCCACGGATCTCGATATCGAGGTGGTCGACAAGGCTCCGGCGATGGTCGAGCGGGCGGGCGCGACCACCGTCTCGGCGGTGACCTTGCACGAGATCGTCCGCAAGCTGCCGGACGGCGCGCTGGTGTCGCTGAGCGAGGACAGCGCGCAGGGTCGCCTGACGGTGCAGGCGGGGCGGTCGAACTTCCAGCTGGCGACGTTGCCCAAGGAAGACTTCCCGGTCATGACCGCGACCGAGTATTCCGCGAACTTCTCCTGCCCGGCGCCGGTTCTGCGGCGGCTTTTCGACAAGTCGAAATTCGCGATCTCGACCGAAGAGACGCGCTATTACCTGAACGGCGTCTTTTTCCATGTCGCCGAGGGCGAAACCGGCCCGGTCCTGCGTGCCGTGGCGACAGACGGTCACCGGCTGGCGCGGATCGACGCGGCGCTGCCGCAAGGGGCGGAAAAGATGCCGGGCGTGATCGTGCCGCGCAAGACCGTGGGCGAGATGCGCAAACTGCTGGATGACGACGAGGCGCAGATCGCGGTTTCCGTCAGCGAGACGAAGATCCGCTTCGCCACGCCCGAGATCACGCTGACCTCCAAGGTCATCGACGGGACCTTTCCCGATTACGCGCGTGTCATCCCGACGAACAACACCCGCCGGATGGAGGTCGATGCCTCTGATTTCGCCAAGGCGGTGGACCGCGTGGCGACGGTCAGTTCCGAACGCTCGCGCGCCGTGAAACTGGCGCTCGACGAGGATCGGTTGATCCTGTCGGTGAACGCGCCCGATGCGGGCAACGCGGAGGAGGAACTGGCCGTGGCCTATGCCGACGAGCGGCTCGAGATCGGCTTCAACGCGAAATACCTGCTCGAGATCGCCAGCCAGGTGGACCGCGAGAACGCGGTCTTCATGTTCTCCTCGCCCGGCGAGCCGACGCTGATGCGCGAAGGCAACGACACGACCGCGATCTATGTCGTGATGCCGATGCGGGTGTGAGGGCGCGGAAAACACGTGTTTTCCGGGTGGGAAAACTGCAGTTTTCCCCGCCGTTTTCCTGCAGGAAAACGCGACCATGACCCCCCATGTCGCAAGCCTGACCCTGTCGCATTTCCGCAGCCACCGCCGCGCGCGGCTGTCGCTCGACGGGCGGCCCGTGGCGCTGCACGGCCCCAACGGGGCGGGCAAGACCAACCTGATGGAGGCCGTCTCACTCCTGTCGCCCGGCCGCGGGCTCAGGCGTGCAACGGCAGAGGAGATTATCCGCCGCCCCGAGGCGATCGGCTGGAAGATCACCGCCGAGGTGGCGGGCCCCGGCCTTGGCCACGAGGTCGAGCTGACCGCCGAGCCGGGCCAGCCCCGCACGACCCGGATCGACGGCAAGACCGCGCCGCAAACCGCGCTGGCGCGGCTGCTCCGCATCGTCTGGCTTGTGCCCGCGCAGGATCGGCTCTGGATCGAGGGGGCAGATGGGCGCAGGCGGTTCCTCGACCGGATCGCGCTCAGCTTCCTGCCCGATCATGCCGAGGCCGCCCTGGCCTATGAAAAGGCGATGCGCGAGCGCAACCGGCTGTTGAAGGACCAGGTGACGGACGCGCGCTGGTATACCGCGCTCGAGGCGCAGATGGCCGAGGCCGGTGCCGCAATCACCGCCAACCGCCGCGACGCCATCGCGCGGATCGCCGCCGCGCAGGAGGGGGCGGCGACGGCCTTTCCCGCCGCCGCGCTGGTGCTGGAAACCGACGAGCTGACCACGCCCGGCGATTACGCCACCGCCTTCGCCGAGAGCCGGGGGCGCGACATGGCCGCGGGGCGCACCCTAGTGGGGCCGCACCGTGCCGATCTGCAGGCGACCTATGTCGACAAGGAGATGCCTGCCGCGCAATGCTCGACGGGTGAGCAGAAGGCGCTCCTGATCTCGCTGGTTCTGGCCAATGCCCGCGCGCTCAAGGCGGAAACGGGCGCCGCGCCGCTGGTGCTGCTGGACGAGGTGGCGGCGCATCTGGATGCGGGCCGCCGGGCGGCGCTTTTCGACGAGATCTGCGCGCTTGGGGCGCAGGCTTGGATGACCGGGACGGGGCCGGAACTTTTCGTGGAACTGGGCACGCGGGCGCAGTATGTGGCGGTCGCCGACCACGGCGGGGCCAGCGAGGCCCGTATCGCCTAGCCAAGTGCCCCGATGACCGTCACCTTCGAACAGCTTGCCCTTTACGGCGCCGCCATGGCGGGGCTTTGGGTCATTCCCGGCCCCGTCTGGGTCGCGCTGACCGCCCGCGCGCTTTCCGGTGGCATGGCGGGGGCCTGGCCGCTGGCCGTGGGAGTGGCGCTCGGCGATCTGATCTGGCCCCTCTGCGCGATCCTCGGCCTTGCCTGGGTCCTGTCGCTTTACGGCGATGCGCTGGCGGTGATGCGCTGGATCGCGGCGGGGGTGTTCATCGTCATGGGCCTTTTGCTGTTCCGCGCGCCCGCGAAGACGCCCGGCACCGACAGCCGGATGACGCGGCCGGGGCTCTGGGCGGGGTTCTCGGTCGGCGTGGCCGCCGTGATCGGCAACCCCAAGGCCATCCTGTTCTACATGGGCTTTCTGCCCGGGTTCTTCGACCTGACCCGGATCACCACGCCCGACATCGTCGCCATCCTCGCCATTTCCGCGGTCGTGCCGCTCTTGGGAAACCTCGGGCTTGCGCTGTTCCTCGACCGGGCGCGGCGGCTTCTGCAGAGCCCCGCGGCGATCCGAAGGCTCAACATCTCCTCCGGTGTGCTGCTGATCGGGGTGGGGCTTGCCATCCCCTTTGTCTGAGGGCGCAAGGGGTTCGGGGTCCGCTCCGGTTGAACGCCTAAATCTTGTGTCTGTGACGTGACATTCCCCCCCTCGGGGGGTATAAAATCGCAACAACGAACAGGCAGAGCACCCAATGGCAGACCAGCCCAAGGCACCCGAAGAATATGGCGCCGATTCCATCAAGGTTCTCAAGGGCTTGGAGGCGGTTCGCAAGCGCCCCGGCATGTATATCGGCGACACCGACGACGGGTCGGGCCTGCATCACATGGTCTACGAGGTCGTGGACAACGGCATCGACGAGGCGCTTGCCGGTCACGCGGACGCGGTGACCGTCACCCTGCACCCCGATGACAGCGTCTCGGTCAGCGACAATGGCCGCGGCATCCCCGTCGGCATCCACGAGGAAGAGGGCGTTTCCGCGGCCGAGGTCATCATGACCCAGCTGCACGCGGGCGGGAAATTCGACCAGAATTCCTACAAGGTGTCGGGCGGCCTGCATGGCGTGGGCGTGTCGGTGGTGAACGCACTCAGCGATTGGCTCGACCTGCGCATCTGGCGCGACGGCAAGGAGCATCACGCCCGCTTCGAGCGCGGCGATACGGTCAAGCACCTCGAGGTCGTGGGCGACTCGGGTGGCAAGACCGGGACCGAGGTGCGCTTTCTCGCGTCGACCACCACGTTCTCGAACCTCGACTACCAGTTCAAGACGCTGGAAAACCGCCTGCGCGAGCTGGCCTTTCTGAATTCCGGCGTGAAGATCGTGCTCGAAGACCTCCGTCATGCCGAGCCGCAGCGCGTCGAGATGGAATACGAGGGCGGCGTGCGCGAGTTCGTCAAATACCTCGACCGCTCCAAGACCCCGATGATCGCCGAGCCGATCTATGTCGAGGGCGAAAAGGACGGCATCAGCGTCGAAGTCGCGATGTGGTGGAACGACAGCTACAACGAGATGGTGCTGCCGTTCACCAACAACATCCCGCAGCGCGACGGCGGTACGCATATGGCGGGTTTCCGGGGTGCGCTGACGCGGACGATCAACCTTTACGCGCAATCCTCTGGGATCGCGAAGCGCGAGAAGGTGAATTTCACCGGCGACGATGCGCGTGAGGGGCTGACCTGTGTCCTGTCGGTTAAGGTGCCCGACCCCAAGTTCAGCTCGCAGACCAAGGACAAGCTGGTGTCCTCCGAGGTGCGTCCGGCGGTCGAGGGGCTGGTGAACGAGAAGCTCGCGGAATGGTTCGAGGAGCATCCGCAAGAGGCGCGGCTGATCGTCGGCAAGATCATCGAGGCCGCACTGGCGCGCGAGGCGGCGCGCAAGGCGCGCGAGTTGACGCGGCGCAAGAACCCGATGGATGTGGCGAGCCTTCCGGGCAAGCTGGCCGATTGCCAGGAAAAGGACCCGGCGAAATCCGAGCTGTTCCTGGTGGAGGGCGACAGCGCCGGTGGCTCGGCCAAGCAGGGCCGGTCACGCCACAACCAGGCGGTGCTTCCGCTTCGCGGCAAGATCCTGAACGTCGAGCGTGCGCGCTTCGACCGGATGCTGGGCAGCCAGGAGATCGGCACGCTGATCACCGCGCTGGGCACCGGGATCGGGCGGGACGAGTTCAATATCGACAAGCTGCGCTACCACAAGATCGTCATCATGACCGACGCCGACGTGGACGGCGCGCATATCCGGACGCTGCTTCTGACCTTCTTCTTCCGGCAGATGCCGCAGATCATCGAGGGGGGGTATCTCTACATCGCGCAGCCGCCGCTCTACAAGGTGAGCCGCGGCAAGTCCGAGGTCTACATCAAGGACCAGGTGGGCCTTGAGGATTACCTGATCGCCCAGGGGATCGAGGGTGCCGTTCTTCGGCTTCCGAATGGCGAAGAGATCGCCGGGCAGGACCTCGCCCGCGTGGTCGAGGCCGCGCGCAGCTTCAAGCGCATCCTCGATGCCTTCCCGACGCTATACCCCCGCCACATCCTCGAGCAGGCGGCCATCGCGGGTGCCTTCGACCCGGGCCGGGCCGATGCCGACCTTCAGCGCGTCGCCGACGAGGTGGCGCAGCGTCTGGACCTTGTCGCGCTGGAATACGAGCGCGGCTGGCAGGGCCGCATCACGCAGGATCACGGCATCCGCCTGAGCCGCATGCTGCGCGGCGTGGAAGAGATCCGCACGCTCGACGGCGCGGTCCTGCGCTCGGGCGAGGCGCGAAAGCTCTCCGAGGTCAGCCGCGAGAGCCGCACGGTCTATGTCGATCCGGCGCGGCTTGCCCGCAAAGACCGCGAGCAGCTGATCCACGGCCCGACCGAGTTGTTGACGGCCATCCTCGAGGAAGGGGCCAAGGGCCAGCAGATGCAGCGCTACAAGGGTCTGGGCGAGATGAACCCCAACCAGCTCTGGGAAACCACGCTGGACCCCGAGGCGCGGACGCTGTTGCAGGTGAAGATCGATGACCTGGCCGAGGCCGACGACATCTTTACCAAGCTGATGGGCGACGTGGTGGAACCGCGGCGCGAGTTCATCCAGGCCAATGCGCTGAGCGTCGAGAATCTCGACTTCTGATCCGGTCTGTGGCGACTCGGCCCCCCCGCGGGGCCGACCCCCCCCCCCCCGCGCCTCGGTTTCGTCGCTGTAACGGATCGGGTGCCCCCAACGGGCGCCCGCTGTCCGATAACATCGGACCATGCCACGATGCCCCGCCTGTCAGAGGCGCGGGCAGCCCATGGCGCGACCTGACCCGAGATCCTGGAAAAATCTATCCTCTACAGCAGGTTACGCAACTGTCATCGGATAACGATGGCCAGTCATCGCCTTTCTTTCCGGTGAAATTGCCTGACATCGGCGGCTGAGGCCAAGGTCTGGTCATCGGCTCACGGGGCGCACCGCCCAGACGGGCCGCACACCAGAACGAACACGCAAACCCTCGCAAGACACCTGCAAGAAGGACCACCAAGATGACCATCTCGATCCTCAAGACCGCAGCCGCTTCTCTCGCCCTCGTCACCGCGCTGTCGGCGCCGGCGCTGGCCACCTGCAACACCGCCTACACCGAGCAGTGGGGCGGCGGGAACGGCATCGCCATTGGGCAAAGCGGCTTCTGCAACGGCGCCTCCGTCATTCAGGACGGCTGGGGCAACACCACGATCTCGTCCACCGACGGCGCGTTCAACACCACCGCGATCGGCCAGTCGGGCTGGCACAACCGCGTCGTGTCCAACCAGACCGGCTGGAACAACGCGAACGGTGTCGCGCAGTTCGGCGCGAACAACTCGGCCGAGGTTTCGACCCATGGCGCGAACAACGCAGTCGGCGTGATCCAGGTCGGCAACGGCAACACCGCGACGGCCTACTCCTCGGGCAACGGCAACGTCACCCTGATCATCCAGGACTGACCGGAACCGGTCGCGCACCCGGGGGCGGGTCTTCCTCCTCTCGCCCGCCTCCGGCCTCACCGCCAACCGAAAGGATCATCCGATGCTCTTCACCGCTCCCAAGATCGCCCTCGCCACCGGCCTCGCGGCCTTCGCGCTGGGATGCACCGCCCTTGCCGACCAGGCAGGCACCCTCGACACCGGCCTCCTGAGTTGCTCGGTCGATGTCACCAGCCGTGGCGCGATGCTCACGCTGGAGGGCGTCGTCACCAGCGACACCGCGCTCGGCGGCGAGTACCACCTGCGGGTCGAACGCCGCGGCACCCTGATGAACCAGGGCGGACCGTTCCGCGTGACCCCCGGTACCCCGGCGCGCGTGGGTCAGGTCACGCTCAACGGACCTGCCAGCGGCCTCGACGTCGAGTTGACGCTGGAGGTCGACGGCAAGACCTATCGCTGCCCGGTCGATCTCTGACCGGACAGCGACCCAATCCACACCCCCCATCCCGAAAGGATCACTGCCATGTTCCGCAAGACGCTTCTCACGGCCGCCCTCGTCGCCGCCACCGCCCTTCCCGCCGCTGCCGGCGGCACCCTGAGCCTGAGCTTGAACGCCGCCAATCCCGACGAGGCGCGGGCAATCCGCGCGGGCCTCGCGCTTTACCAGATCGCGCGGGGTGTCGAGAGCGGCGCCTTCGTCCACCAGGACGGCTCGTTCAACGGCGCAGCCATCGCGCAGGTCGCCGGTGGCGGTTCGGTCGGCATCATCCACCAGGAGGGCAACGGCCATGCCGCGACGCTCGATCAGCAGGGCTACGGCCAGTCGCATGGCATCTTCCAGTTCGGCAACGGCGCCCGCGCCAATGTTGTCCAGACCGGTCACGGCCAGACAGGCCTGACCTTCCAGTTCGGCTTCGACTGATCCCCGTCGAAGACCGGAACGGACGCCCGGTCAATTTTCACTGGTCCCAACCCGGCCGGGCGTCCGACCCCGTTCCCGCACTTGCCCCCGGTTCACCGCCGGGGGTCTTTTTTTAGCCCAGGGCCCTCAACGCGGCCCCGGTCGCGTCGTCCATCGGAAAGAACAGCTCGATCCGGAGATCCTCGAGCATCAGGTCTTCCGGGGTGCCGAACTGTGCCAGCGTCGAGAACAGCGACAGCCGGGTGTCCCCGAGGCGCAGGGTCACCGGAACCACCGGGCGGGTGGAATGGCCACGCGGGGACGGCACCTGCGCCAGGTGCGCGGCGGCGGCATCGAGGCGGGGCACCCCGCCGCGCGCGGCGCTTTCCAGCCGCAGCCGCGTGGCCGTGTGGTGGGCGACCTCGGGCCAGTTCTCGACCAGCGCGGGCAGAGTGTCCGACAGCATCAGGTCGAGAAAGCTGCCGCCTTCGGACAGGCCCAGCCGTCCGAACAGCGCCGCCGCCGCCGGGTTCAGCCGCAGCACCGTCCAATCGGCATCCACGGCGAGGCCCGGAAAGGGCGCGTGGCCCGCCAGCATCCGGTCGACCGCGTGGCGGATCGGCGACATCTCGGCGTCGTTCCAGTCGCGCGATGCATAGGCGGCGGCAAAGCCCGCGCGCGTCAGCATCTGGTTGCGCGCGTCGAGCGGCAGGGCCATCGCCGCGCCGAGGCGCCCGATCATCTCGGCGCTGGGGCGCGCGCGCCCGGTTTCGAGGAACGAGATATGCCGTGCCGACACCCCGGCCTCCAGCGCGAGGTCGAGCTGCGACAGGCGGCGGGCTTGTCTCCAGAAGCGGAGCGTATCGGAAAATTGGCTCATGTTCGCATTTTATCACGCCCGCAGGGCCGCGTCGCTTACCCGCAAGGTAATTGCGGCGATGACCTGCGCCGGGCGAGGAGGGGCCTGCACATCGCTGGAAAAGGAACCCGGACATGACCCTTAAAACCCAGAAACGCTGGCTGCGCGTGAGCGCCCTGGTGATCGGCGGTTTCGCGCCCTTCCTGCTTCTGGCGACCATCCCCGCCACGGCAGGCCCGGCCGAGTGGGTGATCGACCTTCTGGGCCTGCCGCTGGACGGAACGGTCAGCCTCGCCTCGCCCGAGGCGCGCTTTCTCTGCGGCTTGATGGCAGGGTTCCTCGCGGGATGGGGGGCGACGGTGTGGCTTCTGTCCGGTACGCCCTTCGATGCCGCGCCCGAGGCCGTGCGCCGCGCGGTGGTCGGCGGGGCGCTCCTTTGGTTCGTGGTCGACAGCACGGGCTCGATCCTGTCCGGCCACGCCTCGAACGCGGTCTTCAACATCGCCGTGCTGGCCCTGGCCGTCGGCCCCTTGTGGCGCCGCGCCGATGCCTAGGGTCTAGCCCAGCCCGCCCGGCCCGTCGCGCAGGATGACCGGAACGATCAGGTCTTCCTCGTCGGTCAGGTGGCGGTCGATCAGCCGCTCGAGGCTGCTCAGCCCTTCGCGCAGCGCGCCCGCCCCGGTCTTGGGGTCCGGCCCAGCCGCGCCCCGGATCGCGCCGTTCGCCTGGTCGACGAAACGGGCAAGGATGCCGTCGAGCGCGTGGTGATCCGCATCCAGCAGGTCGAAACCGCGCGTGATCCGCGCGTCGCGCTCGCGCAGGATCGGGAAGTAATGGTGATCCTCGATCTGGTGGTGCCCGTGAAGCTGGTTCACGAACAGGCCGCCATAGCGCCCGATCCCCTGCGCGAACCCCTGCGGGTCGCGGTTGCCGTCGAGAAACCCCTCGGTCTCGCGGGTCATGCGATCCATCAGCTGACGGAACATCATGTGGCGCTCGAGCCAGAAACTGACGAGGCCGTGAAACTGCGGATGCGCCGCCCAGCCGTCGCGGGGATACTCCGCAAGGAGCACGCGAAGCGCCTCGGGCAGGCCTGTGCGGGTGTCGAGGGAAAGATCTGTCATCCCGTCAGAGCTAGCCCCGGCGGACGCCAGGGACAATCCCAAACGGTGAAGCCCCGCTCAGCCGAGGCCGCGCAGCGCCTGGATGGTGGCGTCGATCGAGCCGCCGTTGCGGTCCATGATCGACCCGACCTCGGAGCGTTCCGAGATCACCAGCGACACGCCCTCGATCAGCATGTCGATGAAGAGCGGGCGGCCCGAGCGGTCCCACACGCGGAAGCGCACCTCGAACGGCGCGCGGCCGGGGATGCGCACGTTCGAGATGACCTCGACGAATCGGCCGTTGTCCTGCGCGCCCTCCACCGCGACGGTCCCGCCGATGAACTCGCGGAAGCGGCGGCCGTACTTGCGCGCCATGTAGCCCTGGAACGCGTCGGAAAAGGCCGAAAGCTGCGCCCGGCTGGCGGTGCGCGCGGGCGGGCCGAGCACCGATTGCGCGATCGTGGGCATGTCGCCGTACCGCCCCATCAGCCGGTTGAAATCACCGATCATGGAGGCTTCGGACTGGCCCGAGTTGATGATCCGCGTGATCTCGGCGGCGACCTGGTCGACAAGGCCGGAGGCCTGGCTGGTGGTCAGGGCCGCCGCGGCGCGCGGCAGGAATGGCAGCGTCAGCCCGACAATGGCGGCTGACAGGATGGCACGGCGGGTGGGTCGGATATCAGGGCGCATAGGGGTCGATGTAGGGGTCCGAATAGGGATCTGAATATGGGTCAGTATAAGGATCGCTGTAGGGATCCGCATAGGGGTCCGCGTAGATCTCGCCGTCGGCACCGGCGGTGTCGTAGCCCAGCACCGGGCCGCCCAGCTCGAACCGGCGGTTCTGCAGGTAGAGCGAGCGCAGTTGCGCGTAGCTGTCGCTGCTTTCGTAAAGCACGCTTTCGAAGATGTCGCTGCTGTCGTAGCGATCCCCGAACCGGGCGAGGAAGCCCACCCCCGTCACGTAGGGCCGACTGTCCGCCGGGACGGCATGTCGGACAGGGTTGAGCGCGATATCGACCACGGTGCCGACCGTATCCCGCGTGGTGGACGGGCCGAAGACCGGCAGCATCACGAAATCGCCTTCGGGCACGCCCCAGACATGCAGCGTTTCGCCGAAGTCGGTCTCGCGTTCCTCGAGGCCGAGGGCCGTCGCCGGATCGAACAGGCCGCCGAGGCCGATGGTCGAGTTCACGAGGAACCGCAGCGTGTTGTGCGAGGCCTGCCCGACACGCACCTGCAGGAGGTTGTTCACGATGTAAGACGGCTGCGACAGGTTCGAGGCGAAGTTGCCGACACCCCGCCGAACGGGCTCGGGCACGACCGAGCCGTAACCGTCCGAGGCCGGTCCGACCAGCGCGCGGTCGATCGACAGGTTGAACTGGTGCACGGCGCGGTTCTGCGCCTCGTCAGCGTCCACGATGCTGTCGCCTGGCGGCAGTGCGGCCGGCCCGCAGGCTGTCAGCAGCGCGAGCAGAAAAGCGGGCAAGACGGCCCGAAGCCGGACGATTGGGCGGGTGCAGGGCAAGGCAGCTTCCCCGTGGGATCGTGAACGCAGGGGTGATCTAGCCGAGTGAAACCATTTTGAAAGGCGTCGGACGGCATCTAGTCACCGGGGTGTCCCCTTTGTTAGACGTGTCCGGGCGGGCCGGAGTCAAGGGCCGCCCCCGGGCCTTGCCCGATTTGCACGAGGACGATTGCCGAGATGTCTCGCAGTTCCGGGGCCGGCCCCGATGACCTGACGCAGTTCCGCAGGCGGAACGCATGGCTCTTGTGGTCGGTGGCGCTGTTCAGCATGGCGGTGAACGCGCTGATGCTGACCGGGCCGCTTTACATGTTGCAGGTCTATGACCGCGTCCTCGGCTCACGCTCGGAGGAAACGCTGGTCGCGCTGACCGTGCTGATCGCTTTCCTGTTCCTGATGATGGGCGTGCTCGATTACGTCCGCGGCCGTGTCGCCGCGCGCTACGGGGCCCGCCTGCAGGAGGGGCTGGACGGTCGCATCTTCCGCGCGGCGCTGGCCCGCGCCCATACCACCGGTGAGCGGCAGACCGCGCTGCAGGACCTGAGCGCGGTGCAGCGTCTGCTGGCCTCGCCGGTGTTCATGGCGATCTTCGATCTGCCCTGGACGCCCCTGTTCATAGCCGCGATCTTCCTTTTTCACCCCTGGCTGGGCTGGCTTGCCGTCGGCGGTGCGGCGGTGCTGGTCGCCATCACGCTCATCAACCGGGCGATGACGCGTGCGCCGATCGCCGATTCGGCGGCCGCCTCGCAGGTCGCCGACCGCATGGCCGGAGAGATGCAGGCCGAGGCCGAGCTGATCCGCGCGCTGGGCATGCAGAACAACGCCTTTTCGCGCTGGCGCCGTCAGCGTGGCACGGCGCTTGGCGAAGGGATGCGCGCAGCCGACCGCGTCGGCGGCTTCACCGCGATGACGCGCACGACGCGGCTGTTCCTGCAATCGGCGATCCTTGGCCTTGGGGCCTATCTCGTGCTGCAGGCCGAGATGACGGCGGGCGCGATGATCGCGGGCTCGATCCTGCTGGGCCGGGCGCTTGCGCCGATCGAACTGGCCATCGGCCAGTGGAACGCCATCGCCGAGGCCGGCCAGGGCTGGCGGCGCCTGCGCGAGCTTCTTGCCACGCAGCGCGAGCCTGCGCCGCGCATGTCCCTGCCCAGGCCCAAGGCGCGGCTCGATGTGACACAGCTTTCCGTGGTGCCGCCGGGCTCGCGCGCACCGACGCTGCGCGGCGTCAGCTTCAAGGTCGAGCCGGGTCAGGCGGTGGGCGTGATCGGCCCTTCGGGCTCGGGCAAGTCGACGCTGGCGCGCGCCATCACCTCGGTCTGGCTGCCGGCGGCGGGGCAGATCCGCCTCGATGGCGCCACGCTCGACCAGTACGATCCCGACGAGCTGGGCCTGCACATCGGCTACCTGCCGCAGGCCGTGACGCTTTTCGAGGGCACCATCGCCGAAAACATCGCCCGCCTGACCGAGACGCCGGATACCGACAAGGTCGTGGCGGCGGCCCGCGCCGCGGCGGCGCACGAGATGATCCTGAACCTGCCCGAGGGCTACGAGACCCGCGTCTCTGGCCTTGGCGCGCGGCTCTCGGGCGGGCAGATCCAGCGCATCGGGCTGGCCCGCGCGCTCTACGGCGATCCGGTCCTGCTGGTGCTGGACGAGCCGAACTCGGCGCTCGACAACGACGGCTCCATCGCGCTCAACGCCGCGGTGCAGGAGATCAAGGCCGACGGCCGCGCGGTGCTGATCATGGCGCATCGCCCCTCGGCGATCCGGGAATGCGACCGACTGCTGGTTCTGACGGGCGGCGCGCCGACGATGTTCGGCCCGACGCAGGAGGTGTTGCAGAAGACGCTGGCCAATTACGCCGACATCCAGCGGGCCGCGGCCCCCGGAGGTGTGTCATGAGTGCCCGCCCCGATCCCGCCCGCGCCTGGTCCGTGCGCGGTCCGCTGCTGACCGGGCTGGTCGCCATGTCGATCCTGCTGGGCGGCTTCGGCGGCTGGGCGGTGCTGAGCGAACTGTCAGGCGCGGTCATCGCCACCGGCCGGATCGAGGTGGACCGCAACCGCCAGGCCATCCAGCACCCCGAGGGGGGTGTCGTCGCCGAGCTTCTGATCGACGAGGGCGACCGGGTCGAGGCGGGCGATGCGATCCTGCGCCTTGCCCCCGGCCAGTTGGCGCGCGACCTCGCCGTGGCAGGGGCGCAGCTCTTCGAGGTGCGCGTGCGCCGCGCCCGGCTCGAGGCCGAGCGCGACGGCGCGGCGGCGGTGAGCTTCCCCGCCGACCTTGTCGCGCGCGCTGCCGAGGACGCCGAGCTTGTCGATCTGTTGCAGGGTCAGGAGAACCTCTTCGCCGCCCGGGTCGAGACGCTGAGCCGCGAGACCGAGCAGCTGCGCGGGCGCATCACCCAGATCGAGGCGCAGATCGCGGCCGTCGATGCGCAGGAGGCTGCCCTTCAGGAACAGCTCGCCCTGGTCGAGACCGACCTCGAGCGTCAGCAGGGGCTGCTCGAGCGTGGCCTGATCCAGTCCGATCCGATCCTGCGCCTGCAGCGCGACGCGGCGCAGCTGCGCGGGTCTTTGGGCCAACTCGAGGCCCGCAAGGCGGAGGCCGCCGAGCGCATCATCGAGACCGATCTTGCCATCCTGCAGCTCGACACCGCCCGCCGGGAGGAGGCCATCGCGCAACTGCGCGAGATCCGCGTCACCGAGGAGGAGCTGCGCCAGCGTGTCACCGACCTCGACCGCCGCATGGCCGAGCTGGACCTGCGGGCGCCGGTTGCCGGCCGCATCCTCGGGCTGCGTGTCTTCGGCCCGCAATCGGTGGTCCGCGCGGCCGATCCGGTCGCCTATCTCGTGCCCGAGGGGCGGCCGCTCATCATCACGGCACAGGTGCCCGCGATCGACGTGGACCAGGTCTTTGTCGGGCAGGAGGTGACGCTGCGCTTTCCCGCCTTCGACATGCGCAACATGGCCGACGTGATCGGACAGGTGAGCCAGGTTTCGGCCGATATCTTCACCGACGAGGGTACCGGCCTGAACTTCTACCGGGCCGAGATCGTGCTGGACGAGGGCGAGATCGCCCGCCTCGCGCCCCGGCAGCTTTTGCCCGGCATGCCGGTCGAAGCCTATATCCGCACCGAGAACCGCACGCCGCTGGCCTACCTGCTGGAGCCTTTCACGGCCTATTTCTCACGCGCCTTCCGCGAAAGTTGAGGGCCGGGGCCGCGGCGGCCCTTTTCCTTTCACCGGCGCGCCGCTAGCTTCGCGCAAGACACACAAGGGTGGGAGCATACCGACATGGCTGGAGAGATCGACGCGCGCTTGGCAGAGCTTGGGATCGTGCTGGACGCACCCCCGCCTGCACCGGGCGCCAATTACGTGCCCTATGTCATTGCGGGCGACATCGTCCATGTCTCGGGACAGGTTCCTATGACCTCGGCGGGGCTTTCGACGCTGATCAAGGGCCGGCTCGGCGCCGACATGGAGATCGAGGCCGGCGCGGCTGCAGCGCGGCTCTGCGCGATGAACCTGCTGGCGCAGGTCAAGGCGGCCTGCGGCGGCGATCTCGACCGGCTGGTGCGCGTGGTCAAGCTGACCGGTTTCGTCAACTCCACGCCCGAATTCGGCGACCAGCCCAAGGTGGTCAACGGTGCCTCTGACCTGTTCGTCGAGGTGCTGGGCGACAAGGGGCGGCATGCCCGCTCGGCAGTAAGTGCCGGGGCCCTGCCCTTCGGCTGCGCCGTCGAGGTCGAAGGCGTCTTCCAGATCAATCCGGCCTGAGGCCGCGCCATGCCCGAGCTTCCGCGATCCTTCACCGCGCGGCCCATCGCGCATCGCGCCCTGCATGACGAGGGCGCGGGGGTGATCGAGAACAGCCCGACGGCGATACGGCGGGCGATGCGCGCGGGCTACGGCATCGAACTGGACCTGCAGCTCAGCTCGGACGGCGTGGCGATGGTGTTCCACGACGACACGCTCGACCGGCTGACGCAGACCACCGGCCAGGTGCGGGGCCGCACCGCGCGCGAGCTGGGCGACCTGCGCCTCGGCGGCAGCGAGGATCACATCCCGACGCTGTCGGAAGTGCTCGAGATGGTGGACGGGGCCGTGCCCCTCCTGCTCGAGCTCAAGGACCAGTCCGGCGGGTTGGGGCAGGCCGAGGCCGATCTCGAGCGCGCCGTGGCGATGGAACTCGACGGCTATGGCGGCGATGTCGCCGTCATGTCCTTCAATCCCTACATGATCGCGCAGATGCGCGCGCTTGCCCCGGATGTGCCGCGCGGGCTGGTCACCAGTGGCTACATCCCCTCGCAATGGCCGCACCTGTCGGCCGAGACCTGCACCGCGCTGCGCAGCATCGCCAGTTTCGGGCAGGTGGGCGCGCGGTTCATCAGCCATGACTGGAAAGACCTCGGCAGTCCGCGCGTGGCCGAGTTGAAGGCACAAGGCGTGCCGATCCTGTGCTGGACGATCCGCAGCGCGCAGGACGAGGCGCAGGCACGCCGCATCGCCGACACGGTGACCTTCGAGGGCTACATGCCGCCGCTCGACCCGCTGCAGGATTGACGCCGCGCGCGTCCGACCCATCTGATGCAACGTCCCATGCAGAGGCCGGAGGCATGCCCGTGGACGGAAGCCAACCCATCGAGATCGAGGTCCTGTCGTCGCTCACCCAGATCGACGCGGCCGACTGGGATGCCTGCGCCTGCCCCGAGGTGGCGGATGGCGGGCAGCCCGACGATCCGTTCACGACGCACCGCTTCCTGATGGCGCTGGAACGGTCGCGCTCGGTCGGCACCGGCACGGGCTGGGCGCCGCGGCACATTGTGGCCCGCGCCGAGGGGCAGGTGATCGCGGTCACGCCGCTCTATGCCAAGGGACACAGCCAGGGCGAATACATCTTCGACCACAACTGGGCCCATGCCTATGAACGCGCGGGCGGGCGCTATTACCCCAAGCTGCAGATGGCCGTGCCCTTCACGCCTGCCACCGGGCGGCGCTTCCTGACGCGGCCGGGCTGGCGCGAGACGGGCATGGCGGCGCTCGTGCAGGGTGCGGTGCAACTGGCCGACGAGAACGACCTGAGTTCGCTTCACATCACCTTCTGCACCGAGGAAGAGGCCGAGGCAGGCGCGAAAATGGGCCTGATGGCCCGCGCAAGCCAGCAGTTTCATTGGGAAAACCACGGCTACGCCGATTTCGACGGCTTCCTCGCCTCGCTCAGTTCGCGCAAGCGCAAGAACATCCGCAAGGAGCGCGCCGAGGCGCAAGACTTCGGCGGCGAGATCGTGGCGCTGACCGGCGACCAGATCAAACCCGAGCATTGGGACGCCTTCTGGGTCTTCTACCAGGACACCGGCGCGCGGAAATGGGGGCAGCCCTACCTGACGCGGTCCTTCTTCGATCTCGCGCAGGACCGGCTGCGCGACGACATGCTTCTGGTGCTGGCCCTGTGCGACGGGCGGCCCGTGGCGGGTGCGCTGAATTTCATCGGGCGCGACGTGCTCTTTGGCCGCTACTGGGGCTGCACCGAGCATCACCCCTGCCTGCATTTCGAACTGTGCTACTATCAGGCGATCGATTTCGCCATTGCGAATGGCCTGTCGCGAGTCGAGGCAGGCGCGCAGGGGATGCACAAGCTGGCGCGCGGCTACATGCCGGTGCAGACCCATTCGCTGCACTGGGTGCGCGACGCGGGCTTTGCCGAGGCAATCGCGCGCTACCTCGAGGCCGAGCGCGAGGCGGTGGACGAAGAGATCGAGGTGATGACGGGCTATGGCCCGTTCAAACGAACGCAAGTGGAGGAGCAGGACTGATGCAGGCACACAAGCTGGAGGGGGCGGACCGGGACAAGGCCGTCGCGGCGCTGGCCGAGCATGGCTGGGCCATGGTCGAGGGACGCGAGGCGATCACCAAGCGTTTCGTCTTCGACGATTTCAACGCGGCTTTCGGCTGGATGACGCGGGTGGCGCTGGTGGCCGAGCACATGAACCACCACCCCGAGTGGTTCAACGTCTACAAGACGGTGGAGGTGACGCTGGCCACCCATGACGTGGGCGGCCTCAGCAACCTCGACGTGGCGCTGGCCTCCAAGATGGACCGGCTGTCGGGATAGGGCTTTCTTGACAGGTCGCCGACCCTTCGGCTTCTTGGAATCACATTTTGTGATTTCAAGTTCCGGGTGCCGTAAGTGTCCGCCCAGTCGTCCATTCCCGTCTACCAGCTTCGCGGCTATCCCGTCGCTCTCGACAGTGACATCGCCGAGCGGTTCGGCACGAAGACCGGTCCGTTCAACCAGACGATCCGGCGAAACATCGACCGGTTTTCCGAGGATTTTGCCTTTCAGCTGACCACCGAGGAGTGGGAGGACTTGAAATCACAAGATGTGATTTCAAGTGGCCATGGCGGGCGGCGGACGGCCCCTTGGGCCTTCACCGAACATGGTGTGGTGATGGCGGCGACCCTGTTGCGCACCGAGGCCGCGATTGCCGCATCGCGCGTCATCGTGCGCACCTTCGTCGCCGCCCGCCGCGCCGAGGCGCTGTTGCCCGAAGGCACGAACCTTCCCCTGCAGATTGACCTGGCCGAAACGCTGCCCTCCGCCGAGGCCCGGGGGGCCGCGCATGCGCTGGCGCGTCGGGCCGCGGGCATGATCGACCGTATCCTCGACACGATCGCCAATGACGATGAAGGCACCACCGTCCGGGAAGAGGGGCGCGCCATCCTCACCAAGAGCCTTGGCGCGATCCGCGCGCATCTCGACGCGAAGGGGATCGCCAACGAAAAGACCGTGGCCGAGATCAGGAAGACCCTGACCGAGATCGAGGCGATCGACACCGACATCATCGCCAGGCAGATCGAGGCGGATCACCGCCGCCTCGCCTATCTCGCCAAGCAGATGCAGATGGTCATCGCGGCGCAGACCTATCTCGAGACGGGCGAAGCGACAGGATTTCTCGAGACGCTTCGCACCCTATCGGGCGAGTAGCTCTCGTCTCAGATTTCCTCGAGCAGCGCCTCGCCCGTCGAGATGGCGCATTCACCCGGTTTTTCGAGCTGGAGAACCGTGACTACGCCATCCTCGGCCACCATGGCATAGCGCCGCGAACGATCGTAGAAGCCGACCTCCGGCTTGTCGAAGTTGAGGCCCAGGGCCTTGGTAAAGGCGGCGTCCCCGTCGGCAAGCATGGTGATCCCGGCCGCCGTGGCACCCGTGGTCTCACCCCAAAGGCGCATGACATGAGCGTCGTTGACCGAAACGCAAAGGATCGCGTCGATCCCCTTGGCGTCGAACTGCGGCTTGGTTCGCACGAAGCTTGGCAGATGCGTGCCGTCACAGGTGGGCGTGAAGGCACCCGGAACCCCGATGATCACGACGCGCCGCCCGTTCGTCAGGTCGGCCAACCGGACCTCGGAGGGTCCGTCAGGCCCCATCTGCTGGAATCGCGCGTCGGGCAGCCCGTCTCCGACGGATACGACCTGGGTCATGGTCACATCGTCTCCAGCAGGTGTTCACCCTGCGAGATCTCGCAGACGCCGGGTTCATCGACATTGGCATGGGTGACGACACCGTCATCCAGCACGACAGCGTAGCGATTCGAGCGCCCGATCAGTCCGATCTGCGGGGCGGTGAATTCCATCTTGAGGGCATGGGTCAGCTTGCCTTCGGCATCGCCGAGCATGGTGATACCCGCCGCGGTCGCGCCTGTGGCTTCACCCCAGGCTTTCAGAACGAACGGGTCGTTGACGGAGATGCATATGATCTCGGCGATGCCCTTGTCGCGGAAGGCGGCCGCGGTCCGGATGAAGCTGGGAACATGTGCTGTGCTGCACGGACCGGTGAAGGCACCGGGCAGACCGAACACGATGACCTTGCGACCGGCCACGTACTCGGAAAGGCTCAGCAGTTTCGGTCCGTCCTCGGCCAGGATCGACAGCTGTGCATCGGGAAATGTATCGCCGACGGAAATGGTCATGATGGGGTGCTCCCTCGCTTGTGTATCCGTTCGCCCGCCATATAGGGTCCGCGCGACAGGCGGCCAACGCGAAAGGTGAGAGCGATGGAAATGATTGTCGTGATCGGTGCCGGGCAGGCAGGCGCGGCCTGCGTTGCCAAGCTCAGGGCCGAGGGGTTCGCGGGCAAGATCACCCTGATCGGCGAGGAACACGCGCCGCCCTACCAGCGCCCGCCGCTCTCCAAGGGCTACCTTCTGGGTGAGATGGCGCTGGAGCGTCTCTACCTCCGGCCCGAAAGCTACTACGCCGAGAACGGGATCGAACTGGTGCTCGACACCTGCGTGAACGCCATAGACCGCGCCGACCGTCAGGTCATCGCGGGCGGCACCGCCTACCCCTACGACGCGCTGGTGCTGGCCACGGGCTCGATCCCGCGCCGGTTGCCCGGCTCCATCGGGGGCGAGCTGGACGGGGTACATACAGTACGCACGCTGCGCGACGTGGACGAGATGGAACCGGGCATGCAGCCGGGCCGCCGCGCGCTGATCGTGGGGGGCGGCTACATCGGGCTCGAGGCCGCGGCTGTCGCCCGCAAGCGGGGGATGGAGGTGACGCTGATCGAGATGGCAGACCGCATCCTGCAACGCGTCGCGGCGCCCGAAACCTCGGACTATTTCCGCGCGCTCCACCGGTCGCACAACGTCGATATCCGCGAGGGCGTCGGCCTGACCTGCCTCGTCGGCGTCGACGGGCGCGTCACCGGCGCGATCTTCTCGGACGCGACCGAGCATCCCTTCGACATGGTGATCGTCGGCATCGGCATCACGCCCGCCACCACGCTGGCCGAGGCCGCGGGGCTGGAGATAGAGAACGGCATCGCGGTCGATGCGCAGGGCCGCACCAGCGACCCGGCTATCTGGGCCGCGGGCGATTGCGCCTGTTTCCCCTACAAGGGCGACCGCATCCGGCTGGAAAGCGTGCAGAACGCCATCGACCAGGCCGAGGCGGTGGCGAAGAACATCCTCGGCGCGGGCGCGGATTACGTGCCGCAGCCGTGGTTCTGGTCGGACCAGTACGAGGTGAAGCTGCAGATCGCCGGGCTGAACACCGGCCATGACCGTGTCGTTGTCCGCGACGGCGGCGCGGGTCGGTCGCATTGGTACTACGCGGGCGAGACGCTTCTGGCGGTGGACGCGATGAACGATCCGCGCGGCTACATGATCGGCAAGCGTCTGATCGAGGCGGGCAAATCGCCCGCGCCCGAGATGGTGGGCGATCCGGAGGCCGACCTCAAACCCCTGCTGAAAGGCTAGGCGCGCGTGCGGATCGTTGCGGGGCGTCTGAGGGGCAAGAAGCTGGCCGAGGTGGGCGCGGGCGATGCCGCGGCGCATCTGCGCCCCACGACCGACCGGGTGCGCGAGAGCCTGTTCAACGTCATTGCCAGCGGCAAGCATGGCGACCCGATCACGGGCGTTCGGGTGCTGGACCTGTTCGCGGGCACCGGCGCGCTGGGCCTCGAGGCGCTGAGCCGCGGGGCGGCGCATGTGACCTTCGTCGATGACGGAACGGCGGCGCGCGCTTTGTTGCGCGAGAACGTGGCGCTGTGTTCGGCGCAGGGCGTGACCAAGGTTTTCCGCCGCGACGCCACGGACCTGGGGCCGGTGAAGGGCGGGGCCTTTGACCTCGTGTTCCTCGATCCGCCCTACGGGCAGGGATTGGGCGAGCGGGCGCTGGCCTCGGCCCTTCAGGGCGGCTGGATCGCGCCCGGCGCGCTGGTGGTCTGGGAAGAGAGCACCCCGCCCCTGCCGCCGGCGGGCTTGAGCCTTCTGGATCAACGCAGCTACGGCGGCACGGTCATCACCCTTTTGCGCTACGAGGCAAGCTGATGCGCCCCGAGTTGGTGATCTTCGATTGTGATGGCGTGCTGGTGGACAGCGAGACGGTCTCGAACCGCGTTCTGGCCGACAACCTCGCACGCCATGGCTTGAGCCTGACGCTCGAGCAGACGATGGCGAGTTTCGTGGGGCGCAGCATGACCGGCGTGCGCGACACCGCCCGCGCGATGGGGGCCGATCTGCCCGGAGACTGGATCGACGAAATCTACGCCGAGACCTATGCCGCCCTGCGCCAAGGCGTCGACGTGATCGCGGGCATCCCCGCCTTGCTCGATGCGCTGGAGGGGGCGGGCATCCCCTGTTGCGTCGCCTCGAACGGCAGTGACGAGAAGATGGACATCACCCTTGGCGCCACCGGTCTTGCGCCGCGGTTCCACGGGCGGCGCTACTCGGCGCATGCTCTGGGCGTGTCCAAGCCCGACCCCGACCTGTTCCTGATCGCGGCCAAGGCACACGGTGCCGACCCCTCACGCTGCCTTGTGATCGAGGACAGCCCCAGCGGCGCGATTGCCGCGCGGCGGGCCGGGATGGCCTGCCTCGGCTATGTGCCCGAGGGGCACGAGGACCGGCTGAGCGCCGAGGGCGCGACGGTCATCCGGCACATGGATGCCGTCGCAGCCCATATCGGGCTGTCCCCTGCTCAGTCGGCGTAGGGCCCCGGCGCGCTGCCGGTCTCGGCGGCGACCGCCGCGCGGGCGGCCTCGACCAGCGCGGCACCGTCCAGACCACGGGCGTTCGCCTCGGCGATCCACTCGGCGACGACCTGCTCCCCAAGCGCCTCGATCTCGGCGGTCAGCTCGGGCGACATCTCGGCAATCGTGTTGCCGGCCTCTTCCATCGCGATCCGCCCCGCGGCATCGCCGATGTCATGGGCGCGGCCCGCCCAGGCCGAGGCCATCAGCCCCGAGTTCGCGTCGATCACCGCGCGCAGGTCGGGGGGCAACCCCTCGTAGCTGTCGCGGTTCATCGCCCAGAGGAAATAGAGGTTGTAGAGGGAATGGTCGCCCGCCACGTCGGTGTGGCTTTCGGTCAGCTCGTCCAGCCGCAGCGAGGGGGCCTGTTCCCACGTGATGACGCCGCCGTCCACGACGCCGCGCGAGAGCGCCTCGGGGAAGGCGGGGACGGGCATGCCCACGGGCGTGGCCCCCAGCCGTTCCAGCAGCAGCGTCGCCGCCCGCGACGGGCCGCGCAGGCGCAAGCCGTTGAAGTCGGAAAGCGCCTCGATCGGCGGAGCCTGCAGGTGGATCAACCCGCGCCCGTGCATGTGCACGGCGACGATATGGACATCGGCGAAATCGTCCATCAGGAGGTCTTGCGTAAAGGTCCAGGCCGCGCGGCTGGCCTCCTCGGCCGATTTCGTCGTCATGAAGGGCAGTTCCAGCGCCTCGGCCTCGGGGAAGCGGCCGGCCTGGTAGCCGGGGATGACCCAGCCGCCGTCGACCACGCCGTCGCGGATCAGGTCGTATTGATCGGGGGCCGCACCGCCAAGCTGCATGAACGGGTAGATCTCGACCGCGATGCGGCCATTCGACTGCTCCTCGATCGCCTCGGCCCACGGTTGCATGAAATGCGTCGGGTTGGCGGACGCCGGCGAGACGAAATGCTGGAAACGCAGCGTCACCTCGGGTTCGGCCTGCTGGGCTGTGGCGGCGCTGGCAAGCGTGAGCCCGAAAAGCGTGGCGGTCAGGGTCTTCGCAAGGGTCATGTCGGCCCTCCTTCATGGCGAAAGGTCGGTCACGGGTCCGCCTAGCTGGGGCGGGGTCTGCATGTAATGGGGCAGCGTGACGCTGCAATGGTGGGGCGGAGGGGGAATATCTTGTGGATGTCCCCTCACCCGCCCCCCGATCTGGCGTCCGAAGGCTTGTTAACGGCTTCTCAACATGGGACAGTCCATAAAAATCGAGCAAAAAACGAGAGATCCGACAGGCTTCCATGCAGGACGCGACCGCCCTTCTTTCCTCCGTCTTCGGGTTTTCGGCCTTTCGCCCCGGCCAGGCCGAGATCGTCGAGGCGGTCGCCCGGGGCCGCAACGTTCTGGCGATCATGCCGACGGGCGGGGGCAAATCGCTCTGCTTCCAGCTGCCCGCGCTGATGCGCGATGGCGTGACGGTGGTCATCTCGCCCCTGATCGCGCTGATGCGCGACCAGGTGCGCGGTCTGCGCGAGGCGGGCGTGGTCGCGGGTGCGCTGACCAGTGGCAATACGCCCGAGGAAACCGATGCCGTCTGGGCCGCGCTCGAGGACCGCAGCCTGAAACTGCTCTACATCGCGCCCGAGCGGCTGGCCTCCTCCGGCGCGGAGCGGATGCTGAAGCGCGCGGGTGTATCCCTTATCGCGGTCGATGAGGCGCATTGCGTCAGCCAGTGGGGCCATGACTTCCGCCCCGATTACCTGCGCATCGGCGCGCTGCGCCGCGACCTGGGCGTGCCGCTGGCCGCCTTTACCGCGACGGCGGATTCCGAGACGCGGGCCGAGATCGTGGAGCGTCTCTTCGACGGGGAGCCGCCCGAAAGCTTCCTGCGCGGCTTCGACCGCCCGAACCTCGCCCTTGCCTTCGAAGTGAAGCAGAACCCCCGCCAACAGATCCTGTCCTTCGCCGCCGCCCGCAAGGGGCAGTCCGGCATCGTCTATTGCGGCACCCGCGCCAAGACCGAGACGCTGGCGCAAGCGCTGCGCGAGGCGGGGCACACCGCCTGCCATTACCACGGCGGCATGGAGGCCGAGGACCGCCGCATCGTCGAGGGACGTTTTGCCAGCGAGGACGGGCTGATCGTGGTCGCGACCATCGCCTTCGGCATGGGCGTCGATAAGCCCGATATCCGCTGGGTCGCCCATGCCGATCTGCCCAAGTCGATCGAAGGCTATTACCAGGAGATCGGCCGCGCGGGCCGCGACGGGGCGCCCGCAGACACGATGACGTTGTTCGGGCCGGATGACATCCGCTTCCGCCGCCAACAGATCGACGAGGGGCTCGCGCCCCCCGAGCGGAAAGAGGCCGACCATGCCCGGCTGAACGCGCTTCTGGGTCTGGCCGAGGCACTGGGCTGTCGGCGGCGGGTGCTTCTGGGCTATTTCGGGGAGCAGGCGGAGCCCTGCGGGAATTGCGATCTGTGTGCCGCGCCGCCCGATGTGTTCGATGCGACGACGCCCGTGCGCAAGGCGCTTTCCGCGATCCTGCGGACCGGCGAAAGCTTCGGCGCGGGGCACCTCATCGACATTCTCACTGGGACCGAGACCGACCGCATCCGCCAGCGCGGCCATGACCGGCTGCCGACCTATGGCGTCGGCACCGAGTTCGACAAGCGCGGATGGCAGGCGGTGTTCCGGCAGATGGCCGCCCATGACCTCGTCCGCCCCGACCCGGCGCGGCATGGCGCGCTGCGCATGACCGAGGCCGCGCGGCCCATCCTGCGTGGCGAAGCCGAGATCACCTTGCGCCGCGATACCATCGCCAAGGCCCCGCGCCGCCCGCAGGTCAAGATGCTGGTCAGCGAAGAGGACGCGCCGCTACTGTCGGCGCTCAAGGCCAAGCGCCGCGCGCTGGCCGAGGCGGCGAAGGTGCCGGCCTATGTCATCTTCACCGACAAGACCCTGATCGAGATGGCCGAGACGCGGCCCGACACGCTGGACGCGATGGCGCGGATCAGCGGCGTGGGGGCGACCAAGCTCGAGAAATACGGCGCCGCCTTTTTGTCGGTCATCACCGGCGATACGCCCGACGATCTGCACCCGGCCCGCCGCAAGCTGGCGGGGCGAGAGGCGGGCGCGCTCTACGACCGGCTGCTCGCGGTTCAGGCCGATCTGGCGCGCGGCGAGACGGGGACGGACAAGCCGATGACCTGCTCGTCCTCGCAGATCGCCAAGGTCGCCGAGGTGAAGCCGGGCGATCTGTCGTCGCTGACCCGGCTTCTTGGGGAACGGCATGCCGAAAGGTTCGGCGATGCCTTCCTCGAGGTTCTTCGCGAGGCCGGTTAACCCCGGTGGCGGCGTGCCTCGGTCGTGGCCGCCTCGCCGATGATCGCCGTGGGGCCAAGCGGGCGCGTCCTGTCGGTGTCGAGGTCCGGCAACCCCTCGCGCGAGAGCAGGACGGCGACCGACCGAAGCCATGGCACATGGCTGCAGACGATCATCGTCGCCACCATGATCGGCACCGACAGGAACATCCCCGCGATGCCCCAGACCGACCCCCAGAAAGCCAGCGCGACGATGATCCCGAAGGTCGAGAGCCTGAGCGCGCGGCCCATCAGCCAGGGGTCGATGACATTGCCGTTGACGAACTGGATGACGCCCACGGCGATGAAAAAGGCCAGCGTCGGCGCGGGCTCACCCAGTTGCACGTAGGTCACGAAGGTCGCGAGCACGGTCGCCACGATGGAGCCGACATTGGGAATGTAGTTGAGCACGAAGGTGATCACCCCGATCGCTACGGCCAGCTCCAGCCCGAAGACAAGCGCCACCCCATAGACCATCAGCCCGGTGATGGCGCTGACCACGGTCTTGACCAGCAGGTAGTAGTTCACCCGGTGCATGATCGTGCCGATGATGCGCTGCGCGTGCCGCGCGCGCTCGCCGTCGCCGCCCATCAGGCTGGTCAGCTTCACGTCGAACCAGAGCCGCTCGGCAAAGAGGAAGCCGACGAAGAGGATCACCAGCACGGTGCCTTGCATCAGCCCGCCCGCCTGCCCGGCCATCGCGCGCAGGTAGCCCGAGACATCGACGCTGCGCATCGCGTCGGCGATGGCGGTCTCGACCTCGGGGCCCATCCAGGCAAAAAGGTCGGCCGCGGCCGCCGGGGCGCGGTCGGTGTAGGTGAGCGTGGTCGAGAGCACCGTGTTGACCTGCGACAGGATCAGTGAGCTGAGCATGAAAAGCCCCGTCGAGATCAGCAGCACCGCCGCAAGGCTCGCCACCCAGTTGGGAATACGCAGGGGGCCGACCTTGATCCGCGAGATGAAGCCGATGGCGTCGCTGGTCAGGCTGAAGACGATGATCGCCACCGCAAGCGATGTCAGCATGAAGCGCGCCTGGACGAGCAGGAACAGCACCACCGCCGCCGCAATGATGACAAGGGCCGCCGTCTGCAAGCGGGTACGGGTGTCTTTCGCACCTGTGGGGTCCTGTGGGTCTGTCACGGGTATCCTGCGCGTTGGTCGTGCCGAGTGTGGAACGCCCGCGCGGCGATCTCAAGGCAGGACTGGGGTGCTTCGGGTTGCCCGCCGCTGTCGGTGGCGCTACCTCGGGCATGAGGAACGGACGAAAGGAGTTTCCGCATGCTGACCGTTATTTCCCCCGCCAAGCGCCTCGACTGGGCCGACCGCGACGTGGATATGACGGAACCGTCGTTCCGCGAGGATGCGGTGACGCTGGCGCGGGCTGCCAAACGGCTGAGCCAGGCCGAGCTGGGCAAGCTGATGGACCTGTCGCCCAATCTCGCCAAGCTGAACGCTGACCGATTCAAGCGGTTCGAGGAGGCCGCCGACGATGTGCGCCCCGCAGCACTGGCCTTTGCCGGCGACACCTACCAGGGGCTGGAGGCGGCCAGCCTCGATCCCGAGGACATGCGCTTTGCGCAGGAGCGGCTGCGCATCCTGTCGGGGCTTTATGGTATCCTGCGCCCGCTCGATGCGATCCAGCCCTACCGGCTGGAGATGGGCAGCCGGTTGAAGACCCGGAAGGGCGCGAACCTTTATGCCTACTGGGGCGACCGGCTGGCGCGGACCCTGAACGCCGAAGCCGAGCGGCTGGGCACCGACACGCTGATCAACTGCGCGTCGGTCGAGTATTTCTCGGCGGTCGACGCCGACGCGTTGAGCCTTCAGGTGATCACGCCCCAGTTTCTCGAGGACAAGCCGGGCGGGCCCAAGATCGTCAGCTTCTACGCCAAGAAGGCGCGCGGCGCGATGGCGCGCTTCATCATCGAGCGGCGGCTGACGGACCCTGCGGGCATCCTCGACTTCGACACGGGCGGCTACGCCCACGCCCCCGACCTCAGCGCGCCGGGCAAGCCCGCCTTCCTGCGCCGGGAGGCTGCGGCAAGCGCCGCCTAACCCGCGCTCGGCGGGGCAAGGACCGCCGAGGTCAGCGCCATCACCACAAGGACGAAGGTCAGGAAAAGCAGGGTGTTCCGCTCCGACCTGTCCTCGGGGGCGCGGAACCAGCGGCCCGCCTGTTTCAGCACCTGGCCGGGGCCGGAAAAGGTGTTCCCCGTCTCCGCCTCGGCGCGCCTGCGCCACAGGAAAAGCGTGCGGAACATCAGCGTCGCCCAGGCGATGAAGACGAGGCCCTGAAGGACAAGCTGGATGGTCTGTCCGGTGCTCATGGGTCGTCCTTTCGTGTCAACTGGCGCAGACACCATATCGCCGAGCCCCCGAAGAAGGCAGTCCCGATGATGGCGATTTCCAGCGACGCAATGCCGCCGATCCCGTTGAAGGCATAGGCGCCGATCAGCATGGCCAGCCCCGCAAGGCTGATCGCGAGGCGCAGCTTGATCTCGCCGCGGGTGGGGCCGAACTTGCTCATGCCCCGGCCGTCCGTGGTGTCAGGCTCAGACCATCTGTGCCGATGATGGTGGGACCGTCGAACTCCAGCGCGACGGCGGCCAGCCAGTCCTCGGCGGTGATGCCGGGGTCGTCGGCCGGGATCAGGTGGTGCAGGACCAGCATTCCGACGCCCGCGGCAGCCGCGATACGCGCGGCATCCACGGCCTCGGTATGGGACCGCGTGATATGCGCCTTGAGCCGCGAGCCGTTCCCCGTGCGCGCCACCAGCCGGTCGACGCCGCGTTCAAGCATCGCCTCGTGCACGAGGATGTCGGACCCGCGGGCGAAATCGGCGAGCGGCGGAAAATGCGCGGTGTCCGACGAGAAGGTGACCGACCAGTCCGGGCTGTCGAAGCGCAGGGCGAAGCAATCGGTGACCGGCGGGTGATCGACGCGGAGCGCCTTCACCGAAAGCCCGTCGACCGGCAGCGGCCCCTCGGAATACTCGTGTACCTGCACGAGGGTGCGCAGGTCGGGGCGCCCTTCGTCCTCGATCCGAAGGTCGATGTCGTATTTCAGCGAGGCGAGGAACCCGTCCCAGACGGCCCGCGTGCCGGGTGGGCCGAAGACCTTCACGAGGGTCGCAAGGCCCGTGGTCCAGGCCGTGTGCAGGAGCGGCCCCAGTTCCAGCACATGATCCGAGTGCAGATGCGTGATGAAGACCAGGTCGAGCGTCTTGAGGTTCACGCCCGCCTCGACCAGCCCCTTGGACACGCCGAGGCCGCAATCCACGACGCAGCGCCGCCCGCCGATCTCGAGCAGCGAGGCGGTGGGCATCGGCCCGCCGGGCCGGATCGCCGGGCCGCCCTTGGTGCCGAGCAGCACCAGCCTGTCCGCAATCACCATCACGCGCCCCCGGCCGCTTGTCGCCCGTCCAAGCCTACTTTCGCCCGGGCGTGCCGTCGAACTTCTTTTCAAGGCTGTCCCAGCAGTCGATGTAATCGTCCTGAAGAGGCGCCTCGGTCGCGGCGAAGGCGGTCAGGTGCTGCGGAAAGCGCGTCTCGAACATGAAGGACATCGTGTTGTCGAGCTTGTGTGGCTTGAGATCTGCGTTCGACGCGCCCTCGAAGGCCTCGCGGTCGGGACCGTGCGGCAGCATCATGTTGTGAAGCGACATGCCGCCGGGCACGAAGCCCTGCGGCTTGGCGTCGTACTGGCCGTAGATGTTGCCCATCAGCTCCGACATGATGTTCTTGTGATACCAGGGCGGGCGGAAGGTATCCTCGGCCACCATCCAGCGCTCGCGGAATAGCACGAAGTCGATGTTCGCGGTCCCCGGCACGCCCGAGGGCGCGGTCAGCACGGTGAAGATCGACGGATCGGGATGGTCGAACAGGATCGCACCGACCGGGCAATAGGTCGACAGGTCATACTTGTAGGGCGCGTAGTTGCCGTGCCACGCCACCACGTCGAGCGGGCTTTGCCCGATCTCGGTCACGTGGAACTGCCCACACCACTTGATCGTCAGGCGCGAGGGCACCTCGCGGTCCTCGTAGGCGGCGACCGGCGCCTTGAAGTCGCGTGGATTGGCCATGCAATTCGCCCCGATCGGCCCACGCCCCGGAAGCTCGAATTTCTGCCCGTAGTTCTCGCAGACGAAGCCGCGGCATGGCCCTTCCAGCACCTCGACCCGGTAGACGAGGCCGCGCGGCAGGATGGCGATTTCCTGGGGGGCAAGGTCGATGATGCCCAGCTCGGTGCAAAAACGCAGCCGCCCCTCCTGCGGGACGACCAGAAGCTCGCTGTCGGCGGAGTAGAAGTAGTCGTCCACCATCGACGCGGTGACGAGGTAGATGTGCGCGGCCATCCCCACCTGCGTGTTCACGTCGCCCGCGGTTGTCATCGTGCGCATGCCCGTCAGCCATGTGAGCGGTGCGTCGCCCAGCGGCACCGGATCCCAGCGATACTGGCCGAGGCTGATGACATCGGGGTCAACGTTGGGCGCGGATTTCCAGTAGGGCAGGTGGATCCTGGCGTAGCGTGCGGAATGCTTGACCGAGGGGCGGATCCGGTAGGTCCAGGTCCGTTCGGGCGGGTTCGCGGTGAAGGCGGTGCCGCTGAGCTGCTCGCCGTAAAGGCCATAGTTGCACTTCTGCGGGCTGTTCATCCCCTGCGGCAGCGCGCCCGGCAGCGCCTCGGTCTCGAAATCATTGGCGAAGCCCGGCATGTAGCCCTCGTGCGGGCCTGGCAGCGAAGGCGCCTGGATCATCGGGCGGGGGGTGCTTTGCTCGGTCATCGCGGTCTCTCCTGCGGGTCGGATGTCGACATGCCACAGGAACGTTGAAAATGCAACGAGCTGTCCCGCACCCGCCAAATGCAAAAGGCCCGCCTGAGCGGGCCCGTCTGCGTGTCTGTGAGGGTTGTGTCAGATCCCGAGGAAGGGCTGCGCGATGCGCGGCAATAGCCCCTGAAAGCGCAGCTTCGCGTCCGTCGCGATCAGGCAGATGCAATCCTCGCCCGGTTCGGCGACCGGCTGGTGATCGACTTCCTGGTTGGCGACCTCGATGTCGCCGCGGGCATAGACGCCGTCCTCGTCGCGGAACGCGCCCTTGAGGACCAGCGTCATCTCCATCCCGTTGTGCCCGTGCTGCGGCATTGCCTGCCCGGCGGGGATGTAGAGAAGCCGGGCGGTCACGCCGTCCTCGGAACACAGAACGGCCTGCTTGGCACCCATGCCGAGGTTTTTCCACTTCACGGCATCTTCGTCGCCGCCGACGATCTCGCGCAGCGGCTTGGGGAAAACACCGTTCGACGGCTTGACCTTGGGTGTCGGCGCCATGCCGGAGATCTTGGCCAGCGTCTTCTCGAGGCTGTCCTCGCCGATCGCGTATTCCTCAAGCTCGGAAAGGACGGCGCCGCCGACCTCTTCGAAGCCGGCAAGTCGGGCGCGGGCGTCATCGCTGAGCGAGACATGCGTCGCCACAACGAGGTCGAATGCCTGCGGGAGTGCGCCAGCGGCGTAGCCCATCAGCAGATCATCCGGAATATGATGACGAATTGCGGTCATCGGGTCTCCTCAACTCATTGCGTGGCGCAACCTTTCCAACGCCAACCTAATACGGGACTTGATCGTGCCAAGGGGCAATCCGGTTTCGGCCGCGATTTCACTGTGCGTGAGGTCGCCGAAATAGGCACGTTCGATGAGCTCCCTCTGCTTCGGAGGGAGTTTGCGGATCGCATCCGCGAGCTTCGTCGATTCCTGGTGGAGCGCGATGACATCGGCCTGGTCGGGCTCCTGCTCGGGCCCCCAGGGCAGGTCTTCGGGCTCGGGGCGGGCGTAGCGGCGCAGGAGGTCGATCTTGCGATTCCGCGCAATCGTGAAGATCCAGGTCGCGACCGAGGCCCGCGACGGGTCATACATATGCGCCTTGTGCCAGAGCGTGGCCATCACGTCCTGCATGCACTCCTCCGCGAGGCTTTCATCGGCCCCGGACTTGATCAGGAAAGCTTTCACGCGGGGTGCGAAGTGTCGAAACACCTCGGCAAAGGCCTTCTGATCCTGGTGTTGCGCAATGCTGACGACGCTCGCCACCCAATGCGCTTCGGTCTTTTCCATCACCGTCACGGTCTCAACACGCCTTTCTGGCCGACGCATCATACTGGGGGCCGGCAAGGTCCCCTGCAAGGCGTCAGCTGTCTGGTCAGCGTGGTCGTTCAGTGACAGCATATCCGGCTTACGAGATTCTCCCTAGACCGGATCAAAAATAAATTCTTTGATCTGGGCAGGTTTGAGGCTCGTAACCCTCAGGACTTGCACGAAGACGCTTGAGGGAAAAACACGCATGCCATTCGAACAGCCGGCCGCCGCGCCGAAACGTATCGCCGTGATCGGGGCCGGGATCTCGGGGATGGGGGCCGCCTACCACCTTGCCGATGCCAATTCCGTCACCCTGTTCGAGGCCGAACCGCGCCTTGGCGGCCATGCGCGCACCATCGTGGCGGGCAAGCGGGGCGATCAGCCGGTCGACACGGGCTTCATCGTGTTCAACCGCGTGAACTATCCCAACTTGGTGAAACTGTTCGAGGCGCTGGATGTGCCGGTCGCCAAATCCGACATGAGCTTCGCCGCCTCCATCGGGAACGGCCGTATCGAATACGGGCTGCGCAGCCTGCAGGCGCTCTTCGCGCAGAAGCGCAACCTGGCCAATCCGGGCTTCTTGCGGATGGTGCGCGACCTGATGACCTTCAACGCCCGCGCCGAACAGGTGGCCAATGACAGCTCGGTCACGCTGGGCGAGCTGATGGACGAGATGGGCATGGGCCGCTGGTTCCGCGACTATTACCTGACGCCGATCTCGGGCGCGATCTGGTCCACGCCCAAGGAAGAGATCATGGATTTCCCCGCGCAGGCGCTGGTGCGGTTCTTCCGCAACCACCACCTGTTGCAGGCCACCGGGCAGCACCAGTGGTATACCGTGCAGGGCGGGTCCATCGAATATGTCACCCGGCTGGAACGCGCGCTGGTCACCAAGGGCGTCGACATCCGCCTCGCCGCGCCGATCGAGACGGTGAAGCGCAGCGCGCTGGGCGTCGAGATCCGCCGCGGCGGGCATTGGGAGGTCTTCGACGAGGTCGTCTTCGCCACCCATTCCGACGACAGCCTGGCCATGCTGGCCGACCCCACGCCGACCGAAAGCGCGGCGCTTGGCGCCGTGCGCTACCAGCCCAACACCGCCATCCTGCACGCCGATGCCCGCGCCATGCCCAAGCGCCGCGTGACGTGGTCGAGCTGGAACTACACCGAGCGCGAGGGGCACGAGGGCGGACCGATCGACCTGACCTACTGGATGAACTGCCTCCAGCCGATCCCGGAAAGCGACCCGCTGTTCGTCACGCTGAACAGCCGCGCGCCCATCGACGAGAGCTTGATCTATGACACGGCGGAATTCCGTCACCCGGTCTATGACCTTGCTGCATTGGCGGCACAGGGAACGGTCAGGGCGATGAACGGACAGAACAACACGTGGTTCTGCGGCGCGTGGATGAAGAACGGCTTCCACGAAGACGGCTATGCCAGCGCCATCGACGTGGTCGAGGCCATGGCCGCGCGCGATGGGGCGGCTGTCGCCGCATGAACGCGGTCGACCATATCAAGGGCTCGACCTTTCACGGGCGGCGCGGCGCGGTCGAGAACGCCTTCACCTATTCCATCGACTACGTGATGCTGGATGCCGAGGCAGGGCGCCTCCGTGCGCCTTGGCTGTTCGGGCGCAACCGCGCCGGGCTGACATCGCTGCATGACGCCGACCACGGCGGCCCCCCGAAAGAGGGGCGCGGCGCGCCCTGGGCGCGCGAGGTCTTTGCCGCGCATGGGCTGATCGACGTGACCGACGGCAAATTGATGCTGCTCGCCCAGCCGCGGATGCTGGGGCATGTGTTCAACCCGGTCGCCTTCTGGCTGGCCCATGACCGGCAAGGACGGCTGCGCGCCGTGATCGCCGAGGTGACGAACACCTTCGGCGACCGGCATTCCTATCTCTGCGCCCACCACGACCAGCGCCCGATCACGCGCGAGGACACGCTGTCGGCGCAGAAGATCTTCCATGTCTCGCCCTTCCAGCCGATCGAGGGCGGCTACACCTTCCGCTTCGACATCCGCAGCGATCGCGTGGGCGTCTGGATCGACTATTCCACGGGAAACGAGGGCGTTCTGGCCACGCTGACCGGCAAGCGCGCGCCGCTGACGACGATCGGCATCGTCAAATCCGCTTTCCGCCGCCCGTTGGGCGCGCGACGGGTGCTGGCGCTGATCCATTGGCAGGCGCTGAAGCTGTGGTGGAAAGGGGCGCCCTACCGCGTGCGGCCCGCGCCCCCGGAGCAAGAAATCTCCTGACATGCCCCTAGCGCCCTCCCGCCCCGGCTACGCGGTCTTCGCCGCGATGCTCGCCGCGGCGGGCCTGCCCATCTACATCCACGCGCCCAAGGTCTATGTCGACGAATTCGGCGTCGGCCTGACCGCGCTGGCGGGGGTGCTCTTCGTCCTGCGCCTCTTCGACGTGGTGCAGGACCCGGCGCTCGGGTGGCTGGCGCAAAGGCTGCGCGCAAGGCGCGGGCTGGCCGTGGCCGTCGGGGTGGCTGTGCTGGCGGGCTCCATGCTGGGGCTCTTCGCGGTGGAACCGCCCATCGCGGCCCTGTGGTGGTTCGCGCTGATGATGACCGGGCTCTTCTCGGCCTTTTCCTTCCTCACGATCTGCATGTACGCCCAAGGTGTCGCCGCCGCCCCGCGGCTGGGGGAACAGGGCTACCTCGGCCTTGCCGCATGGCGGGAAACCGGCGCGCTACTGGGTGTCTGCGTTGCCGCCGTTGCGCCCACGGCGCTGGATGCCATGGGCGACCCCTACGGCAATTTCGCGCTCGGCTTCGCGCTTGTCTGCGCGGCCGCGCTCTGGCTCATGCGCCGTGAATGGACGGCGGAGGGCGCGGTCGGCGGATCGGGCTTCGGTGCGGTCCTGTCGGACGCCATCGCACGGCGGCTCCTGCTGGTCGCCCTGATGAACGCCGCGCCCGTGGCCGTCTCCTCGACCCTGTTCCTCTTCTATGTGGAAAGCGTTCTCGAGGCACCGGGCTGGGAGGGGCCGCTGCTCCTGCTGTTCTTTCTCGCCGCCGCGGGCACCGCGCCGCTCTGGACGAAACTCGCCGGCCGCTTCGGCCCGCGCCCCATGCTGCTGGCGGCCATGGCGCTGGCCATCGCTTCCTTCTCGCTTGTCCTAACGCTAGGTCCTGGAGACACGATCGGTTTCGCGCTGATCTGCCTTGCCTCCGGCGCGGCGTTGGGGGCGGATTTCGCCCTTCTGCCCGCGCTTTTCGCGCGCCGGATGGAGACCATCGCGCCCGAGGCCGGGGCGGCCTTCGGCCTCTGGGCCTTCGTGTCGAAAGCCTCGCTCGCGCTGGCGGCCGTTCTGCTGCTTCCGACGCTCGATGCGGCCGGGTTCCGGTCGGGCGGCGAAAACACGCAGGTCGCGCTGGACCTGCTCACCTATCTCTATGCCTTGGTGCCCTGCGTCCTGAAACTGGGCGCGATGGCGGTGCTGGCGACGACGCCCCTGCCTGAGGGCGGGCAGCCGAAGACGACCTGAAAGGAGACGACATGCGCGAGTGGAGCGGAAAACGGTACTGGCTGGTGGGCGCCTCCGAGGGGTTGGGCCGTGCGCTGGCGATGAAGATGAGCCGCGCGGGCGCGGAGCTGATCCTCTCGGCGCGGTCTGGCGACCGGCTGCGCGAACTGGCCGCCGAGCTGCCGGGGCGCACCCATGTCGTGCCGATGGACATCGCCGACCGCGACAGCGTCGAGGAAGCTGCCAAGGAGGTGGGCGAGATCGACGGGCTCGTGTTCCTCGCGGGGCTCGCCACGCTGATCAAGGCGACCGAATGGGATGCCGACCGCGTCGAACAGATGTTCGACGTGAACCTGACGGGGGCGGCCCGCGTCATCGGTCAGGTGATCGGCGGCATGGTCGAGCGCGACGCGGGCCATATCATGATGATCGGCTCGCTCTCGGCCTATCGCGGCCTGCCGGGGTCGATCGGCTATTCGGCCTCCAAGGCCGGGCTGATGGCGCTGGCCGAGTCGATGCACGGCGACCTGCGGCACACGGGCGTGCTCGTGCAGTTGTCGAATCCCGGCTACATCCAGACCCGGATGCAGGACGACAACCCCCATTCCAAACCCTTCATCATGTCCCCCGACGAGGCCGCGCAGGAGGTGTTCGAGCAGATGAACACCGACAGGTTCCACAAGGCTTTTCCCTTCGGTTTCAGCCTGCTCTTCCGGCTCTCTCGCTTGCTGCCGACGGGGCTATACGAAGCGATCTTCTTCCGCCGCTGAGTTGACGTCGATCAAGGACGGAGGAGCGCCTCTGCTGTGCTAGTATGGCGAGCAATGGATACGCGCGAGGAGGGACGGGCATGGAGATCTCAGCGAGGAAGGTGGCCCAGGTCATCCTGATGGGCCACGAGCTCGAGCGGGCCGAGGGAGAGCTTCGGGCCTTCATCGACCGGATGAACGAGGACGAGCAGGCCGAGCTGACGGCGATCTACTGGATCGGCCGCGGCAGTTTCGAGGTCGAGGATTGGGACGAGGCGGTCGCGACGGCGCAGGCCGAGGCGACGACGCCGACCGCCGATTACCTGCTCGGCAGCCCGCATTTCGCCGACCATCTCGAGGCCGGGGCCGAGGCGCTGGGCATCGACATCACCGACGAAGAGGAAGACCTGCTCTAGGCTCGACCGACGGCTCCCGCGCGTTGGACGTGGCCTTCGGCCCGTCCAGCCGCTTTGGGCCCGGCGCCGCGGGCGGCCTTCGGCCGCGTCGCGGCCAGGGTGTGCCCCTGCCTGACGGTGGCGCGGGATGGCAGGTGTCGGAGTGCGTATTTCTGGAAAGATGAAGGCGAAAGACCGTGTCAGGCTTTGACGTGCCGGTCGAACTCTGCCCTTGCCCGCGCCCAGACGTCCCGATCGATCCGGTCGAGCGCGAGGAGCGAGGGCAGAAGCTGGGCGGCGTAGTCCTGCGAGCTTTCGAGCGGCAGGAGCGAGGGCAGGTTGTCGATCGCCATGACGTCGAGCGGCGCGTCCTCATGGGTGCGCAGCGCAGGCGCGACCCAGTCGGTGGTGCGGTCATAGACCTTGATCGGCGAGAAATCGGATGTCGGGTCGCAGGCGATGTCGCCCACCACGCGGAGCGCGCGCGGCGCGGTCTTTGCCGTCTCCGGCAGGAAGACGGGCACGCCGGGCATCGCGAGGATGCAGTTGAGGAAGATCTCGTGCTCGAGGATCTCGGGGAACGGGCCGCCATGGGCGGTCTCGGCCATGTCCCAGAGCGTGGGTTCAATGCCCGTGGCACGGCAGAAATCGGCGGCGCCGGTGCCGACGCGGCCCTTCGCGCCGATGATGATCGCCCGCGGGGCGAGGCCCGTGGCCCTGAGGGCGGCGGCGATCTCGTCGGTCAGGGTGCGGGCATCCGGGTAGGTCGAGACCGGGCCGCAGAGCCTGCCCTGCGCCTGCGCGATAAGCGCCAGCGTGGAGACGGCGGCCCCGGCGTAGCCCGCCCAGTAGCCGAAGGCCGCGACACGGCGGCCGGTGTCATCGACGAGGTATTCGAGGTCATAGAGCGTGCCGCCGCCCGCGCGGAACCGGTCGAGCAGCACGCGGCCCGCGGGCTGGCCCTTGTAGGCGTGGCCGAACATGATGTGGCGGTGGACCAGGGGCGTGCCGTCCTCGGGCAGTTCCTTGAGGCCGAAGATGATGGCATCCCGCGGCGCGTCGGGCCAGCTGCCCTCGGGGGCCGTCGTCGCTCCCGCGTCGATGTAGCCGTGCAGCGGGATGACCCGGCTGCGGCTGTCCTCGACCGTCACGCGGAGGCCGGCTGCGATCAGTGCCTTGGCGCCCTTGGGCGTCAGGCCGACGCGATCCTCGTTCGGGCGCTGTTCGGCACGGACCCAGAGATGCGTCATGGTCTCAGTACTCCGTCCTTGCATGGATGCGGTCGGGGGTGTCGAGATGCGGTGTCGCGTTGAAGCCTGAGAGGATCTGCGCCTCGGGCAGCACCATCACCCGGTGGATCGAGCAGTTGCGGATCGGCACCAGCAGATGCGCCATGCGCGCGATGTCGAGGTCGAGGATGTGGCGCACCATCATCCCGATCACGCCGCCCGAGGTGACGCAGAGCACCCGGCGGCCGGGCCGCGCGGCGATGGTCAGCATCTCGGCGACGCGGCTCTCGAAGCTGGCGTAGCTTTCCTCGCCCTGGATCTCGGCGCGCTGCCAGGCCTGCATGATGTCGGTGATATGGCTGACGAAAGTGTCCGGCGTGGGGGCGGGTTTGCCCGTGGCCTTCGAATGGGCTTGGGAGAGATTGAAATAATCCAGCTCGTTCAGGCGGGCGTCGACCTCGGCCTCGGCACCCATGTCGCCCATGCCTTCGGCGGTTTCCCGGTGCCGGCGGAGCGAGCCCATCAGCACGCGGTCGAAGGGGCCGTCGTGGCTGCGGAGCCACTCGCCCAGCCAGCGCGCCTGCTGGTGGCCGAGATCGGAGAGGCGGTCGTAGCCCGTTTCGTCCTGCGCAGCCGAGTTCGCCTGCCCGTGGCGCACGAGTACCAGTTCGCCCATGGTCGTTCCCCTTTCCGGTTCAGGGGCGTGATGGGGGAACGGGCGTCAGAGCGCAAGGGTGGCGCGGATCTCGGGCAGGAGCGCGGCGGCGGCGATCCCCACCAACGCGCCGATGCCGAGGCGCACCAGCGGCCGTCCAAGCCGCGGTGAGGCGAGGCTGAGCAGCGCGCAGACGATGGCGTAGAAAGCGAGCGTGGTGGTGTCCATGGCTGGACGTTAGCACACGACCCGTTATCAAGGCGACATGACTTCCATCCAGATCGATCCCGCCCGCTTTCTCGAAGACCTTCACGCGCTGCGCCGCTTCGGCGGCGATGCTGCGACCAAGGGCGTGCGCCGACGCGCCTTCTCGGCCGAGGATATCGCCGCGCGCGACTGGCTGGCGGGGCGCATGACTGATGCGGGGCTGAGCCCGCATTTCGATCCGGTGGGAAATCTCTTCGGCCTGGCCGAGGGGCGGTCGCTGCTGGTCGGCTCGCATTCCGACACCCAGCCCGAGGGCGGGTGGCTCGACGGCGCGCTCGGTGTCATTGCCGGGCTGGAGGTGGCGCGTGCGGCCCGTGAGGCCGGGGGGCCGCCCGTGTCCTGCGTGAGTTTCCAGGACGAGGAGGGGCGTTTCGGCGCGCTGACGGGCAGTTCGGTCTGGTCGGGCAAGCTGCCGCTGGAGGCGGCGGACGGGCTGACCGCGATCGACGGCACCGGCTTTGCCGAGGCGCGCGCGCTTCTGGGTGAAAGGGCGGGTGCGTTCCTCGACCCCGCGCGGTTCACGGGTTTTCTCGAGATGCATATCGAGCAGGGTCCGGTTCTGGACCAGGCCGGTGAGGCGGTGGGCGTCGTGACCGGGATCGTGGGCTTGCGGCAATTGCAGGTGACCGTGACGGGGCAGCAGAACCACGCGGGCACCACGCCGATGCGGATGCGCAAGGATGCCTTCACCGTGGCCGCGAAGATCGCGACGCGGCTGGAAGAGCGTTTCGCCAATATCGTGACACCCGACTCGGTCTGGACCATCGGGCATATCCGGCTTCATCCCGGCGCGCAGTCGGTGGTGCCGGGGCGGGCGGAGTTCTCGCTTCAGTGGCGGGATATCGACGCCGGGCGCTTGGACCGGATGGAGGCCGCGATCCGTCAGTTGCTGGAGGATGTCGCCGCGGAAACGGGCTGCCCGGTCACGTCGGAACGGCTGCGCCATGACCTTGCGCCGATGCCGATGGATGATGCGATGCAGGGGGCGCTGTGCGCTGCGGCCGAAAGCGTGGCACCGGGGCGCTGGCGCGCGATGCCTTCGGGCGCGCTGCATGACGCGTCGAACCTCGCGGGGCTGATGCCGGTTGGGATGCTCTTCGTACCGTCGATCGGGGGGATTTCCCACGATTTCGCCGAGGATACGGGTGAAGACGACCTTGTGACCGGGTTGCAGGTGCTGGCAGACGCCGCGGCGCGGCTGGCGGGGTAGCGGAAGACCGCAGTTTTGCGGCCGCTCAACTCCAACTGACGTCGCCGAGGAAGATGTAGCCCGCGCCGTAGATCGTCTTGATCAGGCGGGGGTTCTTCGGGTCTTCGCCCAGCTTGGTGCGCAGCCGCGAGATGCGCACGTCCATTGCCCGGTCGAAGCTTTCGCCCGCCGCACCGCCCAGCGATTCCTGCATCTGCTGGCGCGAGATCAGGCGCTTGGGTGCCTCCAGGAACAGGCGCAGCACCTCGCCCTCGGCGTGGGAAAAGCTGACCTCGCGGCCATCCTCGGCGGTCAGGAGATAGCGGTCGAAATGCGCGGTCCAGCCGTTGAACCGCGCGGTGTCCTGCGCCTGTCCGGCGGTCTTGGGCTGACGCAGGCGGGCGCGGATGCGGGCGACGACCTCGGCGGGGTCGAAGGGCTTGATGATGTAGTCGTCGGCCCCAAGCTCCAGCCCCGTCACGCGGTCCTGCACCTGCGCGCGGCCCGAGATGATGATGATCGCCGCCCCCGACTCCAGCGCCAGCCGATGCACCAGCGCCAGCCCGTCACGGTCGGGCAGGCCGAGATCGACGAGGCAGACGTCCGGCGTGGCGCGCGCCAGTGCGGCCTCGAACTCGGTCGCGCGCGCGTAGCAGGCGGTGCGAAAGCCCGCCTCGGTCAGGGTCTCGGAGAGAAGCGAGCGGATCTGTGGCTCATCGTCGAGTATGGCGACAAGGGGGGCGGTCATGCGGCGGCTTCCTGCGCGAGAAGGGCGTGGAGGGCGGCGCCGTCCACGGGTTTCGGAAGGACCGGCCAGCGCGCGGCCCCGCTGGCGCGGAGCGGGTCGCTTTCGGGCAGCGAGGTCATCAGCGCGAGGTTCAGCGCCGGTTGCTTCGCGGCGATCCGGCCCAACAGCGCGACCCCGTCCTCGGGGCCGAGGCGGATGTCGGACAGCACCCAGTCGAGGCCGGGAATATCGGTCAGCGCCAGCGCCTCCTCGGCGGTGGAGGCCTCGATCACCTGGTGGCCGAGGTCGGTCAGGCCGTCACGGACGGCGGCGCGGATCTCGGGCTTGTCCTCGACCAGCAGGACAAGGCGCGGGCGGGCCTCGGCCGCGGCCGGCTTCAGGGGCAGGCGCAGGGTCACGCAGGCCCCGCCGCCGGTTCGGTTCTCGAGCCGGACCTGCCCGCCGGCGAGTTTCGTGGCGTCATAGACCATCGTCAGGCCAAGGCCCGAACCCTCGTCGCCCTTCGAGGTGAAGAACGGGTCGAGCGCGCGCTCCAGCGCGGCCTCGGAAAACCCCGGGCCGGTGTCGCTCACCGCGATGTCGAGCCAGGTGTCCTGCACTGGTGCGAGATGGATCGCGATCTCGCCGCCATTACCGCCGATCGCGTCGCGCGCGTTCAGGACGAGGTTCAGAAGGCTGTCCTGAAGCGACCCGGTGTCGAGCATGAGCGCGGGATGCGCGACGCGGTTCGCGATGGTCAGGGCGATCTCGGGCGGCAGGGGCGCGCGGGCCAGCGGCGCGAGCGTGTCGAGGAAATCGGCCAGCACGGTGGGCGCCTCGCGCGTTTCGCGCGGGCCCGAGATACGGGCGATCTTGTTCAGCAGGTCGCCGCCCCGCCGCGCCGCGGCGCGGGTCGCGCCGGTCAGTTCCTGCGCGCCCGGGGGAAGCGGCAGCTTTTCCAGCCGCCCCTGAAGCCCGAGGATGATCGTCAGCAGGTTGGCGAAGTCATGCGCCAGCCCGCTGGTCAGCTGGGCGGCCAGCTCCCGCTTGTGGGTCTGCGCCAGTGCGGCGCGGGCCTGCGCCTCCTCGGTCAGGTCGGTGGACAGCAGGTAGACGCCGTTGATCGGCTCGCCCGGCGCGGACTGGTCGGGGGTGAAGGCGGTGCGGATGCGGCGGCCGGTTTCGGCTTCGGTAAACTCCAGAACGCTCGCCTCTCCCTGCACGGCGCGCGTGAGCGAGGGCCGGAGCCGCGCCGCCGTGTCCTGCCCCAGCGCCTCTTCGAAGCTGAGGCCGACGATATCGCTTTGCCGTCCGGGCAGCAGCGACGAGAGGCGGCGGTTGGTGTAGGTATAGACCCCGTCCCGGTCCACGCGGGCGATATGCGCGGGCGTCATCTCGGTCGTGAGGCGGATGCGCGCCTCCATCTCGGTGAGCTCGGCCTTGGCCTCCTCGAGCTGTGCGATGGTCGCCTCGAGCGCGCGGTTGGTCTGGGCGAGCTCCTCGGTATAGCCGAGCACCTGGTCCGACAGTTCCTCGGACCGGGCGCGCAGCAACTCCTCCTGCCGCTTGATGGCGGTGATGTCGGTATAGACGGTGACCCAGCCGCCTTCCGGCAGGGGCGAGCCCTCGACGCTGATGGTACGGCCGTTGGCGCGGCGGCGTTCCATGTAGTGCGGCTCGAAGGCGCGGGCCTGTTCGACGCGCAGCGCGACGAAGGCCGCCACGTCGTCGATCTCGCCGTATTCGCCGGTTTCGGCGAGGTAGCGAATCGTCTCGTCGAATCGGGCGCCGGGGGTCACGAGGCGCTCGGGCAGGCCGAACATCGTCTGAAAAGGCCGGTTCGACACCGCAAGGCGCAGGTCGGCGTCATAGATCGACAGCGCCTGCTGGATCAGGTTCAGGCCCGCGCGCGTCAGGTGATCGGTGCCCGCCTTATGCGGCATCTCCTGTCCTCCCGTGATCATCGCTGCCCCCCGTTGCGCCCCCCGTCAAGCACGGGCGTGGTCATGTTACAATTCGTTAGGATTGCGCAAAACTGGGGCAAAACTTGACCGCGACCGATTGTGTGGCACGGTGGCGATACGGGAGTCGCCCGTCCGAACAAGGGCGCACCGTGCACGCCGGGAAGGAGGAAGCCCGGCGAAGGGAGGGAAAGACTTGGCTCAGACAGACACGCCCAAGGGTGTGCCGCATTCCATTCCTGCGCTGCTGGCGCGGAACGTGGCGCAGTTCGGCTCGAAACCGGCCTACCGGGAGAAGGAGCTTGGCATCTGGCAGAACTGGACCTGGGCCGAGGCCGCCGAGGAGATCGACGCGATCGCCTATGGCCTGCTCGCTCTGGGGGTGAACCGGGGTGACCATGTCGCGGTGATCGGGCGCAACCGCCCGGCGCTCTACTGGTCGATGGTCGCAGCCCAAAAGGTCGGCGCGGTGCCCGTGCCGCTCTACCAGGACGCGGTCGCCGAAGAGATGGCCTATGTGCTGGAGCATTGCTTTGCCCGCTTCGTGATCTGCGGCGACCAGGAACAGGTCGACAAGGTGATCGAGGTGCAGGGCCGCGTGCCGCAGATCGAGCACATCATCTACCAGGACCCGCGGGGCCTGAGGAAATACGACCATTCCAAGCTGCACGCGCTGGCCGATGTGCAGGCCGAGGGACGCGCGGCGCATGACCGCTTCGCCAAGGAACTGCAGGCGCGCGAGGCCGAGCTGGATTTCGACTCGACCTGCGTGATGCTTTACACCTCGGGCACGACCGGAAAGCCCAAGGGCGTGGTCCTGTCGAACCGCAACATCATCATGACCTCCAAGGCCTCGAGCGAGTTCGACCACCTCGACCCGCATGACGAGGTTCTGGCCTACCTGCCGATGGCCTGGGTGGGCGATTTCATCTTTTCCATCGGGCAGGCGATGTGGACGGGGTTCTGCGTCAACTGCCCCGAAAGCGCCGATACCACGCTGGCCGACCTGCGCGAGATCGGGCCGACCTACTATTTCGCGCCCCCGCGCGTGTTCGAGACGCTGCTGACCAGCGTCATGATCCGGATGGAGGATGCCGGGCCGATCAAGCGGCGGCTGTTCCATTACTTCCTCGAACACGCCAAGGTCGTGGGCCCCAAGCTGCTCGACGGCAAGAGCGTCGGCGGCATGGACAAGCTGAAGTACCAGCTTGGCAACCTCTTGATGATCGGCCCGCTGAAGAACGCGCTGGGGCTGACGCGCATTCGCGTGGGCTATACCGCCGGTGAGGCGATCGGGCCGGAGATCTTCGATTTCTACCGGGCGCTCGGCATCAACCTGAAGCAGCTTTACGGGCAGACCGAGGCCTCGGTCTTCATCACGCAGCAGCCCGACAACGAAGTGCGGCCCGACACGGTCGGCGTCCCCTCGCCGGGCGTGGAGATCCGCATCGACGACACGGGCGAGGTCTATTACCGCAGCCCGGGCGTTTTCGTGGAGTATTACAAGAACCCAGAAAGCACGGCCTCGACCAAGGACCCCGAGGGCTGGGTCGCCACGGGCGACGCGGGTTTCATCGAGCCCGACACCGGGCACCTGCGGATCATCGACCGCGCGAAGGACGTGGGCAAGATGGCGGACGGCAGCCTGTTCGCGCCCAAGTACGTTGAAAACAAGCTGAAATTCTTCCCCAACATCCTCGAGACCGTGGTCTTCGGGAACGGGCGGGAGTACTGCACCGCCTTCATCAACATCGACCTGACGGCGGTCGGCAACTGGGCCGAGCGCAACAATATCGCCTATGCCTCCTACCAGGAACTGGCGGGGCATCCGCGGGTGATGGACATGATCCAGAGCCATGTCGAGGAGGTGAACCGCTCGGTCGCCTCCGACGAGATGCTCTCGGGCTGCCAGGTGCATCGCTTCCTCGTGCTGCACAAGGAGTTGGACGCCGATGACGGCGAGCTGACGCGCACGCGCAAGGTGCGGCGGCGGATCATCGAGGAGAAGTTCCACGACCTGATCGACGCGCTCTATTCCGGGAAGACCTCGCAATACACCGAGACGGAAGTGACCTACGAGGACGGGCGCAAGGGCAAGATCACGGCGACGCTGGAGATCCGCGACGCGGCAACGGTCGCCGTGGGCGCGCCGGCGCAGGTGGCGGCGGAATGACCTTCGTCGCCGTTGCCCTGTTCCTGCTGGGCTTCGCGGCCTCCTGGGTCGCGGGGCGTTACGTGGCCACGGGCGCCGCGGCGGTGCAGGGCGGGGCCATCGGGATCTGCGGGGTTGCGGCGCTTCTGTTCGGGATGCCGCAGGTCTGGGAGGACAGTCTGATCTGGGCGCTGGTGGCGCTGCTGATCTACGGGCTGGTGGGGGCGCTGATCTTTCGCTCCGGCCAGGCGGCACGGGAAAGGGCCGAGTAAATGCTTGATTCCACTGAGGAAGGTTACGTCACCGCCGATGGCCGCAAGATCGGTGGGGTGGTGATGGAGATGCGGAACATCACGCTGCGCTTCGGGGGCGTGGTGGCGATCAAGGACATCTCGTTCGACATCCGCGAGGGCGAGATCCGGGCGATCATCGGGCCGAACGGGGCGGGTAAGTCGTCCATGCTCAACGTCATCTCGGGCTTCTACAACCCGCAGGAGGGCGAGGTGATCTATCGCGGGTCGAAGCGCCCGCAGATGCGGCCCTACCAGGTCGCGCGGCAGGGCATCGCGCGGACCTTCCAGAACATCGCGCTGTTCGAGGGGATGACGGTTCTGGACAACGTTATGACGGGCCGGTTGAACCACATGAAGGCGAGCCTGCTCGACCAGGCGTTCTGGTGGGGCAAGGCCCAGCGCGAAGAGGTCGAGAACCGGCAAAAAGCCGAGGAAATCATCGACTTCCTTGAAATCCAGCACATCCGCAAGACGCCGGTGGGCCGCCTGCCCTATGGTCTGAAAAAGCGGGTGGAACTGGCCCGCGCGCTGGTGTCGGAGCCCTCGATCCTGCTGCTCGACGAACCGATGGCGGGGATGAATGTCGAGGAGAAGGAGGACATGAGCCGCTTCGTCCTGGACGTGAACGACGAGTACGGCACCACCATCGTGCTGATCGAGCATGACATGGGCGTCGTGATGGACCTGTCCGACCGGGTGGTCGTGATGGATTACGGCAAGAAGATCGGGGACGGCACGCCGGACGAGGTGCGCGCCAACCAGGAGGTGATCGACGCCTATCTCGGGGTCGCCCATGACTGATCGCCCGCGTCACACCCCGTACACACCGCGTACACACCGCGTACATACGCCGAGCCAGGGAGGCCGCGCATGCCTGACCAACTGATTTTCGCGATGGAGGTCACGCTCAACGGCCTTCTGAACGGGGTGATGTATGCCCTCGTGGCGCTCGGCTTCGTGCTGATCTTCAAGGCGAGCGGGATCTTCAACTACGCGCAGGGGGTCATGGCGCTGTTCGCGGCGATGACGCTCGTGGGCATCCAGCAGGGGCGCGTGCCCTTCGGCCACCTGATCAACGAGATCTTCGGCACCGACGTCCATTATTTCGGGTGGGAGGTGCCGGCGCTGGCCGCGATCCTTCTGACCGTTCTGGTGATGATCGGCTTCGCCATCCTGGTGCAGAAATTCGTCTTCAAGCATCTCGTGGGCCAAGAGCCGATCATCCTGTTCATGGCGACCATCGGGCTCGCCTATTTCCTCGAAGGTGTCAGCGACCTGATGTGGGGGTCCGAGATCCGCAACATGGACGTGGGCCTGCCGCAGGGGATCAACGACGCGATCGACGCGGCGACCTTCGAGATCTTCGGCTACGGGTTCTTCATCGACAATCTCGACATCTCGGCCGCGATCATCGCCGCGATCCTTGTCGGCGGGCTGATCGCCTTCGCGCAATACACCAAGCAGGGCCGCGCCATGCGCGCGGTGGCCGACGACCACCAGGCGGCGCTGAGCGTGGGCATCAAGCTGAATTACGTCTGGGTGCTGGTCTGGTCGCTGGCGGGCATGGTCGCGCTGGTGGCGGGCATCATGTGGGGCTCGAAATCGGGGGTGCAGTTCTCGCTGTCGCTGATCGCGCTGAAGGCGCTGCCGGTGCTGATGCTGGGCGGCTTCACCTCGATCCCGGGTGCCATCATCGGCGGGCTCATCATCGGCGTGGGTGAGGCGCTCTTCGAGTTCTCCATCGGTCCGATGATCGGCGGCGCGACCGAGAACTGGTTCGCCTATGTCCTCGCCCTCGTCTTCCTCGTCTTCCGGCCGCAGGGCCTGTTCGGCGAGAAGATCATCGAGAGGGTGTAGCCGGGCCATGCGGATCATGCCGAAAAAACATCGTGACGCGCGGGGGGCATCCGTGCACTCTACCCCCGCGCGAGCATCGGCAGGGATGCAGCCCCGCGGCGGATCGGGAGGGATCCGGGACGGGGCATATGGGAGGACGACGTGCCATGGCTCTGGACGAAATTCAGAAGCCGAATATCGGAAAGCCCGGGTTCGCCACGGGGCGGACCACCTCGGAACGGAAGATGTGGGCCATCGTGACCACCATCGCCTTCGCGGTGTTCTGGTTCGCGGGGCTCTTCCTTGCGGCGGGGCTCTATGGACAGCAAGAGGTGCACTGGAGTGCGCCGGTGCTGTCGGTTCTCGGTCTGGCGGTCGGGCTTTACGCGCGGCGCCGGGTCGACGCGGACTGAACGCAGGGGCGGCCCTGCCCCCGATCCATCGTGTGGAGACATGCTGCGCGCCGGGACCGGCGGCGCGTGTGTCCGCGCGCGGCGAGATTTCAGGAAATTCGAGGATGACCGGGCCATGGGAGGCGCGGGCGACGGCCCCGCGCGCCGCGGCGCTCCGGCAGGGGGAGGCGACAGATGTTCTATCGTGAGGCGGGCGACTTCAAGACGTCCTACACCGACGACAACCAGACCTTCCCGATCGCCTTCGACCGGTATCGGTATTACATCGTGCTGGTCATCGGGCTGGGGATCATCCCGTTCATCATCAACGACTACTGGGCGAACTCGATCCTGATCCCGTTCCTGATCTACGCGATCGCGGCGATCGGTCTGAACATCCTGACGGGCTATTGCGGGCAGGTGTCGCTTGGCACGGGCGGCTTCATGGCGGTCGGCGCCTTCACCTCCTACAAGCTGATGACGGCGTTTCCGTGGATGGACATGGTGACGATCACGCTTCTGTCGGGGTTCATGACCGCGATGGTCGGCGTGGCCTTCGGCCTGCCCAGCTTGCGGATTAAGGGCTTTTACCTCGCGGTGGCGACGCTGGCGGCGCAGTTCTTCCTTGTATGGCTCTTCAACAAGGTGCCGTGGTTCTACAACTACTCGGCCTCGGGGCAGATCAGCGCGCCGGAACGGACGATGTTCGGCCTGGCCGTGACGGGCCCGAACGCGGAAAGCTGGGTGAAATACGTCTTCTGCTTCCTGATCGTCTTCGTGCTGGCCTGGGTCGCGCGGAACCTGACGCGCGGCTCGATCGGGCGGCAGTGGATGGCGATCCGCGACATGGATATCGCGGCCGAGATCATCGGGGTGAACCCGCTGAAGGCGAAGCTGACGGCATTCGCCGTATCCTCCTTCTACGTGGGTGTGTCGGGGGCGCTGCTGTTCACGGTCTACCTGGGCGCGGTCGAGGTGGGCGAGGCTTACGGCATCATCAAGTCGTTCCTCGTGCTCTTCATGATCATCATCGGGGGGCTGGGCTCGATCTTCGGTGCCTTTGCCGGGGCCGCCTTCATGGTGATCCTGCCGGTGGCGCTGAGGAACCTGTTCGCCGGCACGCTGGGCTGGGACCCGGCGCTGGCGACGCATTTCGAGTTCGTCATCGTGGGCGCGCTGATCATGTTCTTCCTGATCGTCGAGCCGCACGGGCTGGCGCGCCTCTGGGCGCTGGCGAAGGAGAAGCTGAGGCTCTGGCCCTTCCCGCACTAGCGGGAAGGCCGGTGGTGGGCGGAATCGCCCACCCTACGGATGCGGCACCGACCAGGAGGAGGGCGGGCCGCCGAGTGAGAAACCCGGGCGCAACCGGGGCGCAAGAAAGATCGGACAAACCCAAAGGGAGGAAACCCCGATGAAGAAACTGGCAACATTCGCAGTGGCGGGCATGATGGCCGCGGGCCCCGCGCTCGCCGACCTGGTGATCCCGGACCTGCACTATCGCACCGGCCCCTATGCCGCGGGCGGCATCCCGTTCTCGGACGGCTACCAGGATTACTTCAACCTGCTGAACGCGCGCGATGGCGGCATCGGCGGCGAGACGGTGCGCATCGTGAGCTGCGAGACGGCCTACAACACCGAGCGCGGCGTGGAATGCTACGAATCGACCAAGGGCGAAGGCGCGCTGGTCTACCAGCCGCTGTCGACCGGCATCACCTACCAGCTGATCCCGCGCGCGACGGCCGATGGCATCCCGCTGCATACGATGGGCTATGGCCGGACGTCGGCCGCGAACGGCGACGTGTTCAGCCATGTCTTCAACTACCCGGCGAACTACTGGGATGCGGCCTCGGTGATCATCAACCAGCTGCTGGAGGAGAACGACGGCTCGCTCGAGGGCAAGTCGATCACGCTGCTCTATCACAACTCGGCCTATGGCCGTGAGCCGATCCGCACGCTGGAGACGCTGGCCGAGATGCACGGGTTCGAACTGAACCAGCTGGCGGTGGACCACCCCGGCCAGGAGCAGGGCAACCAGTGGCTGACGATCCGCCGCGAGCGTCCCGACTACGTGGTCATGTGGGGCTGGGGCGTGATGAACCAGGTCGCGATCCAGGAAGCGGTGAACATCCGCTACCCGATGGAGAACTTCATCGGCAACTGGTGGGCGGGCGCCGATCATGACGTGGAACAGGCCGGTGAGGCGGCGGCGGGCTACCGCGCGCTGAACATGAACCGCCTGGGCGACATGCCGGTCTTCGACGAGATCCGCACCCATGTGCACGAGGCGGGCCTGGCTGCGGGCGACGGCTCGAACGTGGGTTCGGTGCTCTATACCCGGGGCATGTATGCCGCGATGCTGGCCGCCGAGGCGATCCGCGCCGCGCAGGAGATCCACGGCGTGGCGGCGATCACGCCGGCGATGATGCGCGACGGGATGGAAGCGCTGGAGCTGACCAACGCGCGGATGGACGAGCTGGGCATGCCGATGATCGGCCCCGAGTTCGCCGTCAGCTGCGAGGATCATGGCGGCACCGGCATGGCGATCATGACCCAGTGGAACGGCACGGAGTGGGTGACGCTCACCGACTTCATCGCGCCCGACGACAGCGTCACGCAGCCGCTGGTCGAGGAGGACTCGGCGCAGTTCGCCGCCGAGAACAACATCGCCAGCCAGTGCGGCGACAGCTGATCCGACACCCCCGGCGGCGGCGCATGTGTCGCCGCCGGGATTTGCATATTTTTGGAAAGATGAAGGTGGGGCGTGGACCTTGGGGGGCGCGCGTTAACCTTAACGGAACGTGACCGGGGCGAGGGCCTCGGGCACCGCGGCAAGGGAGAGCCGGGAGATGCTGGATCAGCCTCAGGAGACCCATGGCGACGGCGTGGCGCCGGAACTGGACGGGGCGGAGACGCTTCTCGAGGTCAACAACATCGAGGTCATCTACAACCACGTGATCCTCGTGCTGAAGGGTGTCAGCCTGAAGGTGCCGAAGGGAGGCATCACCGCGCTTCTGGGCGGCAACGGGGCGGGCAAGACGACGACGCTGAAGGCGATCTCGAACCTGCTGCATTCGGAGCGCGGCGAGGTGACCAAGGGGTCGATCCTGTACCGCGGCGAGCCGGTGGCCGACCTGACGCCGTCGGACCTGGTGGATCGTGGCGTGATCCAGGTGATGGAGGGACGCCACTGTTTCGAGCACCTGACCGTCGAGGAGAACCTGCTGACCGGCAGCTATACGCGCAAGGACGGCAAGGGGGCGATCAATGCCGACCTCGAGATGGTCTATGATTACTTCCCGCGGCTGAAGGAGCGGCGGACGAGCCAGGCGGGCTATACCAGCGGTGGCGAACAGCAGATGACGGCGATCGGCCGCGCGCTGATGAGCCGCCCCGAGATGATCTTGCTGGACGAGCCCTCGATGGGTCTGGCGCCGCAGCTGGTGGAACAGATCTTCGACATCGTGAAGCGGCTGAACGAGGAGCAGGGGGTGACCTTCCTGCTGGCCGAGCAGAACACCAACGTGGCGCTGCGTTTCGCGCATTACGGCTACATCCTGGAGTCGGGCCGCGTGGTGATGGACGGGCCCGCGGCGGATCTGCGCGAGAACCCGGATGTGAAGGAATTCTATCTCGGGATGTCCGAGGAGGGCCGGAAGAGCTTCCGCGACGTGCGGAGCTACCGGCGTCGGAAACGGTGGCTGAGCTGATGCTGGACGAGAACCGCAAACATTACGACGCGCTGGAGACGCGCAGCGCGGACGCGCGCGCCGCGGATCAGCTGGTGCAGCTGAACGCGCAGCTTGCCTCGAACGGGATGGCGGCGGTCGCGTCGCTGGACGCGCTTTCCGGGCTGCCGGTGCTGCGCAAGTCGGAGCTGGTGGCGCGACAGGCCGAGACACCGCCCTTCGGCGGGTTGCCGGTGACGAACCTGGCGCATGTGTTCCAGAGCCCCGGGCCGATCTACGAGCCGGGTGGCGTGAGCCATGACTGGTGGCGGATGGGTCGCTTTCTGCATGCCGTGGGGATCGGGGCGGGCGACGTGGTGCAGAACTGCTTCGGCTATCACCTGACGCCGGCGGGCATGATCTTCGAAAGCGGCGCACGGGCCGTGGGCGCCGCGGTGCTGCCCGCGGGCGTGGGCCAGACCGAGCTGCAGGTGCGCGCGGCCAGGGACGTGGGCTGCAGCGCCTATGCCGGGACGCCGGATTACCTGAAGGTGATCCTCGACAAGGCGGACGAGATGGGGGTCGAGCTGGCCTTTACCCGTGCGGCTGTCGGGGGTGGCGCGCTGTTCCCGTCGCTCAGGCAGGAATATGCGGATCGCGGGATCGCCTGCCTGCAGTGCTATGCGACGGCGGACCTTGGCAACATCGCCTACGAGAGCGAGGCGATGGAGGGGATGATCGTGGACGAGGGCGTGATCGTCGAGATCGTGCGCCCCGGCACGGGCGATCCGGTGGCCGAGGGCGAGGTGGGCGAGGTCGTGGTCACGACGCTGAACCCCGATTACCCGTTGATCCGGTTCGCGACCGGCGATCTGAGCGCCGTGTTGCCGGGGGCAAGCCCCTGCGGGCGGACGAACATGCGGATCAAGGGCTGGATGGGCCGCGCGGACCAGACCACCAAGATCAAGGGCATGTTCGTGCGCCCCGAGCAGGTGGCCGAGTTCGTCGGCCGTCATGCAGAGGTCGGGCGCGCCCGGGTCATCGCCACGCGCGAGGGCGAGATGGACGTTATGACCGTGCAGGTTGAGGCCGAGGGCGCCGATGCGGATGCGCTGGCCGAGAGCGTGGCCGCGGTGCTGAAGCTGAAGGGCCGGGTCGAGATCGTGACGCCCGGAAGTCTGCCGAACGATGGTCTCGTGATCGACGATCAACGAAAGTACGATTGATCGGCGGGGTTTGGTTATCGGTTAACCGGCGTCGGTCGTGCTATCCGGGAAGGAGAGACGAGCCCTTCTGGAGATAGCTGCCATGCGTGCCCTGATTCCCGCCCTGATCCCCTGTGCCCTCGCCCTTGGTGCCGCCACCGCGGCCGGGGCGGATACCGCGCTCCTGATCGCGAACGACCGCTATGACGCGGCGCAGGATCTGCGCTACGGCGATGAGATCCTGTCGCTGGAGGGGCCGCTGGACCGGGCCGGTTTCGACGTGATCGTGGTGGAGAACGGCACCGCCGAGGCGATGCGCGCCGCGGTGTCGGCGCTGCTCGAGGCGGACGAGACCGAGCGCGTGCTGATCGCGCTGTCGGGTCACGTGGTGCGCTCGCAGCGGGGAAGCTGGGTTCTGGGCAGTGATGCGGATGCGCCCGACCTCGGCTCGGTCGGGGCTGAGGGTGTCGCGCTCGACGTGCTGTTCGAGATCGCGGGGCGTGCGCCGGGGCAGGCGGTCGTCCTGCTGGGGCAGGAGGCGCGGCGGATCGACGTCGGCCCCGGGCTCAGCCGCGGGTTCGGGCCGCTCGACGCGCCGCAGGGGGTGACGGTTCTTTCGGGGTCGCCCGATGACCTGGCCGACCTGGCGCGCGACGTGCTGTTGCAGCCGGGGGCCGACCTGTTGGCGGCGGTGGCAGGCTCGCGCGGGCTGCGCAGTCACGGGTTCCTGTCGCCCGCGCTGCCGTTTCTTCCGGCCATCGGGGGGGGCGTGGTGACGCCGCCCTCCGGCCCGTCGGAGGAGGAGACCGCGCTTTGGGTCGCGGTGCAGGAGTTGAACACCGAAGGCGCCTATCGCGCCTATCTCGAGCAGTATCCCGGCGGCGCCTTTGCCGCCGAGGCGCTGAGCCGGGCCGAGGCTCTGGAGGAGGAGGCCGCCGATCCGGTGGCCCAGGCCGAGGCGGCGGAGGCGGCGCTGGGGCTGAGCCGGACGCAGCGGCAGCAGATCCAGCGGGATCTGACGATCCTCGATTTCAACACGCGCGGGATCGACGGTATCTTCGGGCCGGGCACGCGGGGTGCTATCCGCGGCTGGCAGTCGAGCCGGGGCTTCGAGGTCACGGGCTTCCTGACCGGGCCGCAGGTCGCCGTGCTGCGTGAAGCGGGCGCGCAGCGCGCCGCGGAGCTGGAGGAAGAGGCGCGCCGCCAGCGCGAGGCCGAGGAACAGGCCGACCGGGCTTTCTGGCAGGCGACCGGGCAGGGCCGGGACGAGGCGGCGCTGCGCGCCTATCTCTCGCGCTATCCGAACGGGCTGTTCTCCGAGGTCGCGCGGGCGCGGCTCGACGAGATCGAGGCGGATCGGCTGGCCGAGGTCGAGGCCGAGGAGCGCCGTTTCTGGCAGGAGGTCCAGGCCGCGGATTCGGTGGAGGCCTACCGGCGCTACCTCGAGCTTTACCCGGGCGGTCAGTTCATCGACATCGCGCAGCAGCGCCTTTCGGTGCTGCAAACCGGCCTGACCCCGCGCGAACTGGCGCTGGCCGAGGCGCGCGAGGCGGCGCTGAACCTCACCCCGCAGATGCGCCAGTTGGCCGAGCAGCGGCTTGCCGCGCTGGGGTTCGATCCGGGCCGCGTGGACGGGAGCTTCGATGCGCGCACGCGCGGGGCGATCCGCGATTACCAGCGGTCGCGCGGGCTTGGGCCGACAGGGTATCTTGACCAGATGACGGTCGTGCGGCTGCTGGCCGAGGCCATCGGAGGGAGGATCTTTGATTGAACTGTGCAGTAAGGGGTGTTGCTGGTGCCGGTCTTCTGCTGTGCCTGGCCGGTGGGGCGCCGGCCCAGGACCCCGCCGAGCTTGAGGTCGCGCGGGAGATCCTGATGGAGTTGCAGCCGCGCAGCTTCGCCGAGAATCGCGAGTATTGCGGGTATATCGGCGTGCTGCCGGAGGGCGGCTACATGGCGACCGAGGTCAGCCGGGGGGATCAGTGGTCCTGCCTGAGTCGCGGCGACGAGAGCCGGTTCCTCGAGGTGACGGCCTCGTTCCATACCCATGCCGCCTTCGACCGGGGGGCCGACAGCGAGGTGCCCTCGAGCGACGATCTGCGCGGCGACATGGAAGAGGGCGTGAACGGATATGTCGCGACGCCCGGCGGGCGGCTGTGGTACATCGACGGTGAGCGTGGTGTCGCGGTGCAACTCTGCGGGCCGGGCTGCATGGGGCAGGACCCGGATTTCATCGCGGGCGATGCAGGGCCGATCGCGGGGCGCTATACGCTCGACGATCTGCAGAGACGGGAGAACGGGGAATGACCGACACACCCGAGGCGCGGCTGGCGGCGATGGGCCTGACCTTGCCCTCGCCGGTGCAGGTGCCCGAGGGGCTGCACCTGCCCTTCACCTTCATCAATGTCCGTGGGTCGCGCGTGCTGATCTCGGGGCATCCCGAACAGTCGCCGGAGGGCCGCATCGCCGGGCCCTACGGGCAGGTCGGCGCGGATCTGACCACCGCGCAGGCCGCGGGCGTGGCACAGCGGATCGGGCTGTCGGTGCTGGCCAACCTCAAGACCGAAATCGGCGAGCTGTCCCGCGTGGCGGGCTGGGTTCGCGTCTTCGGCATGGTGAATTCGGCCCCCGGCTACGCCGAGCAGCACCTTGTGCTGAACGGGTTCTCCGACCTGATTCTCGGGGTCTTCGGGCCAGGGGTCGGGCGGCACGCGCGCTCGGCCATCGGCTGCGCCGGGCTGCCGATGAATTTCGCGATGGAGATCGAGGGCGAACTCGAGCTGCGGGACGGCTGAGAGCCGCGACGCGGCCAAGAAAAAAGCCGCCCGAGGGCGGCCTTTCCATCAGCGTGACGCTGCTGTCTCAGCCCTGGCGGGCCTTGAAGCGGCGCTGGGTCTTGTTGATCACGTAGACCCGGCCCTTGCGGCGCACGACGCGGCAATCGCGATGGCGCTGCTTGAGCGAGCGGAGCGAGTTCTTGACCTTCATGGCCTTCTCCTTCGTCGCGGCGCGGCGATGCGCCTTGGGTTGCTGTCTGGCTCCGCGAAGGGGCCGGTGAATTCTGCCCCGTTTCCGAGGTGGTGGGCGGTACTGGGATCGAACCAGTGACCCCTACGATGTCAACGTAGTGCTCTACCGCTGAGCTAACCGCCCGTTCCCGAAAGACGCCCTGCACGAGACAACAGCCGAATGGCCCGAGTCTGCGAAGCCGCCGCTTGGGTGTGCGGTCTATAGAAGGATCGCCGAGGGGGTTCAAGGGCTTTTGGCCTTGCGCGAAAACCGGCTATATCTTTGCCAGAGACATGGACCCGGAGCGCGCATGCCCCCCGCCTTTCGCATCGAACGACCGCGTGACCTGCTGACCCCCGTCGTGGTCGCGACGCCGCATTCGGGGCGCTACTATCCGCCGGATTTCCTGGCCACCACGGTGCTGGACGGCCATGGCATACGCTCGTCCGAAGACGCCTTCATGGACATGCTCGTCTCGGCGGCGCCGGGTCTTGGGGCGCCGCTGATCGCGGCGGAATATCCGCGCGCCTGGCTCGACCTGAACCGCAGCCCGGAAGAGCTGGACCCCGGCGTCGTCGAGGGCGTGGCGCGCGGGGTGCAGACGCCGCGCATTTCCTCGGGGCTGGGGGTGATCCCGCGGGTCGTGGCCAACGGCCGCGCGATCTATCGCGGCAAGATCAGCCGCCTGGAGGCCGAGGCGCGAATCGCGCAGGTCTGGCGGCCCTACCATGCCGCGCTGGACGGGCTGATGGCCGAGGCACAGTACGCCTATGGCGAGGCGGTGCTGCTGGATTTCCACTCGATGCCGCACGAGGCGCTCGACGGGGTGTCGCGGTCCGGTCAGCGGCGCCCCGAGGTCGTGCTGGGCGACCGCTTCGGCGCCTCCGCCGCGACCGAGGTGGTGGACGTGCTCGAAGAGGCTTTCTTTTCGGAAGGGCTGAACGTGATCCGTAACGCGCCCTTCGCGGGCGCTTTCGTGACGCAGCATTACGGGCGGCCGTCGCGCGGTCGCCACGCGGTGCAGATCGAGATCGACCGTGCGCTCTACATGAACGAGCGGATGCTGCGGCCCTCGGGCAATTTCGACACGATCAAGCGGATCATCACCGAGGTGATCGACCGGGTGATCGCCTCGCGCCCCGGCCGGATTCCGCTGGCGGCCGAATGATGCGCCCCTGACCGAAAGGAGCGGCCTTGGCCGCGTTTCTTTAGGGTCGCTTCGCTCCGTGAGTCTTTTGTTCGTGCTTCGCGCGTGGGGGGCTCCGCCCCCGTCGCTACGCGACCTCCCCGCCATATTTGAGGGATGAAGATGCGATAGGGGCGCTACCTGTGCATCTCTATCCCTGAAATATGGCCGCCGGAGGCATCGACCCTCGCGAGACCGTCCCAAGTGGGCTGCCGTCGGAGTTCCGCGCCGGCGCCGGCCAAGGAGTTCGGAGAACCTTGTTCTCCGCCACGGGCGACGGCGAAGCCGGCGCAATCCCTTTTTGTCAGCGCAACGCGCGGCCCTTGAGGATGGCGTCTTCGCCGAAGCGTTTGCGGATCGCGTCGGTGGCGCGTTCGGCCTCGATCCGGCGGGCCTCCTGCGGGTCGAGGAGATCGCCCGAGCGGTCGGCGGCCTCGGCCGGGATCAGCTCGGAGAGGCCGACGCCGATCAGGCGGTAGGGCCTCGGGTGGTCGGTCTGGTCGTAAAGGGTGCGGGCGGCGCGGTAGAGCCGGTCGGCGATCTGGGTGCCGTCGGGCAGCGACAGGCGGCGGGTCAGGAGCTTGAAGTCGTCGCGCTTGAGCTTGAGGGTGACGACACGGCCCGCGAGCCCCTTGGCCTTGGCGCGATCGGCGACCTTTTCCGACAGGCGCCAGATATGGCCGTCGAGGAGGCCCTCGTCGGATATGTCCTCGGCGAAGGTGGTTTCGTTGGAGATCGACTTGACCGCCCGGTCGCGGGAGACGCGGCGGCTGTCCTCGCCGCGCGAGAGGTGCCAGAGGCGTTCGCCCATCGTGCCGAAGCGCTCATGCAGGTCGCGCCTGTCCCAGCGGCGGAGATCGGCGAAGGTCCGGATGCCGACGGCCTCGAGGCTGGCCTGGCCGGCGGCGCCGATGCCCCAGATCATGCGCACGGGCTTGTCGCGGAGGAAGTCCATCGTTTCCGCCTGTCCGATGACCGAGAAGCCGCGCGGCTTGTCGAGGTCGGAGGCGAGCTTGGCGAGGAACTTGTTGTGCGACAGGCCGATGGAGCCGGTGATGCCGAGCTCGCTCTGCATGCGTTTGACAAGGCGCGCCAGCAGGACTGCGGGCGGGGCGCCGTGGAGCCGCGTTGTGCCGGTGAGGTCGAGGAAGGCCTCGTCGAGCGAGAGGGGTTCGATGGCGGGAGTCATGTCCTCCATCATGGCGCGGATCTGGCGGGAGACCTCGGCGTAGACCTCCATCCGGCCGCGGACGACGACGGCCTCGGGGCAGAGTTTCAGGGCCTGGAACATCGGCATGGCCGAGCGCACGCCCTTGATGCGGGCGATGTAGCAGGCGGTGGAGACGACGCCGCGGCGGCCGCCGCCGATGATGACGGGTTTGTCGCGCAGCTCGGGATTGTCGCGTTTTTCGACGCTCGCGTAGAAGGCGTCGCAATCCATGTGGGCGATCGAGAGGTCGAAGAGCTCAGGGTGCGCGGTGATGCGCGGGCTGCCGCAGGACGGGCAGCGGCGTCCGGTGTCGAAGGCGGAAAGGCAATCGCGGCAGAGGGCGGGCATGGCGCGAAGATAGGCCGAACGGCGGGTTTGCGTAAGGGAGCGTTTCGCGGCTGCGCGGTTTGGGGTAGGCTGACGCGGTGACCGCCCGGAGTTGAATGTCGATGACCGACGAAGACAGCATCGCCTGCCGCACGCCCACGGAGGGGCGCGACGCGGTCACGCGCATTCCGGCGTGGAAATTTCACCTCGTCCGCAAGGCGATCCTGCATGCGGTGGAGGCGGCGGGGCCGGAGGGCCTGGCCCTGTCGCAGCTGACGGGGGAAGTGAAGGCGCGGTTGAGCCAGGCCGACATGGCGCGGCTGGGGGCGCTGGGGTGGCATTGCACCACCGTGAAGCTGGAAATGGAGGTCGCGGGCGAGCTTGCGCGGGTACCCGGCCCCGGGCCGCAGCGCCTGATCCTGGCGTGACGGGGGAGACGCGGTCGGGAATTCCCCCATGCATGCCGGCGTTTTTCGCCTAGCTTTTGGGCGTGGCGCCCCGGCATATGTTCGGGCATGAAGCCCGAGAACCAACAGACGAGTTTCGATATGGACCAATTGCTTGCCGAACTCTTGGGCGGGAACCTCGTGATCCTGCTGCTTGCCCTGTTCATCATCCTCTGTATCTTCCTTGCGATCCGCATCGTGCCGCAGTCCGAGCAGCACGTGGTGGAACGCTTCGGGCGGCTGAAAGCCGTGCTGGGGCCGGGGATCAACTTCATCGTGCCCTTCCTCGACCGGGTGGCGCACAAGGTCTCGATCCTCGAGCGGCAACTGCCCACGGCAAGCCAGGACGCGATCACCGCCGATAACGTGCTGGTGCAGGTCGAGACGAGCGTCTTCTACCGCATCCTCGAGCCGGAGAAGACGGTTTACCGCATCCGCGATGTCGATGCCGCCATCGCCACGACCGTGGCGGGGATCGTGCGGGCCGAGATCGGCAAGATGGAACTGGACGAGGTGCAGTCGAACCGCTCCACGCTGATCGCGACGATCAAGACGAGCGTCGAGGATGCCGTCGACAACTGGGGAATCGAGGTGACGCGGGCGGAAATCCTGGACGTGAACCTCGACCAGGCGACGCGGGACGCGATGCTGCAGCAGCTGAACGCCGAACGTGAGCGGCGGGCGGCGGTGACGCGGGCCGAGGGGCAGAAGCGCGCGGTGGAGCTGAACGCCGATGCCGAGCTCTATGCCGCGCGGCAGGCCGCCGAGGCGCGGCGCGTCGAGGCGGATGCCGAGGCCTATGCCACGGGCGTCGTGGCCGAGGCGATCGCCAAGGGCGGGCTCGAGGCGGTGCAGTACAACATCGCGCTCAAGCAGGTCGAGGCGATCGGGTCGGTCGCCAATGGCCAGGGCAACCAGACGATCATCGTGCCCGCCGACGCGGTCGATGCCTTCGGCAAGGCGTTCCAGATGCTGAAGGGGCGCGGCTGATGTGGGCCGATTGGTGGGTCTGGGGCGTTGCCGCTGTCGTTCTCGCCATCGGCGAGGTGCTGATCCCCGGCTTCGTGCTTCTGGGGTTCGCCGTGGGCGCGGGTGTCGTCGCGCTGGTCCTGCTGGTGGGCGGGCCGCTGGCCGTGTGGCTGGGCGGATCGCTGCCCATCCTGCTCCTTGTCTTCGCGGTGGTGTCGCTGGTCTCGTGGCTGGCGCTGCGCCGCTGGGCGGGCGTCTATCGCGGGCAGGTGAAGACCTTTGACCGGGACATCAACGACAACTGATCACGCGCCCTCGCGCGAGAGGCGGAAGCCGAGCGGTTTCTTCAGCGCGTCCCCCTTGGTGAGCCAGGCGACTGAGAAGGCCAGCACGCCGGCGGTCTCGACCCAGAAGATGTAGTTGACCGCGCGCAGCTGGTCCTTGAACGGAAGGACGAGATAGGCCAGCGCACCGAGGATCGAGGCGATGAGCACCGCACCGCAGGCGTAGTAGGTCAGGTGTTCGAGGCTGAGGGCGGGTTTGCCGTCGGCGCGCCGCGTGCCCCCCATCGGGAAGAGCACGAGGCAGAAATAGGCGAGTGCGGCGAAGAACACCGCGGCGGCGGCGAAATGCAGTGGCCCGGTGATGAAGTGGAGGCCGGTCATCAGGGTCGGGTCGGGCAGCGTGCCCGCGCAGGGGCCGGTCGCGGCGCCGGCGATGCAGCGGGCGAAATCGCCGTCCGCGCCGGCTGGCAGGAAGGCCACCATGAGCGCCGCGACACCCGCGATGATCGAGGTGGCGCGGTCGCCAAGAGGAAAGCGCTCGGGCTTGGCGCGGTAGCCACGGTAGGAGATCAGGAAGACGCCGATGGCCACGAGGCAGCCGACGAAGACGTCGCCCATCGCCGTGTAGTAGAATTCCGAGATAGAGGGTTGCATCCGCCCCGGTCCGGAGCGTCCGTAGAGGTAGAGCGCGACAGGCAGGATCAGGCCGAGCAGGCCGATGCCCTGCCGCACGGCGAGGAAGTGGAGATCGAGGCGCGGATCGTCATCTTGCAGCATGGCATCCCCCGTCTTCTGACCGGGGCGCAGCATAGCATGGAACCGTGACTACCGCGTGGCGGAAAGCTCGGCCGTGATCGCCTGCGCGGCGGTGCGCGGGTCGGCGGCCTGCCAGACGGGGCGACCGACGACGATGTGATCGGCCCCGGCGGCGATGGCGGCGGCGGGGGTTGCGATGCGCTTCTGGTCGCCGGTGTCGCTGCCCGAGGGGCGCACGCCGGGGGTGACGATCAGGCGGCCTTCGGATTGTGGCAGCGCGCGGATCATCGCGGCCTCGTGCGGGGAGGCGATGACGCCGTCGGCCCCGGCTTCGAAGGCGCGGGCGGCGCGGGCCGTGACGATCTCGGCCATGGCGCCCGGAACGATCAGGTTGGCGTCGAGGTCGGCGCGGTCGTTGGAGGTGAGGATCGTGACGGCGAGGATCTTGAGATCCTTGCCCGCGGCCCCCTCTTTCGCGGCGCGCACCACCTGCGGGTCGCCGTGGACGGTGAGGAAATCGAGGTCATAGGCCGCGATGCCGCGCACGGCCTTTTCCACGGTCGCGCCGATGTCGAAGAATTTCATGTCGAGGAAGATGCGCTTGCCGTGTTCCTGCTTGAGCTCGTTGGCCAGCGCGAGGCCGCCGCCGGTCAGCATGCCCAGCCCGATCTTGTAGAACGAGACCGCGTCGCCGATGCGCTCGGCCATCTGCAGCCCTTCGAGCGCGTTGGGCACGTCGAGGGCGACGATCAGGCGGTCATCGGCGGGGTTGGTCATGGGGGCTGGCCTTTCGGATCGGATGGTCCGCCCGTTCCTAGGCCTGCGCGCCCGATCTGTCCATTGGAGTCGGGGGGCGCCGGTACTGAGAGAGGCGCCCCCCTTCGCGGCCCTGAACACACGCAGCCGCTCGATGATATGTGACAGATTCGCAGCCTTCCGCCTAGTGGAATGTTTCCACTGTTGATTTCGGTGTGACTTGCAGGCCATGCCCATGCATCCCACATAATTGCACGAGGCCCACAGGCCGCCATGCCGCGTAGCCGGGTGGTGGCAGACCGGGTGCTTTGAAAAGGAGAAAGACCATGAACTTGGAGAAGTTCACCGATCGCGCCCGCGGGTTCCTTCAGGCCGCGCAGACGATCGCACAGCGCGAGGACCACCAGAAGCTGGCCCCCGAGCATATCCTGAAGGCCCTCATGGATGACGAGCAGGGGTTGGCCTCGAACCTGATCGCGCGGGCGGGCGGTGCGCCGCAGCGCGTGCTGGAGTCGGTCGACCTGGCGCTGGCGAAGATGCCGAAGGTGACCGGCGATGCCGGGCAGACCTATCTCGACAAGCAGACGGCCAAGGTTCTGGATGAGGCGGAGAAGATCGCCCAGAAGGCGGGCGACAGTTTCGTGGCCGTCGAGCGGCTGCTGACGGCGCTGGCCGTGGTGAAATCGGGCGCGAAGGATGCGCTGGATGCGGGCGCGGTGAATGCGCAGGCGCTGAATGCGGCGATCAATGATTTGCGCAAGGGTCGGACGGCGGACAGCGCCGGGGCCGAGGACAGTTACGAAGCGCTGAAGAAATACGCCCGCGACCTGACCGAGGCCGCGCGCGAGGGCAAGATCGACCCGATCATCGGGCGCGACGAGGAAATTCGCCGCGCGATGCAGGTGTTGAGCCGCCGGACCAAGAACAACCCGGTTCTGATCGGGGAACCCGGCGTCGGCAAGACGGCGATCGCCGAGGGGCTGGCTTTGCGGATCGTGAACGGGGATGTGCCGGAAAGCCTGAAGAACAAGACGCTGATGGCACTCGACATGGGATCGTTGATCGCGGGCGCCAAGTATCGCGGCGAGTTCGAGGAGCGGCTGAAAGCCGTCCTGGGCGAGATCACGGCGGCGGCGGGTGAGATCATCCTGTTCATCGACGAGATGCACACGCTGGTGGGTGCGGGCAAGACGGATGGCGCGATGGACGCGGCCAACCTGATCAAGCCTGCGCTGGCGCGGGGTGAGTTGCATTGCGTCGGTGCCACGACGCTGGATGAATACCGCAAGTATGTCGAGAAGGACGCGGCCCTTGCCCGCCGGTTCCAGCCGCTGATGGTGGAAGAGCCGACGGTGGAGGACACCGTTTCAATCCTGCGCGGGATCAAGGAGAAATACGAGCTGCACCACGGGGTGCGGATCTCGGATGCGGCACTGGTGGCGGCGGCGACGCTGTCGCATCGCTACATCACCGACCGGTTCCTGCCTGACAAGGCCATCGACCTTGTGGACGAGGCGGCCAGCCGGTTGCGGATGGAGGTGGATTCGAAGCCCGAGGAGCTGGACGCGCTCGACCGGCAGATCCTGCAGATGCAGATCGAGGCCGAGGCGCTGAAAAAGGAGGACGACCAGGCCTCGAAGGACCGGCTGGAGAAGCTGGAGAAGGAACTGGGCGACCTGCAGCAGCAATCGGCGGAGATGACCGCCAAATGGCAGGCAGAGCGTGACAAGCTGGAGTCGGCGCGCACCATCAAGGAGCGGCTGGATACCGCGCGCGCGGAACTGGACCAGGCGAAGCGGCAGGGTGACCTCGCCAAGGCGGGGGAGCTGTCTTATGGCGTGATCCCCCAGCTCGAGAAGGATCTGGCCGCGGCGGAGGAGCAGGACGAGGACGTGATGGTCGAAGAGGCCGTCCGCCCCGAACAGATCGCCGCCGTTGTCGAGCGTTGGACCGGCATTCCCATGTCGAAGATGCTGGAAGGCGAGCGCGAGAAGCTTCTGAAGATGGAAGAGGAGCTGGGCCGCCGCGTGATCGGCCAGCGGCAGGCGGTCGAGGCCGTGAGCCGGGCCGTGCGGCGCGCGCGTGCGGGTCTGCAGGACGAGAACCGGCCGCTCGGCTCGTTCCTGTTCCTCGGGCCGACCGGCGTCGGCAAGACCGAGCTGACCAAGGCGCTGGCGGAATACCTGTTCGACGATGACCAGGCGATGGTGCGGATCGACATGAGCGAGTTCATGGAGAAGCACTCGGTCGCGCGGCTGATCGGAGCGCCGCCGGGCTATGTCGGCTATGACGAGGGTGGCGTCCTGACCGAAGCGGTGCGGCGCAGGCCCTACCAGGTGATCCTGTTCGACGAGGTCGAAAAGGCGCACCCGGAGGTGTTCAACGTGCTGTTGCAGGTGCTGGACGACGGTATCCTGACCGATGGCCAGGGGCGGCGCGTGGACTTCAAGCAGACGCTGATCGTGCTGACCTCGAACCTCGGGTCGCAGGCTTTGAGCCAGCTGCCCGACGGGTCGGATGCGGCGCAGGCCAAGCGCGACGTGATGGACGCGGTGCGGGCGCATTTCCGGCCCGAGTTCCTGAACCGGCTGGACGACATGATCGTCTTCGACCGGCTGACGCGGGACGACATGGACGGGATCGTGCGTATTCAGCTGAAGCGGCTGGAGAAGCGTCTGGCGCAGCGCAAGATCACGCTGGAGCTGGACGAGGCCGCGCTGAGCTGGCTGGCCGACGAGGGCTATGACCCGGTCTTTGGCGCGCGCCCGCTGAAGCGGGTGATCCAGCGCAGCCTGCAGGACCAGCTGGCCGAGATGATTCTCGCCGGCGAGATCACGGACGGCAGCGCCATCTCGGTGCATGCCGGGGTGGACGGGCTGATCGTGGGCGACCGTGTGGCGCCGACGAACCGGCCCAAGCCGGATGATGCCGTGGTGCATTGATCCCGCGAGGATGTGACGGAAGAAGCCCCCGGTCCCATGGACGGGGGCTTTTTCTTAGGTAAAAACTATCAAAACTGGAAATGCGATAGTATTCTGGGCGCCCGGGCTCGCTCTATATGTGTCTTGTGATGCAGCGAGGAGCACGAACATGACACAACAGACGGAAGACAAGGAAACCTCGCAGACCGACCGTCTGCGGGCATGGTTGAAATCGGACGTGACGGTGACCCTGCCCGGTTGGGCGGTGGCGCTGGGCGGGGTGGTGGCGGTGGTGCTGCTGCTCGTCGCGCTGGATTGAGGGGGCGACCGATGACGAGGATGCTTCTGGGCGCCGCGCTGGCGCTTGCCCTGCCGGGTGCGGCGCTGGCCAAGGTGACCGCGGTCGAGGATTTGCGCCGCGGGGTGGATGTGACGGTCGAGGGCACGGTCGAGCGGATCACCGTCGAGGACGAATTCCTGCTGGTCGATGCGACGGGGCGGGTGCTGGTCTATATCGGCCCGAACGCCATGCCGGTGCGGGCAGGCGAGCGGGTGCTGGTTTCCGGGCGGGTCGATGACGATGGCCCGCTGGAAATCTACGCGGGCGAGATCACGCTGGACGATGGCCGGACGGTGGAGTTCAGCTACCGCTACTGACGCGGATCTCGTTGACCGAAAACGCCCCCGGAGCCTGCGCGCCGGGGGCGTTTCCATGAGGTCGGTCTGTCCGCTCAGTGCGGCAGGAGCACGCGGTCGATGATGTGGACGACGCCGTTGGAGGCGAAGACGTCGGGCGTGGTCACACGGGTGTTGCCGTTCAGGTGAACGCCCGAACCGGTCGCGTTCACGCGGATGAACCCACCCTGAAGCGTCGGCACGCGGCCGCGCTGGCCGAGGAGGGCGGAGGCGGGATAGAAGCTGCCGGACACGTGATAGGTCAGCACCTCGGTCAGGGCGGCGGTGTCGGCGAGCAGCCCGTCAAGCACACCATGCGGCAGGGCCGCGAAGGCCTCGTTCGTGGGGGCGAAGACCGTGAGGCTGCCGGGCGCGGAGAGCGCATCGACGAGGCCCGCGGCCTGAACGGCGGTCACCAGCGTCGAGAGCTGCGGCGTCGCGACGGCGAGGTCTACGATGGTGCTGGAGCCGGTGACGGCGCGCGCGGGCACGGTCGACATCAGGCCGGTGGTGGCGGTCGCGGCGAGGCCGAGGGCGGAGGTGGTGAGGAATTTGCGGCGGTCCATGGCAGATCTCCCTTTGAGGACAGTGGAACCCGGTCTTTCTCGTTACGATACAAAGGACGCAGGCCCGGGACCGGCCCGGGCCTGCGCCTGTCTGCGCCTTACATCGGCGGCAGGATCACGCTGTCGATGACATGGATGACGCCGTTCGACGCCTCGATGTCTGCAGTCACGACGTTTGCGTCGTTCACCATCACCCCGTTGTCGAGGTCGATGGTGATCTCGCCGCCCTGAACGGTGGCGGCCATCATGCCATCGCTGAGGTCGGTCGACATCACGGCGCCGGGGACGACGTGGTAGGTCAGGATCGCGATCAGCTGATCACGGTTCTCTTCCAGCAGAAGCGACTCGACCGTGCCCTCGGGCAGTGCGGCAAAAGCTTCGTCGGTCGGTGCGAAGACGGTGAACGGGCCTTCGCCGGACAGCGTCTCGACCAGGCCGGCCGCTTCGACGGCGGCGACGAGCGTGGTGAAGCTGCCTGCTTCGACCGCGGTTTCCACGATGTTCATGCCGTGGCCGCCGGCGAATGCCGTGCCGGTCAGGGCGGTGGTCGCAGTCAGTGCAAGGATCATCTTGCGCATGTCGTTCTCTCCTTCGTGAGTGTGAGCGCGAGAGGTTTTTGCCTCTCGTCGAGCCGCGATGTGGAGGGGGGCCTGATCGTTTCAAGCAAGGCGGATTTTCGCCGGGGGGCTTGACGGGCGAGGTAGCGCGCCTAAGCCGCGCAACTCTTCTGGTTCCAGTAAATTGCGTGTGAGATCATTTGAGGGGCTGTGACCAAAGCGGCCTGTATTGTTTCAGGGCGTTGCAGCGAAAGGGTGGCGGGGATGACGTGGTATCTGGAGGCGATGGCGCTGGCCTTCTGGCTGGTGATCGGGCTGGCCTGCCTTGCGGCGGCGGTGATCTTCGTGCCGGACCGGTCGCAAACCGGCGACGCGATCCGCCGCAACTATCCAGTGATCGGCCGGTTCCGCGGCCTGTTCAGCACGCTGGGGGAATTCTTCCGACAGTATTTCTTCGCGATGGACCGCGAGGAATTGCCCTTCAACAGGGCGCAGCGCGATTGGGTGCGGGATGCGTCGGAGGGGGGATCGAACACGCGGCCTTTCGGGTCGACGCGCAACATCTCGGTCGTTGGCACACCGATCTTCACGCCCGACCCCTTTCCGCCGCTGGATGACCAGTTCACCACCTCGGAGCCTATGGTGATCGGGCCCCACGCCACGATCCCCTACGAGGCGCGGTCCTTCTTCAACATCTCGGGCATGAGCTATGGCGCGATCTCGGCGCCTGCCGTCCGGGCGCTGAGCCGCGGGGCACGGATGGCCGGGATGTGGATGAACACCGGCGAAGGGGGGCTTTCGCCCTATCACCTGGAAGGGGGCTGCGACATCGTCTTTCAGATCGGGACGGCGAAATACGGCGTGCGGGATGCGCAAGGCAACCTCGACGACGCGAGGCTGCGGGCGGTGGCCGAGCGGCCCGAGGTGAAGATGTTCGAGTTGAAGCTGTCGCAGGGCGCCAAGCCCGGCAAGGGCGGCATCCTGCCGGGTGCCAAGGTCACCGAGGAGATCGCGGAGATAAGGGGCATTCCCAGGGGTGCGGACTCGATCAGCCCGAACCGGCATCGCGAGGCGGGCAACGTGGCCGAACTACTCGACATGATCGCGCATGTAAGAGAGGTGACGGGCAAGCCCGTGGGCATCAAG
>CBFIFZ010000002.1:0-44457 GCA_965661995.1 Roseicyclus sp.
GCTGATCGGCGAGCTGCCGAACGTCTATCTCTACGCCTCCAACAACCCGTCCGAGGCGACGCTGGCCAAGCGCCGCTCCAATGCCGTGACCATCACGCACCTGACCCCGCCGCTGGCGGCGGCCGGTCTCTACAAGGGCCTGTCCGAGTTGAAGGACAGCCTGACCCGCTGGCGCGGTCTGGCCCCCGATGCGCCCGAGCGCGGCGAACTGGCCGCGCTGATCGAGACGCAGGCCGAGGCGGTGGACCTGTCCGAACGCGACCCGGATCGCCTGTGGCTGACGCTGCTCGAGACAGAGGATGCGCTGATCCCCGACGGTCTGCATGTCGTGGGCCGCCCCATCGCCGAGGCGGAGCTGCAGGAACATCTGCGCGTGATGGCCGAAACAGACCCTGAAACGCGTGTTCGGATCGAACATCTGCTGCGGCAGGAGACGGAACTGACCGGCCTGATGCGCGCGCTGTCGGCCCGCTATATCGAGCCCGTTCCGGGCGGCGACCTGATCCGCTCGCCCGAGGTTCTGCCGACGGGCCGCAACATCCACGCCTTCGACCCGTTCCGCATGCCCACCGCTTTCGCGCTGCAGGACGGCGCCAGACAGGCGCAGCGCCTGATCGAGGCGGCAGAGGCGTTTCCGCGCTCGGTCGCCCTCGTCCTCTGGGGCTCGGACAACATCAAGTCCGATGGCGGCCCGATCAGCCAGGCGCTGGCGCTGATGGGCACGAAGCCACGCTTCGACGGCTACGGTCGCCTCTGTGGTGCCGACCTGATCCCGCTCGAGGAGTTGGGCCGCCCGCGCATCGACGTGGTGATGACCCTGTCGGGCATCTTCCGCGACCTGCTACCGCTTCAGACCCGGATGCTGGCCGAGGCGGCCCACAAGGCCGCGACCGCCGATGAGCCGGTCGAGATGAACTTCGTCCGCGCCCACGCGCTGGATTACGCGGCCCGCATGGGCTGCAGCATGGAAGAGGCGTCGCTTCGCGTCTTCTCGAATGCCGAAGGCGCCTATGGCTCCAACGTCAACGCGCTGGTTGATTCAGGGGCCTGGGGCGAAGAGGACGAACTGGCCGACGCCTACGAGGCGCGCAAGAGCTTTGCCTATGGCCTCGACGGCAAGGCCAAGAAGAACGCGGGGCTTTTGCAGGCCGCGCTCAAGGACGTCGACCTTGCCTATCAGAACCTTGAAAGCGTCGAACTGGGGGTCACGACCGTTGACCACTACTTCGACACGCTCGGCGGGATCTCCCGCGCGGTGAAGCGCGCCAAGGGCGGTGTCGAGGCGCCCGTCTACATCGGCGACCAGACCCGGGGCGAGGGCAAGGTGCGCACGTTGAAGGACCAGGTCGCGCTCGAAACCCGCAGTCGGAGCCTGAACCCCAAGTGGTTCGAGGGGCTCTTGAAGCACGGGCACGAGGGCGTACGCCAGATCGAGGCGCAGGTGACGAACACGTTGGGCTGGTCCGCGACCACCGGCCAGGTCGACCCCTGGGTCTACCAGCGCCTGTCCGAGACCTTCGTGCTGGACGAAGAGATGCGCCGCCGGATGGCGGCCCTGAACCCGCAGGCCTCGGCCCGCATGGCGAACCGCCTGCTCGAGGCGTTCGAACGGAACTACTGGCAACCCGACGAGGCAACACTCGCCGCGCTTCAGGCTGGCGCGGATGAGCTCGAAGACACGCTGGAGGGGCTCACCCCCGGCGTGGCCGCCGAATGAGAAAGGACCGACCCTGATGCTGGACGAAAGAAACCCCCCCGCCGCCCGCGCCGCAATGCGCGAGGCCGCAGGTCTTGCGAAGCGGGGCCTTGGCGCGCCGCCGGTCTTGCGCAAGGGCGAGGATGGCGAAGGCTCGCTTCAGGTCCATCAGGACGCCTCGATGAAGATCGAGGGGGCCAAGGTCTTTGCCGTCTATGGCAAGGGCGGGATCGGCAAGTCGACGACAAGCTCGAACCTGTCGGCCGCGTTCTCCAAGCTGGGCAAGAAGGTGCTGCAGATCGGCTGCGACCCGAAGCATGACTCGACCTTCACGCTCACGGGGCACCTGCAACCCACGGTCATCGACATCCTGAAGGACGTGGATTTCCACGCCGAGGAGTTGCGCCCCGAGGATTTCATGGCCGAGGGCTACAACGGCGTCATGTGCATCGAGGCCGGCGGCCCGCCTGCCGGCACCGGCTGTGGCGGCTATGTCGTGGGGCAGACGGTGAAGCTGCTCAAGCAGCATCACCTGCTGGAAGACACCGATGTCGTCCTCTTCGACGTGCTGGGCGATGTCGTCTGCGGCGGCTTCGCCGCGCCGCTTCAGCATGCCGACCGCGCGGTGATCGTGACCGCCAACGATTTTGACAGCATCTACGCGATGAACCGCATCATCGCCGCGGTGCAGGCCAAGTCCAAGAACTACAACGTGCGGCTTGCGGGCTGCATCGCCAACCGTTCGAAAGACACCGACGAGGTCGACCGCTTCTGCGAGCGGACGAATTTCAAGCGCATCGGGCACATGCCCGACGTGGATGCCATCCGTCGCTCGCGGCTGAAGAAGAAAACGCTCTTCGAGATGCCCGACGACGAGGACATCGTGCAGTGCCGCGCCGAATACATCCGGCTGGCCGAGCTGATGTGGCGCGGCACCGACCCGCTCATGCCGCAGCCGCTGGAAGACCGGGATATCTTCGAACTGCTGGGATTCGATTGATGGTGGCCACGCCGACATACGGCGCCACGCGCGACCGCGTCGAAGCTTATTTCGACCGCACCGCCACGAAAACGTGGGAGCGGTTGACATCGGATGCGCCCGTCTCTGGCATTCGCCAGACCGTGCGCGAGGGGCGGGACAGGATGAGGGCGATCATGCTGTCCCGCCTCGCACCAGACCTGACCGGCAAGCGCGTCCTCGACGCGGGTTGCGGGACGGGTGCGATGACCGAGGAACTCGCGCGCCGCGGCGCCGAGGTGGTGGCGATCGACATCTCGCCCTCGCTGGTCGAGATCGCCGCCAAGCGCCTGCCGGAGGAGTTGGCGCCGCGCGTCACCTTCACCTCGGGCGACATGCTGTCGTCGGACCTGGGGTCCTTCGACCATGTCATGGCGATGGACTCGATGATCTATTACGAGGCCCCCGACCTCGGCCGGGCGCTGGCGCACCTGTGCCCGCGCGTCCGCGAAAGCGTGGTCTTCACCGTCGCGCCGCGCACGGCGTTTCTCATGGCCTTCTGGACCATGGGCAAGCTTTTCCCGCGCTCCGACCGGTCGCCCACGATGATCCCCCACGCCCCCCGGCGGCTGGCCCGTGAAACGGCTCTGCACGGCGCGACAGGGTCGATCACCGAGGTCGAGCGCGTCAGCCGCGGCTTCTACATCTCGACCTGCCTGGAGTACCGGGCATGAGAAACCTGCTGAAGCGCATCTCGATCGCCTACCTGCCCTTCGCCGACGCCGCGTCGGACGATCTGCCGCTGGGCCAACTGCTGCGCCTGTCGCTGTTCCAGATCTCGGTCGGCATGGCGATGGTCATGCTGTTGGGCACGCTCAACCGCGTGATGATCGTGGAGCTTCAGGTTCCGGCCTTCCTCGTCGCCTCGATGGTGGCGCTGCCCGTTCTGATCGCGCCCTTCCGCGCGCTGCTGGGCTTCAAGTCGGACACCTACAAATCCGCCATCGGCTGGAAGCGCATTCCCTACCTGTGGTTCGGCACGCTGTGGCAGTTCGGCGGCCTCGCCATCATGCCCGCGGCCCTGCTGGTGCTGGGCGGCGATGTCACGCAGGTGCGCTACGACATCCCCTATGCGGGGGAACTGCTGGCCGGCATCGCCTTCCTGATGACGGGCCTCGGCATGCACATGACCCAGACCGCGGGCCTTGCGCTGGCCGCCGATCGCGCGACGGACGAGACGCGGCCGCGGGTCGTGGCGCTGCTTTACGTGATGTTCCTGATCGGGATGGGCGGCTCGGCCCTCGTGATCGGCTGGCTCCTGCGCGAGTTCACCGCGATCGAGCTGATCCAGGTGATCCAGGGCACCGCCGTCGTCACCGTCGTCCTGAACGTCATCGCGCTGTGGAAACAGGAAACCGTGCGCCCGATGACCAAGGCGCAGCGCGAGGCCGAGGAAACCCCGAGCTTCCGCGACGCCTGGGCCGATTACATCGGCGGTGGCGTGGCCGGGCGGCTTCTGGTGGTCGTGTTCCTCGGCACCATGGCCTTCAACATGCAGGACGTGCTGCTGGAACCCTATGGCGGGGAAATCCTCGGCCTGTCGGTCTCGGCGACGACGCTGCTCACGGCCAGCTGGGCCGCGGGCGCGCTGGTGGCCTTCGGGCTTGCCGCGAAATGGCTGGCGGGCGGGATCAACCCCTTCCGCATGGGCGGGCGCGGCATCCTTGCGGGGCTCGCCGCCTTCTCGGCGGTGATCTTCGCGCACCCGTGGGAGTCCGCGCCGCTGTTCTTTGCCGGCGCGATGCTGATCGGCTTCGGTGGCGGCCTTTTCTCGGTCGCCACGCTGACCGCGGCGATGACCATGCCCGCGGGCAAGGCGGGCCGGGGCCTTGCGCTGGGCGCATGGGGCGCCGCGCAAGCGACCGCTGCGGGGCTTGCCACGCTGATCGGGGGCGGCCTGCGCGATGTCATCAATTCCGCCGCGACGCAGGGGCACCTCGGCGTCGCGCTCAACGATCCGGCAACGGGATACTCGGTGGTCTACCACCTCGAGATCCTGCTGCTGTTCCTGACACTCGTGGCCCTCGGGCCGCTTGTCCGCACTGCAACGACCAACAGGGAAGGGGGGGCCGGAAAGTTCGGGCTCGCCGACCTGCCCACCTGAAACCGCCGAACCCTGAGAGGACCACATCATGACAAACGCGTTCTTCGGCAATTTCGACCTCGCCAGCCTGAGCATCTGGCTGTTCTGGATCTTTTTCGCCCTGCTGATCTACTACCTGCAGACCGAGAACATGCGCGAAGGCTACCCGCTGGAAAACGAGGACGGCACCGCCGCCCCGAACCAGGGGCCTTTCCCGGTTCCGAACCCGAAGACCTTCAAGCTGATGCATGGCCGCGGCGAAGTGACCGTCCCCTCGCCCGAGAACGAGGATGCGCACCGCCGCACCGACCTGGCGATGGAAAAGGTCGCCTTCTCGGCGGGCAACGGCTACCCCTATGACCCGACCGGCGACGGCATGGTCGATGGCATCGGCCCGGGGTCCTGGGTGCCGCGCCGCGACGTTCCCGAGCTTGACGGCCACGGCCACGCCAAGATCGTGCCGATGGGCAAGACCGAGACCTTCCGCGTCTCCGCCGGGCGCGACCCGCGCGGCCTGCCGGTTCATGCGGGCGATGGCGAGGTGGTCGGCACGATCGCCGACATGTGGGTCGACGCCCCCGAGCAGCTGGTCCGCTACCTCGAGATCGAGCTTGATGCGGATCATGGTGGCGGCACGCGCCTCGTGCCAATCCACTTCTGCCGGATCTGGGGCGGCAAGGTGAAGATCAACGCCATCTACGGCAAGCACTTCGCCAATGTGCCGCTGACCAAGTCGTCGACGCAGATCACGCTGCTCGAGGAAGAGAAGATCTCGGCCTATTACGGCGGCGGCATCCTTTACGCCTCGCAGGATCGGATCGACCCGCTGCTCTGAGACGCCCAAAGCCCGGCGCGCCTCAGACACGCGCCGGGTCCACGACCCAAGGCAAGGAGAAACGACCGATGCCACATGATCACGACGATTTCGCCACCGAGCCGGTGCGCGGCCTGCCCGAGGACCTGCCCACGGGCGAGGAAATCCTGTGGCAGGGGCAGCCCTCATGGTGGCAGCTCGCGAAAGAGGCGCTCAGCTTCTGGTGGGTGGCCGGCTATTTCGCCTTTCTCTTCGCCTGGCGCACCACCGCGGGTGCCGCGACCGAGACCTGGACCGAAAGCGCGACCGCCGCGTCCTTCTTCCTGGTTCTGGGTGCGATCGTCTGCGCGATCCTGCTTCTGGTCGCGCTGATGCAGGCCAAGGCGACGGTCTACACGATCACCAACAAGCGCGTCGCGCTGCGCATCGGCGCCGCCCTGACCATGACGCTCAACATCCCTTTCCGGAAGGTGGCGAATGCCGAGCTGGGCCTGCGCAAGAACGGCACCGGCACCATCGCGCTCGAGCTGGTCGAGGATGACGGCGTGCGCCTGTCCTACATCCTGACCTGGCCGCATGTGCGCCCGTGGAAGATGAAGCACACCCAGCCCGCGCTGCGCTGCATCCCCGATGCGCGCAAGGTCGCCGCGATCCTGGCCGAGGCGGCGGAAACCGCCGTCTCCGAGCCTGTCATCGAAATCGTCCCGGCCGCCCGGCCGGTCGCAGCGGAGTAACCCGCCATGGCCTATACCCGCAGCTACAACAAGGCGGAACAAAAGCTCGTCGAGCGCGACAAGGAGATGGTGCCGACCATCCTCGTGCGCGCGATGTTCGTGCTCTGCATCTGCGTTCTGATCATCGTGTCCTACGCCCGTCTCACCGACCGCCCGCTCGAGGCGATGCCGCCCTCCGAGGCGGAGGTGCCCGTGGTGCAGGAACGCATGATCCGCATTTTCGGCGAGATGGACGGCTCTGCCCGTGTCCTCGCCGAGGACGGGACCGTGATCGCCAATCTCGGACCCACCGAAGGCGGCTTTGTCGCCGGCATCTACCGCGTGCTGGAGCGGGAGAGGGGGGCCGTCGGCCTCCATGCATCGGAGCCCATCCGGCTTGTGCGCTTTTCAGACGGGCGCATCGGGCTTCGTGACGACGTGACCGATTTCCGGGCCGAGTTGTTCGGCTTCGGGGCGGATAACGAGGCGGTGTTTGCCCGCCTGCTGGAGGAATGACCGATGGGATTGTTGACGAAAGAGTTCGAAACCGCGCCCTGCGTTGTCGAGGTGAGCCACACCTTCGACTCGCTCCATGCGCATGTGAAGTTCCTGAACGGGGCCGTCATCAACCCCGGTGACGAGGTGCAGGTGCAGGGCCCGCCGGTGATGGCGCCCTATGGCGAGGTTGTCCGCGAAGAGCGCATCGCGCGCATCGCGCGGGCCAGCAAGCTCGAACAGCTCTGGACGCGCATGACCGGCGATTTCGAGTTCATGGAACTTTGCGAGTTCTCGTTCTCGGACGAGATCACCCCCGAGGCCGCGCCCCGCGCAGCAGGCAAAAAAGGAGTCGCAGCATGAAGGACATGACCCATTCCGCCGACGCCGCCACCGTGGAAGAGGCGCTTGCCGCCGACAACCAAGGCGTCATCGACAGTGAAACGGCGACCGCCGTGGCCTTGCAAAACACCCTTCTGACCCCGCGTTTCTACACCACCGATTTCGACGCGATGGACGCGATCAATGTCGATGGTATCCGCGAGGAATGGGATACGCTCATCAACCAGATGAAATCCGACCCCAACAAGGGCCACTTCAAGAAGAACGAGGATTGGGACCACGTCGATTGGGACGGGATGGAGCCCAAGCTGCGCGCCGAGTTCATCGACTTCCTGATCTCGTCGTGCACCGCCGAATTCTCGGGCTGCGTACTGTACAAGGAGATGAAGCGGCGCGGCAACAACAAGGACATCGTGGAGCTGTTCCAACTGATGGCCCGCGACGAGGCCCGCCACGCGGGCTTCATCAACGACGCCCTGCGCGAGGCGGGGATTGCCGTGAACCTTGGCTTCCTGACCCAGAACAAGAAGTACACCTACTTCCGGCCCAAGTTCATCTACTACGCGACCTACCTGTCCGAGAAGATCGGCTATGCCCGTTACATCACCATCTACCGCCACCTCGAGGCGAACCCGGAATACCGTTTCCACCCGATCTTCAAGTGGTTCCGCGAGTGGTGCAACGATGAGTTCTCGCACGGCGAGGCCTTTGCCCTGCTGATGAAGACCGACCCCAAGCTGACCAGCACCTGGACCAACAAGCTGTGGATCAAGTTCTTCCTCACCGCGTTTTGCGCCACGATGTACATTCGCGATCACCAGCGGCCCGCCTTCCACGCGGCTTTGGGTGTCGATCCCGATGAGTACGCCCACGAGGTGTTCCGCAAGACGTTCGAGATCTCCAAGCAGGTCTTCCCGCTGATGCTCGATATCGATCATCCGCGTTGGCAGAAAACCCTTGAGGCGATGCAGCAGGCCAACCTGGACCTGGCGGAGGCCGAGGCCAACGGCCAGTTCTTCAAGAAGATCGGCGCCAAGGCGCGCGCGGCCATGGCCTTCTTCAGCCTTTATACAATCCCGGCCAAGCACCATGCCGTGAACACCGTCACCCGCCTGGAGCCCGCATATTGATGCTGCACTCGCCCTGGATCGCGGCCCTCGTGGCCCTGTTCCTCTGGTGGTTCTCCACCGGGGCGATCCTGATGGCCGTCCGGCGCGCGGACCGCGAAGGGGCCAAGGCCCGGCTTTGGGCCGTGCTTTGGAACCTGCCGTTCCTCGTGCTGGGCGCCTTCGGCTTTGCCGACACGCTGGGCAACACCACGGTCGCGGGCGTCTACGTGGCGTTCCTGTCGGCACTGGCGCTCTGGGGCTGGATCGAACTGGCGTTCCTGACCGGCGTCATCACCGGCCCGGTGCGCCAACCGCTCAAGGACGGTGTCCCCGAATGGGAGCGGTTCATCCGCGCCTGGGGCACCATCGCCTATCACGAGATGCTGCTGGCCTTCACGCTGCTCGCGATGATCGTCGCCAGCTACGGCGCCGAGAACCAGTTCGGCATGTGGACCTTCGCGGTCCTTTTCGCGGCGCGCATCAGCGCAAAGCTCAACCTCTATCTCGGGGTCCGCAAGATCAACGTGGAGTTCATCCCCGAGCACCTCAACCACCTGCCCAGCCATTTCCGCACCGCGCGGATGAACTGGCTGTTCCCGATCTCGATCACCGGCCTCAGCGTCGCCGCCGCCTACTGGCTCGGCCATGTCTTTGCCGCCGAAACCCCGGCCGACGCCGTGGGATACGCCCTTTTGGGCGCTCTCACCGCGCTCGCCCTGCTGGAACACTGGTTCATGGTGCTCCCGCTCCCCGATGAAAAACTCTGGCGCTGGATGCTCCCTGCGCGTCCCGTGCCCACCAACCAAGCAATACTGCCAAGCGAGGAAGCCCGATGAACTTTGACAAGCTGTTTCAAGCCCAGCTCGATCAACTGAAAGAAGAGGGCAATTATCGCATCTTCGCCGAGCTCGAACGCGCCTGCGGGCAATTTCCACGGGTGAAGAACCATTCGAACGGCCAGGACGAGGTCACCGTCTGGTGCTCGAACGACTATCTCGGGATGGGCCAGCACCCCAGCGTGATCGAGGCGATGGTCCAGACCGTGCAGGATTGCGGCACCGGCGCGGGCGGTACGCGCAACATCTCGGGCAATGCCTGGCATCACAAGCAGTTGGAGGCGGAGCTTGCCGACCTTCACGGCAAGGAAGCGGCGCTTCTGTTCACCTCGGGCTACGTCTCGAACTGGGCCGCGCTCTCGACGCTGGGCGCGCGCCTGCCCAACGCGGTGATCCTGTCGGACGAGCTGAACCACGCCTCGATGATCGAGGGCATCCGCCACGCGCGCTGCCAGAAGGTCATCTGGAAGCACAACGACCCCGAAGACCTCGACCGCAAGCTGGCGGCCCTGCCCGCCAACGCAACCAAGATCGTGGCCTTTGAATCGGTCTACTCGATGGATGGCGACATCGCGCCGATCAAGGAAATCCTCGACGTCTGCGACAAGCATGGCGCGATGTCCTACATCGACGAGGTTCATGCCGTCGGCATGTATGGCCCCCGCGGTGGCGGCGTGGCCGAGCGCGAGGGGCTGATGGACCGCATCACCCTGATCGAGGGGACGCTGGGCAAGGCCTTTGGCGTCGTCGGCGGCTACATCACCGGCAGTCACGCGCTGGTCGATTTCATCCGCAGCTTCGCCAGCGGTTTCATCTTCACCACCGCATTGCCGCCCGCCGTGGCCGCGGCCGCGACCGCCTCGATCCGTCACCTGAAGGAGTCGTCCTACGAGCGTGACATGCAGAAGCGGCAGGTCGCCCGCCTTCGCGCGCGCCTCGATGCCGAGGGTATTCCGCATGAAATGAACCCCTCCCACATCATCCCCGTGATGGTGAAGGACCCAGTCAAATGCCGGATGCTGTCGGACATTCTGATGGAGCAATTCGGCATCTACGTGCAGCCGATCAACTACCCCACGGTGCCCAAGGGAACCGAGCGCCTGCGCTTCACCCCCGGCCCGCTGCACACGGATGAGGACATCGAATACCTCGTTCTGGCGCTCAAGACTCTCTGGAAGCAATGCGCGATTGCTCACGCCGTCGCATAAAAGTGTGAAAAATCACTGGACCCTTCCCCGTGCGACATAGTTTAACGCGCACGGGACCAATCTGAAGGGAGACTACCTGATGAGTCGCAAAATCGTGCTTGCTGCGGCGGCAACGCTCCTCTCCGCACCGATGGCCATGGCAGATGCTCATGCCGCCTCGGGCGACGCCGCAGCCGGCGAAGCCGCATTCCGCCAGTGCATCGCCTGCCACGTCGTCGTGAACGAGGCCGGTGACACGCTTGCCGGTCGCAACGCGCGCACCGGGCCGAACCTCTACGGGATCGCCGGCGCAACGATCGCGCATGTCGAGGATTTCCGCTATTCGCCGGGCCTGACCGCGCTGAACGAAGCCGGCATCGTCTGGACCGAGGAAAACTTCGTCGCCTACGTGCAGGATCCGACCGGCTACATCCGCGAGGCATCCGGCGACAGCGGTGCACGTGGCGCCATGGCGTTCCGCGTCCGCTCCGAGGAAGACGCGGTCAACCTCTACGCCTACCTCGTGTCGCTCGCGGCCGAGTGATCGGCGGGGCTAACTGACGGCAACACACTTACGAAGGGCGCTCTATCGGGGCGCCCTTTGTCATTCCGCCCCTTTCAATCAACGTCGGCGGTCGCGGCGAAGCGCAGGATCTCTTCCGCCACGCGCTCGGGCGTTTCCTCATGCGCGATATGCCCGACACCGGGCAGGGCGATCAGCCGGGCATTCGGCATCGCCTGCGCGGCGCGCTCGGCCACGCGAAGGGCGACGGCACCATCCTGTTCGCCGTGAATGAACAGGGTTGGCGTGGTGATCGTTGGAAGGGCGCTGTTCAACGCCTCGAGCGACCATTGCGCCATCATCGCGAGCGTCCCGTCGACATGGGCGCGCCGCTGGATCAGGCGGGCATAGCGCCCAAGCTCTGCCTCGCCCAGCTCCGTGCCGGCACTCGACAGGACCCTGCGAACCTGCTGCACCGACCGCCCCCCCTGGCTGATGAGCAGCCCGGTGAACGGGTTCAGCGCCAGCATCTTCGCCATCATCGGAAACAGCCAGCCGGCCGCGCCCCGGAAATTCTCCAAAGCGCCATTCACCACCACAAGGCGGTCGGGTTTGATTCGACCCTGACGCGCCAGTTCGAGACTTACGGCACCGCCCGCCGAATGGCCGATGACCACCCTTGGGTCCCACCCTTCCTGCGTGCAGAGCGCGGCGATGTCGGCGGCCACGTCGCCCAGCCGTGCGCGCCCCCTGGGGCTGCGTGTCCAGCCGTGGCCGGGCAGGTCCAGCGCGATGACGCGGTGCCGGTCGGCGAGATAGGGCACCAGCGCCGCCCAACTGTGCGCCGAGGCGCCCGCGCCATGCAGCAGCAGGATATCCGGGCCTTCACCCGTGACCTGCACATGCCAGCGATGCGGCTTGGCCGCCACGATCCGGCTGACCTCGCGATAGGGCCAGTCGCCGGGTGGCAGCAGATCGGTCATGCCGGGGTCAGCGACGCATCCACCGCCGCCGACAGCGTTTTCGCATCCGCGCGCGGCAAGGGCAGGTAGGGCACCCCCATCTCGCGCGCCAGCGCGTCGAGGCCGCGGGTGGGGCGCAGTCCGGTGTCGATCACCAGCCCCGGCCAGCCCCGCGCCCGGATCGCGCGGGCCATCGCGGTCGCATCCTCGCCCGCCTGCGCGCGGTCGGCGGTACCCGTCAGGTCCACGTTCGCCCGCCCATCGGTCAGCAGTGCGATCGAGGGCGTCATCCCCTTGCCCTGCGCCAGCAGCGCCAGTTCCAGCGCGGCCCTCAGCCCCGCGGCCAGCGGCGTGCCGCCCCCGCCGGGCAGCTGCGCCAATCGGCGCTTGGTCTGCACCAGCGAGCGGGTGGGCGGCAAAAGCACCTCGGCCCCGTCGCCGCGGAAGGCCACCAGCGCGACATGGTCGCGGCGGGCATAGGCCTCGCCCAGCAGAAGCTCGATCGCGCCTTTCGCCTCGCCCAGGCGCGCCAACGCGGCCGAACCCGAGGCATCGACGACGAAGATGATCGCGCGGTCCGAGGTTTCCTCGAACTGGCGCAGGCGGATGTCGGACATGCGGATGTGCAGGCGCTCATGATCATCGGCGGCCTTGCGCCGCATCGGCTGCCAAGGGGCCGCCGCGCGCAGCGTCGCCACGAGGTCCACGCGCGCATCGCCACCCATGCGACCGGGTCGCGAGGGCAGGGGGCGACCGCGGCGGTTGCCCTTCTTCGCAGCCCCCGTGCCGCTGGCCGATTGGCTGGCGCGGGCGGCGCGACCGGCCTGCAGGCGGGCGAGAAGGTCGGGTGGCAGCATGGCCTTGGCGGCCTCGAGCAGCATCTCGGCGGGCGGCAGGGGGGTCTCGTCCTGCTCGCCGTCGGTGTCGGGCGGCTCTTCGGGCTGGTCAGGCTCTTCCGGCCGCTCCGGCTCTTCCTCGGGCGTGTCGGCTTGCGTCTCGGGGATCTGCGTGGCGCGCGGGGCCAGCACCAGCTCGACGGCAAGGGTCAGGTCGGCGGCCTCGACCTCGGTCTCGCCCGAGAGGGCGGCCGAGGCGCGGGCGACGGCCAGCGCCTGCAGTGGCGCGCGCAGCGACAGGATGCCGAGCCTTGCTGCGACCTCGGCCAACTCTGCGATGGCGGTCTCCGGGACAGTGACACGGGGCAGAAGCGCGCGGGCCTCGGCCAATGCCTCGGGGTCGAGGGCCAGTTCGGGCGCATCGGACAGGCTCTGTTCCGCCAGTTCGAGATGTATTGCCAATCGGTCGGCCAGTGCCGAGGGCAGGGTTTCGTCCGGCTCCGCGCCTTCGTCGAAGGCGATCAGCGACAGACCCTGTTTCCCGTCCAGCGCAGCGGCAAGTCGGGCCGCAAGGCCCGGTTTGACCCGCTCGGCCATGGGCATGACCAGCACGGCAGGGTCGCCCAGCAAGCCGCGGGTGCGCACGACATGCCCCTCGGCCAAAGTCGCGGCCAGGTCGACACCGCCGAACAGCGCGTCATCGCCGATGCCGGGGTGCAGGCGGCGCAGTTTCAGACCCTGCAAGGCCCTTTCGAGACCGTTCTGGACCCTGTCCCTGACCGGCCCGACGCGGGCGCGCAGCCAGATGCCGCCAAGCGCGGCGGGGTCGAGCGCGAAACAGGCCAGCGCAAGGTTGACCCGGCTCCAACGCTCGTCGCCGGCGCTCACGCCAGCACCTCCTCCACCACGCGCTCAACGCGGGTGGTCGATCCGGCCTCGTCCAGCGGATCGCGGCGCAGGCGGTGGCGCAGCGCCGAAGCCGCGACGCGGCGCAGCTGGTCGCGGCCAACGGCCTCGACCCCGTCGAAGGCAGCCAGCGCCCGGGCGGCGCGCAGCAGCGTCAGCTCGCCTCGCAACCCGTCCGAGCCGAGCGCGACGCACAGCTCGGCGCAATCGCGCAGCATGTCATCGCCCGCGGTGACGCCGGGCAGGGCCGCGCGCGCGTCGAGGATGCGCTGGCGCAACTCCATGTCGGCGCCCCGCCAACCGGCAAGGAACCCGCCCGCGTCGCGGTCATAGGCGTCGCGGCGGCGGATCACCTCGATCCGGGTTTCGATGTCGCGGGGCGAAGTCACCTCGACCGACAGGCCGAAGCGGTCCAGAAGCTGCGGGCGCAGCTCCCCTTCCTCGGGGTTGCCGGAGCCGACCAGCACGAAACGCGCGGCATGGCGGATCGAGAGCCCCTCGCGCTCGACCACGTTCTGACCCGATTGGGCCACGTCGAGCAGCAGGTCGACAAGGTGATCCTCCAGCAGGTTCACCTCGTCGATATAGAGATACCCGCGGTTCGCGCGGGCCAGCAGCCCCGGCTCGAAGGCCTTTTCGCCGACTGTCAGCGCCTTCTCGATGTCCAGCGCGCCGACCACCCGATCCTCGGTCGCGCCGAGAGGCAGGTCGATCACGGGCGTCGGCTTCTCCACGACATGCCGGTCCATGACCTTGGCCCAATCGGGGATATCCCCCTCATGCGCCGAGTTCACGGGGCAGCCCGCGACGGCCTCGATCGGGGGCAACAGCGCGGCCAGACCGCGAACGGCGGTGGATTTGCCCGTGCCGCGGTCGCCGAAGACGAGGACACCGCCGATGCCGGGGTCGATGGCCGTGAGGATCATGGCCTGTTTCATGTCCTCCTGCCCGACGATGGCGGTAAAGGGGAACGGGCCTGTCAAAGCGAAATCCTTCATTCGGCGGCAACTTTCATCTGGTCGGTCATGTCTTGCGGTCCGCGGGTCAGGTCGGGTGTCTGGCCCGCCCATGTGCCTTCGATGGCATCGACCCGGAACCGGGCGTAGAGGTCTTCGCGGAACAGTTTGCCCTCGCGCACCTCGCGGATGGCCTGCGCATGCGGGCCGTCGGCGCGGGCGAAGGCGGCCATTGTGCGCGTATCGGGCCAGATCGAGAATGTCGCCTGCCGCACCATCGGCAATTCGCCGATGCCGACCTTGAAGATCACGTTGGGGTCGCGCCCGATGGCGCGCGAAATCTCGGGCTCCTGCTTCCAGAAGCGGGCGGCGGTGCGCAGCTTGATCGTGGCCCGGGTCAGGGCGGCGACCGGGCCGCCCGGCTCCACGTCCTGCGGGGTGAAGGGCTCGGCCCCGTCCCAGCGCCCGCGGGCGGAGGTGGGGGTGAGGAAGACGGTCATCCGCTCGTCCGACATCTCGGCATAGCGGCGGAAGATGCGGGTGCCGAACATCGCGCGGCGCGCGGTGTCATGGTCGGGCCAGGTGGCGAGAATCGCGTAGACCGAAGTGTCGGGAATGGGGGTGAACCCCTCGCCCACGCCGGAACCGCAGAGCTTTACCATACCGATCTTCGGGATCGCGCGCAGGGCGAATCGGGCGGGGCCCATCTGAATGAGTGCCCAGGCACGCGCACGGGCAGAGCCGAAGCGATACAGGCTCAAAGTCACGGATTGCATGGCCGGTCTCTCCATGTGTCAACTTAGTCTGACATATTGCCGCTACGAGGAAAAGGGATTTCGCGCTTAGATTGTCTTGGCAAAACGTCGCTGCATGACCTATTGTAAATCAGACTAGACAGTTTGAGGCCAGGAATGACCGCACGACCGACCACCCCCGGCCCCTCCAGCGCGATCGTGATCGGGGCGGGGCTTGGCGGGCTATCCGCCGCGATGCGGCTGGGCGCCAAGGGCTACCGGGTAACGCTGCTGGACCGGCTCGACCGGGCGGGCGGGCGCGGATCGTCGATCACGCAGAACGGCCACCGCTTCGACCTTGGCCCGACCATCGTGACCGTGCCGCAGGTGTTCAAGCAGCTCTGGGCCGAATGCGGCCGCGACTTCGAGCGCGATGTCGATCTGCGCCCGGTCGATCCCTATTACGAGATCCGCTGGCGCGATGGTTCGGTCTTTACCGTCCGGCAGGACGAAGACGCCATGATCGACGAGGTGCGCCGCCTGTCGCCCCGCGACGTGCCGGGCTACAAGAAGTTCCTGAAAGACAGCGAGGCGCGCTACCAGTTCGGCTTCGAGGGGCTGGGCCGCCGCCCGATGAACAAGCTCATGGACCTGGTCCGCGAACTGCCCGGCTTCGTGAAGCTGCGTGCCGACCGCTCGGTCTACGGCCATGCGAGCGCCCGCGTCCGCGACCCGCGGCTGCGGATGGCGCTGTCGTTTCACCCGCTCTTCATCGGGGGCGACCCGACGCATGTGACCTCGATGTATATCCTCGTATCGCATCTCGAGAAGGAGTTCGGGGTGCATTACGCGATGGGCGGCGTGCAGGCGATGGCCGACGCGATGGTCCGCGTGATCGAGGATCAGGGCGGTACCGTGCGCCGCGGCGTCGAGGTGGACGAGATCACGGTGACGGGCGGCAGTGCCGATGGCGTCGTGACCACGGATGGTGAGCGTATCGCCGCCGATATCGTCGTGTCGAACGCCGATCCGGGGCACACCTATGACCGGCTGCTCAGGAACCAGACCAAGAAGCGTTGGACCAGGCAGCGGCTGAACCGCTCGCGCTGGTCCATGGGGCTGTTCGTCTGGTATTTCGGGACGAAGGGTACGGCGGGCAAATGGTCGGACGTGGGCCACCACACGATCCTGAACGGGCCGCGCTACAAGGGGCTTCTGAACGACATCTTCATGAAGCGGTATCTCGCGCATGACATGTCGATCTACCTGCACCGCCCCTCGGTCACCGATCCGTCGGTCGCGCCCAAGGGGGATGACACCTTCTACGCCCTCAGCCCGGTGCCGAACCTGCACGGGGCGGACAGCGTCGACTGGGCCGAGATGGAAGGGGTCTATCGCCAGCGCCTCGCCAAGGTTCTGAACGAACAGCTGATCCCCGGCTTCGAGGATCATCTGTCGGCCAGCCATATCCTGACGCCCGCCAGTTTCGAGAGCCGCTACCTCAGCCCCCATGGCGCGGGCTTCAGCCTCGAGCCGCGGATCTTCCAGTCGGCGTGGTTCCGCCCGCACAACATCTCGGAAGAGTTCGGCAACCTCTTCCTCGTCGGCGCGGGCACGCATCCGGGTGCCGGCATCCCCTCGGTCGTCACCTCGTCCGAGGTGCTGACCCAGCTGGTGCCAGACGCGCCGCGCCCGCTGGTTCTGCCCGAGACCAAGTTGGCCGCGGAATGATCGCCGAGGCCGACCGCGACTGGTGCCGGGAGGCGATCCGCGAGGGGTCTTATTCCTTCCATGCGGCCTCGAAACTGCTGCCCGCCGAAATTCGCGACGCGGCGCTTGCGCTCTACGCCTTTTGCCGGGTCGCCGATGACGAGGTCGATTTCGGTGACAACAAGCCCGCCGCCGTCCTGGCGCTGCGCGACAGGCTCGAACAAGCCTATTCGGGTCGCCCAAGGAACGCGCCCGCCGACCGTGCCTTTGCTGCGCTGATCGAGGATTACGACATGCCCCGCGCGCTGCCCGAGGCGCTGCTGGAGGGGCTTGCCTGGGACGGGATGGAGCGGCGCTATGCGACCCTCTCCGATGTCCGTGCCTATTCCGCGCGCGTCGCCGCGGCGGTGGGGGCGATGATGTGCGTGCTGATGCGCGTGCGCGACCCGAACGCGCTGGCACGGGCCTGTGACCTGGGCGTTGCGATGCAGCTGACCAACATCGCCCGCGATGTGGGCGAGGATGCGCGCGCAGGCCGCCTCGACCTGCCGACCGACTGGCTGGATGAGGCTGGCATCGACATCGACGCCTTCTTCGCCGACCCGAGGCCGTCGCCCGCGCTGCGCCGCATCGTCAAGCGCCTGCTGGCCGAGGCGAACCGCCTCTATTTCCGGTCCGAAGCGGGGATCAAGGGCCTGCCCTTGGGCGCGCGGCCCGGCATCTTCGCGGCGCGCCATTGCTACGACGCCATCGGGCGGCAACTGGCGCGCAACGGGCATGACAGCATCACCTGCCGCGCCTTCACCACGCGGCGTCAGAAACTGGGGCTTCTGGGTTGGTCGATCCTGCGGGCGGGGTCGGTGACGGTGTTCCCGCAAAGCGCGGTAATCTACGCCAAACCGTTGCCCGAGGTGGCGTTCCTCGTGGAGGCCGCGGCGCATCCCGACGCGGCAAGGACCGGCTGGGGCGAGAACGTCCTGTCGGTTCTGTCGCAGCTCGAGGCGCGCGATCGCACCGCGCCCGACTTGGCGCGCAGCGCGTGACGCCCTATCTGCTTTCCATGGATTGGGGTTTGTTCGCGATATTTCTCGCCGCTTGCGGGGCTGCGGCCACGACGGGTTCGATGTTCATGCCGGGCGCGTGGTACCGAGGGTTGTCGAAACCCGGCTGGACGCCGCCGGACTGGGTGTTCCCCGTCGCGTGGACGGTTTTGTACCTGTCCTCCGCCATCGCCGCGGCCCGTATCGCGCCGCTTGAGGGCAACGCCCATGGCATGGCCTTCTGGGCGATGCAGATCGCCTTCAACACGCTGTGGACGCCGGTCTTTTTCGGACTGCACCGGATCAGGGCGGCCTTTGTGATCATGGCCTTCCTCTGGTTCGCGGTCGCGGGCACGATGGTGAGTTTCTTCCAGCTCGACTGGATCGCGGGGGCTTTGTTCGTGCCCTACCTGGTCTGGGTGACCATCGCGGGCGCTCTGAACGCCAGTGTCTGGATGCGCAACCCGAACGAGGCGGCACAGCCGACGGGCTAGCGGAGCATTCGGGCCAGCATGCGGCGGGTGTGATCCTGCCCGCCATGGAAGACGGCAAGTATCCGAACGGTTTTCGTGTCTTCGATCACGTCGAAATAGACGATGAACCGATCCATGGTGACATTGCGCACGCCGACCCCAAGCTCCGGTCTGAGCGTTCCGCGGTAGGGGGCCTGTGACAGCCCTTGCAGCGCCTGCGCAAGTTGGTTCAGTCGGCTCCCGGCCTCGGTCTCGGCTTCGTCGGTCGAGCGGCCGAGGCGCAGGGCGTTGTTTGCGAAAAAGTCGAGGATTTCCTCGAGATCCGAGGCAACGCTCTCCCCGCGTTCAAGCTTGTATGCCACGCTTGGCCCGCCAGTTCGCCACGACCTTGCGCGTCAGTTCGCCGGGGGGCTCCATGGGGACGAACGGCCCATTTCGCCGCTCCTCCAACACCGCGCGTAGCGCCTCGACATCGGCCATCTCGGCGTCGCGCTCCATCTGCAGGCGGTCGAGGCCGTGCTGGATCACGGCGCTGATGCTGGCGTAGCGGCCTTCCTCGACCAGCTTGCGGGCAAAGGCGGCCTGCTGGTCGCTGAGGGAAACGGATGTCTTCACGGTCATGGGTCACCCCCTTGGTGCTACTGGGTAGTATAGCGACGAAGGGCGCAAAGAAAAAGGGCGCCCGAAGGCGCCCCGTTCCGTAACCGTGCAAAGGATCACGCCAGCGAACGCTCGACCTCTTCGCGTTCGAAGATCTCGATGACATCGCCCTTGCGGATGTCCTCGTAATTCTCGAAGGCCATGCCGCATTCCTGGCCGGACTGCACTTCCTTGACCTCGTCCTTGAAGCGCTTGAGCGTCTTCAGTGTGCCTTCGTGGATCACCACGTCGTCGCGCAGCAGGCGCACACCGGCCGAGCGTCGGGCAACGCCCTCGGTCACGAGACAGCCGGCGACATTGCCGACGCCGGAGACCTTGAAGACCTCCTTGATCTCGGCGTAGCCGATGAAGTTCTCGCGGATCTCGGCCCCGAGCAGACCGCTTGCCGCGGCCTTCACGTCGTCAACGAGGTCGTAGATCACGGAATAATACCGGATCTCTACACCCTTCTGGTTGGCCGAGTTGCGCGCGGGCGCATTGGCGCGGACGTTGAAGCCGATGACCGGCGCGCCCGAGGCTTCGGCAAGGCCGATGTCCGATTCGGTGATCGCGCCGACGCCGTAGTGCAGCACGCGCACGCGGACCTCGTCGTTGCCGATCTTTTCCATCGCCTGGATGATCGCCTCGGCCGAACCCTGCACGTCGGCCTTCACCACGATGGGCAGTTCGGCGACGTTCTTGTCGGCCTTGGCCTTGGCCAGAAGCTGATCCAGCGTGGTGGCGGCACCGGCGGCGGCGCGCTTGTCCTTGGCGGCCTGGGCGCGATACTCGGCGATCTCGCGGGCCTGCGCCTCGGTCTCGACGACGTTCAGAACGTCGCCAGCCTCGGGCGTGCCGTTGAGGCCCAGGACCTCGACCGGAACCGACGGGCCCGCTTCCTTGACGCGCTCGCCCTTGTCGTTCTCCATCGCGCGGACCTTGCCCCACTGTTCGCCGACGACGAAAATGTCGCCCTGCTTCAGCGTGCCCTTCTGCACGAGGACGGTGGCGACCGGGCCGCGGCCCACGTCGAGCTGCGCCTCGATCACCGCGCCCTCGGCGGGGCGGTCGGGGTTGGCCTGGAGCTCGAGGATCTCTGCCTGAAGCGCGATGGCTTCGAGCAGCTCATCGAGACCCTGGCCGGTATGGGCCGACACCTCGACGTCCTGCACTTCGCCCGACATGGCCTCGACGACCACCTCGTGCTGCAGAAGATCGGTGCGCACCTTGGTCGGGTTCGCCTCGGGCTTGTCGACCTTGTTGATCGCCACGATCATCGGGACCTTGGCGGCCTTGGCGTGGTTGATGGCCTCGATCGTCTGCGGCATCACCGCGTCATCGGCGGCGACCACAAGCACGACGATATCCGTCACCTGCGCGCCGCGGGCCCGCATCGAGGTAAAGGCCGCGTGGCCGGGCGTGTCGAGGAAGGTCAGCACCGCACCCGAGGCGGTCGTCACCTGGTAGGCGCCGATATGCTGGGTGATGCCGCCCGCCTCGCCCGAGACCACGTTCGCCTGGCGGATCTTGTCGAGCAGCGAGGTCTTGCCGTGGTCGACATGGCCCATGATCGTGATGACCGGCGGACGCGGCTTGAGCTCTTCGGATTTGTCCTCGATCGAGCCGATGACATCCTCGACGTCGGCGTCCGACACGCGCTGAACGCGGTGGCCGAATTCCTCGATGATCAGCTCGGCGGTATCGGCGTCGATGGCCTGGTTCTGCGTGACCATCATGCCGTTCTGCATCAGCGCCTTGACCACGTCCGCGACGCGCTCGGCCATGCGGTTGGCAAGCTCGGAGACCACGATGGTTTCCGGCAGCTGCACGTCGCGCACGACCTTTTCACGGTCCTGGGCACCGCCCATCGCCTTCTGACGCGCCCGCTCCTGCTTGCGCTTCATCGCTGCGAGGCTGCGCTGGCGGCCGCCTTCGCCGCCGGTCAGCGCCTGGTTCACGGTCAGCTTGCCCGAGCGGCGTTCGCCGCCCCGGTCGCCGCCCCGGCCACGGCCGCCGCGGTCGTCATCCTCGGTCTTGCGGCGCACAGGCGTGGCCGCGGGCTTGGCAGCGCCACGCGGGGCACCGGCGGCTGCGGCCGCTTCCACGGCAGAGGGATCCACCGGCGCCTCTTTCGGCGCGTTGCGGCGGGCCTCTTCCTCGGCCTTGCGGCGGGCGTCTTCCTCTTCCTTGGCCTTCAGCGCCTCTTCGCGCTCGCGCTCTTCGCGTTCCTTGGCCTCGGCCTCGGCGCGGCGGCGGGCGCGCTCTTCGTCGCGCTCCTTCTCTTCCTGTTGCCGACGCTGCTCATCCTCGGCCTCGCGGGCCTTGGCGGCCTGCAGCGCCTTCAGGCGGCGTTCGAGTTCGGCGTCGGGGACGGACTTGTCACGCTTGCCGCCCTCGGCATTCTGCGCCGCAGCGCTCTGCTGCCCCGGCTTGGGCACCATCACGCGCTTGCGCTTGGTCTCGACCACGACACTTTTCGTGCGTCCGCGCGAAAAGCTCTGGTTCACGCGGCCAGACCGCGTGCCTGAGAGGCCAAGGGGTTTCTTTCCGTCCGTGTCGCTCATGCGTTCCGTTCGTCTTTCCCGGCGGTCACTCCGCCGTCTGCCTTGCGCAGGCCCTGCAGTTTCGCGGCCCCCTCTACAACACGAGGGGCAAGACCGCCAGCCGCAAGCGCGCCATGTATCACACTTTGGCGTCCGAATGCCAAACCCAATTCCCGGGCGGTCAGGACGCTGAAGTAGCGGGCGCCGGTAGGCGTCCACAGTTTCGATTTCCCGCGCTCCGAGCCATCGGTGGCCTGGAGCAGGACCTTGACCTGTTTCGTGGCCAGCCAGTCCTTGACCTTCTCGAAGCCGGCGACGGCCTCACCCGCCTTGCGCGACAGCGCGATCAGATCGGTCAACCGACGGGCGAGTCCCGCCTCGACCAGGTCGGGCAGGTCGGGCGGCACGGTGACCGGCTGTTTCGCTGCACGTGCGAAGAGGTTCTTCTTCACGGCAAGCTCCAACGCGGCGCGGTCGGCCGCCACCCAGATTCCCCGGCCCGGCAGCTTCTCGGACAGGTCCGGCACGATCTGCCCATCGGGGCCGACCACGAAGCGGATCAGCCCATGCTTGGGCTGCACCTCGCCCGTGGCGATGCAGCGCCGCTCCGGGCCATCGGCCCTGTCCTTATCTCGACCGCCCCGGCTCATGCTCGGGCCCCGGACCGGAGGGCCTCAGCCCTCCGCCCCCTCTGCTTCGGCCTCGGCCGCGGCGGCCTCGGCTTCTGCGGCGGCTTGCGCCTCGAGTTCCTCGATGGTGACCCAGCCCAGCTTGACGCGGGCGGTCATCACCATGTTCTGCGCTTCCTCGAGGCTGACATCGAAGGGCTCGAGCAGGCCCTCGTCCTTGACGCGCTCGCCGTTGACGGTGGTCCAGCCGCCGGCAAGCTCCCAGTCGGCGCAGGTGGCGAAGTCGTCCAGCGTCTTCACGCCGTCCTCGCCCAAGGCCACCAGCATCTGGGGGGTCAGGCCCTCGAAGTCAATGAGGCTGTCCTCGACACCCATCTCGCGGGCCTTTTCCAGCGCGAGCTTGTTCTGCTCTTCCAGGTAGTCGCGTGCGCGCGCCTGCAGTTCTTCGGCGGTCGACTCGTCGACGCCGTCAATCACCAGCAGCTCGTCCTGTTCGACATAGGCCACTTCCTCGAGCGAGGTGAAGCCTTCGGCGACCAGCAGCTGCGCGAAGAACTCATCCAGGTCCAGAGTGTCCATGAACAGCTTGGTGCGCTCTTCGAACTCGGCCTGGCGGCGCTTGGATTCCTCTTCCTCGGTCAGGATGTCGATGTCGAGGCCGGTCAGTTGGCTCGCAAGCCGCACGTTCTGACCGCGGCGGCCGATGGCGAGCGACAGCTGTTCGTCGGGCACCACGACCTCGATCCGCTCGGCGTCCTCGTCGATGACGACCTTGGTCACCTCGGCGGGCTGCAGCGCGTTCACGAGGAAGGTCGCGGCATCCTCGTTCCACGGGATGATGTCGATCTTTTCACCCTGCAGCTCGTTCACGACGGCCTGCACGCGGCTGCCGCGCATGCCGACGCAGGCGCCCACGGGGTCGATCGAGTTGTCGTAGGAGATGACGCCGATCTTGGCGCGGCTGCCGGGGTCGCGGGCGACGGCCTTGATCTCGATGATGCCGTCGTAGATCTCGGGCACTTCCATCTTGAACAGCTCGGCCATGAACTCGGGCGCGGTGCGGCTGAGGAAGATCTGCGGGCCGCGCGTTTCGCGGCGCACGTCCTTGACGTAGCAGCGGATGCGGTCGCCGTTGCGATAGGCCTCGCGGCCGATCTTCTCGTTGCGGCGCAACACGCCTTCGCCGGCGCCGACATCGACGATGACGTTGCCGTATTCCTCGCGCTTGACGACACCGTTGATGATGGTGCCGACACGATCCTTGAATTCCTCGTACTGGCGATCGCGCTCGGCCTCGCGGACCTTCTGCAGGATCACCTGCTTGGCCGATTGCGCGGCGATCCGGCCCATTTCCACGGGCGGAACCTCATCCACGATCGTATCGCCGACCTTGGGGTCGTCGAGGTAGGGCTTGGCCTGCGCGACGGTCAGCTCGGCCTTTTCGTTCTCCAGCACTTCATCGGCGACGACGGTGCGCACGCGGGTAAAGGTGGCGCGGCCGGTCTTGCGGTCGATCTTGACCCGGATGTCGAGGTCCGCGCCGTAGCGCGACTTGGCGGCACGGGCGAGGGATTCCTCCATCGCCTCGATCACCAGCGAGGGATCGATCATCTTCTCGCGGGCCACCGCCTCGGCGGTTTGCAACAGTTCCAGCTGGTTGGCTGACGTGATGGCCATTGTCTTATTCCTCCGCCTCCGAGGACACTTCCTCGATCTCGTCAAACTTGGTTTCGTCGATGATGCCCGCGGCCTTTCTCTGCCGCAGCATCTCCTTGATCAGATCGTCGGTCAGAACGAGCTTGGCGTCGCTCAGCCAGTCGTAATGCAGGCCCACGGTGCCTTCCTCGATGTTCAGCAGGATCTCGTCACCCTCGACACCGGCCAGCACGCCCTTGAAGCGGCGGCGGCCGTCGATCATGTCGGTCGTCTCGATCCGCGCCTCGTAGCCTTCGAAGGTCTCGAAATCCTTCAGCCGGGTCAGCGGCCGGTCGATGCCGGGGCTGGACACTTCCAGCGTATAGGCCTCGTCAAGCGGGTCCTCGACATCGAGCACCGCGGAAACGGCGGTCGAGATCTCGGCGCATTCGTCCACCTCGATCCCGCCCGTCGGGCGCTCGGCCATGATCTGAAGCGTCTTGGTCTTGCCGCCCATCAGGCGGATGCGCACCAGCTCGAACCCCATGCCCTCGATGACGGGGGTCAGGATCTCGGCCATGCGCCGGTCGATGGCGGTCTTGGCGATCAGGTCCGACAAGGGTGTCTCCAGAAACGAAAAAACGGGCCGAGCGGCCCGTCGAACTTGTCCGGTGGTGCCATCCGGTTTGGACCCGGGGGCGCCGCTGTTGAGGGCGATATAGGGGGAATCGGGGGGCTGCGCAAGTCACCCGCAAGTGATATCCGTGATGATGCCATCTTCGCCATGTCGAATGTTCAGGCGATTGGGCAGGAAGTCCATGGTGACCGCGGAATCGGGTCCGATGATGCGAGCGGGCGAGGGCAGATTGGCGATGTCCAGACGGTCGGTGTGCCGTCCAATCACGTGCGTCCAGCTTTCGGCACCACAGCTGTCAGGAACCGGTACACGCGAGGCGTCGCCCTCGGCTTCCGGCACGATGATAACGCCGGGGTCAGGCGCAGGTCTTTGGTCCCTGCAGGCGGCAAGCGCAAGGATTGCACACAAGGATGTCGCGATCACGGCAGTTGAAGGTCGCATGGCGGCTATGCTCCGTTGCGGTCCCCGTCGGATTATCACAAGGTCGGAGCAAAACAAACTCGCAGGGAAGGGATAGACCATGCGCACACGTGCCGCCGTCGCATTGGAAGCCGGAAAACCGCTGGAAGTCATGGAGGTCAACCTCGACGGCCCGAAAGCGGGCGAGGTCCTGGTCGAGATCAAGGCCACCGGCATCTGCCACACCGATGAATTCACCCGCTCCGGCGCCGATCCCGAGGGGCTGTTCCCCTCGATCCTCGGCCACGAGGGCGCAGGTGTCGTGCTGGAGGTGGGCGAGGGCGTCACCACGCTGAAGCCGGGCGACCATGTCATCCCTCTTTATACACCGGAATGCCGGCAATGCCCCTCCTGCCTGTCGGGCAAGACGAACCTCTGCACCGCGATCCGCAACACGCAGGGCCAGGGCCTGATGCCGGACGGCACCACGCGGTTCTCGATGCTCGATGGCACGCCGATCTATCACTACATGGGCTGCTCGACCTTCGCCAATCACACGGTCATGCCCGAGATCGCCTTGGCCAAGGTGCGGGACGACGCGCCCTTCGACAAGATCTGCTACATCGGCTGTGGTGTCACCACCGGCATCGGGGCAGTGATCAACACCGCGGGCGTCGAGATCGGCTCGACCGCCGCCGTCTTCGGCCTTGGCGGGATCGGGCTCAATGTCATCCAGGGCCTGCGCATGGCGGGCGCGGACATGATCATCGGCGTCGACCTGAACGACGGCAAGGAAGAGATGGCGCGCAAGTTCGGGATGACGCATTTCGTCAACCCCTCGAAGATCGAGGGCTCGGTCGTGCAAGAGATCGTCAACCTCACCAAGCGCGGCGCGGACCAGATCGGCGGGGTGGATTACTCCTTCGACGCCACCGGCAACGTGAAGGTCATGCGCGACGCGCTGGAATGTTCGCATCGCGGCTGGGGCGTGTCGGTCATCATCGGTGTCGCGCCAGCGGGCGCCGAGATTTCCACCCGCCCCTTCCAGTTGGTCACCGGCCGCGTCTGGAAGGGAACGGCCTTTGGCGGGGCCAAGGGGCGGACGGACGTGCCGAAATTCGTCGATTGGTACATGGACGGAAAGATCGAGATCGACCCGATGATCACTCACATGCTCAGCCTGGACGAGATCAACACGGGCTTCGATCTCATGCATGCGGGAGAGTCCATCCGCGCGGTCGTGCAGTACTGACCGGGGGAGCAAGAAAGGAGTTTTGCCATGAAATATGCCCTGATCGGCGGTGCCGCGCTGGCGGTGACGCTTGGCGGTTCCGCATTGGCCGAAGGTTGGACGGTGACGGATTTCAACGCGGTCAACAGCCGTGACATCTGCATGGATTATTCCGAGCTGACCTTTCAGACCTACAACCAGCGCTTCGGCTCGAACGGGTTCATCGGGCGCTCGACCTGGACGGTCGGCGGCTACGACCTGCGGGGCGAGGTGGTGGATGGCATCTTCATCTGTGCCGACGAGGCGGGGCTCGTCGCGCCCTTCCTCATCCTGCACAACACCGACGACGACAGCGACGCGCGCGAGCTGATCGCCGACCGGCTTGGCGACATCTGGGACGAGATCGTCGCGACGGGCGGTGCCCCGTCGACCACGCTGGGCCCGTCGGGCGGCGCGACGAAATAGGCCGCGCGGCATGGCGGGCCTTTCCATCCGGCCCGCCGTTGCGGGCGATGCCGACGCACTGGCCGCGCTGCTGCTGCCGGTGTTCCGCGCCGGCGAGACCTATACCTTCGACCGCGACATCGGGGCGGAAAAGGCCGTCGCCCTCTGGACCACGCCGGAAAAGACGGTCTTCCTGGCCGAGGACGAGGCCGGCCACACGCTTGGCAGCTACTACATCCGTCCGAACCAGGGCGGCGGCGGAGCGCATGTCTGCAACTGCGGTTTCGTCACCTCGGCCGATGCGCAGGGCAAGGGCGTGGCGCGCGCCATGCTGACCCATTCGCTGGATCAGGCCCGCGCACAGGGCTACCGCGCGATGCAGTTCAACTTCGTGGTCGAGACCAACATCCGCGCCATCGCGATCTGGCAAAAGGCGGGGTTCGAGGTGGTCGGCCGCCTGCCCGGTGCCTTCCACCACCCGACCGAGGGGTATGTCGATGCGCTGGTCATGTATCGTTCGCTGGTCTAGCGCTGCGGTGATCTTCGTGGCGCTGCCGGTCGCGGCCGAAAGCCCGGCCGACCGGCTGGGCATCGCACCGCCCGACCCGGTCTTGCGCTACAGGCTGGCGGGTGAGGAGGTGGCGATCATGCCGCGCGATGTCGCGGCGATCGAGATTTCGGAAAGCGGCGGGATCACGGATGTCTTCGTGCGGCTTGCACCGCCTGCGATCGACACCATGACCGGTTTGATGGAGACCTCCATCGGTCAGCCGATGACCGTCCGCGTTTGCGGTGTCCTGATGCTCGAGGCCGTGGTAGAGGCCCCCACGGACAGCGGCACCCTCTACATCCACGGCACCAACGCGCTGCGCGCCGAGGGGATGCGGGCGCTCTGGCATGGCAGGGAGACCTGTGACACGCTGGAGGCGGAGGTATTCGAGCATGGCCAATGAAACACCGCTTCTGGCGGTTCTGATCGACGCGGACAACACGTCTCACAAGCACGCCAAGGCGATCTTCGACGAGATCGCGGGCTTCGGCGAGGCAAGCGTGCGCCGTATCTACGGCGATTTCAGCTCGACCCACATGAAGGGTTGGTCGGGCGTGCAGGCCGAGTTCGGCATCGTCCCGCATCACCAGCCCGCCAACACCGTGGGCAAGAACGCGAGCGACATCGCGCTGGTCATCGACGCGATGGACCTGATGCTGTCGGGCCGCTTCGACGGCTTCGTTCTGGTCAGTTCCGACAGCGATTTCACCCGGCTGGCGCAGCGCATCCGCGAGCAGGGGCTGGATGTCTACGGCATCGGCCAGAAGAAGACGCCCGACGCCTTCCGCAAGGCCTGCAAGCGGTTCATCTTCGTCGAGAACATCCTGCCGTCCGACCAGAAGGAGACGCGCGAGGACGGCAAACCGGACGACAAGCGCCCGCTGACCGAGGCGCGCGACCTGATCTTCCGCGCGATGGAGAGCATCGAGCAGGAAGATGACTGGTATTCGCTGGGTCAGATCGGCCAGTTCATCACCGCCGCGAACCCGGATTTCGACACGCGGACCTATGGCAAGCGCAAGCTGAGCGACCTTGTCCAGAGCCTGAAGATGCTCGAGGTCAAGCGCGGTGCGGGCAATCAGCTATTGGTGCGACGGCTGGACTGATCGCGGGACACCACCACCCGGATCGCGCCCCAGACCACGACCGTCACCACCATGTCCACGAAGATGAGCGGGCGCACGTCGGCGGCGGCCATGTCGCTGACCGGTACCGTGTAGAGCGCAAGGCCAGACAGCGGCCCCTCCATCGCCATGAACAGGATCGCGACGCAGTTGTTGGCGAAGTGGAACCCCCAGGCCGCGCCGATCGTGCCGGTTCTGGCCGTCAGGTCCGCGGCGAGGATCGCGAAGAGGAAGACCGCGCCGACCACGAGCCAGGCGTTGTCGCCCATCAGGCCGGGCTGGTAGTGCAGCACCGCGAAGAGCGCCGAGGGAAGCACCATCCAGGCCACGGGCGAGGTGAAGCGCGCCGCGATCTGTTGCTGGATATAGCCGCGGAACAGCACCTCTTCCGCACCGGTCTGCACAAGGACCCCGACCAGTGCGAGCGGCAGGAAACTCGCCCAGAGCACGGGCGCCAGGTTCTCCGTCGGCGTCAGGTCCGACGGCAGCAGGGAAAGCAGCAGGTAGACCACCGCACAGGCCGCGGCGCCGATGCCGAAATGGCGCATCAGCGGCCGACGCGGCCCGAAGAGCGAGGCAATGCCGCGCCCGTGCAGCAGGCGTGCGGACAGCATCGGCCCCAGTGCCATTCCGATGAAGGTTGCCAGAACCAGCAGCGTCGCGGTCGGCGTGCCGTCCGAGGCCATGCGCCCGAGCCACAGGTTCGCGCCGTCGAACCCGCTTACCGCCACGAGAATCAGGAAGATCGCGCCGATGCCCAGAACGTAGATGCAGATCGCCAGGAAAAGCCCCAGCAGCAGGCGCCAGAGTGCTGGTCGCATGCGGGCGGGCGCGACGAAGTCGTCATGGGCTGCGTACTGCATCGAACCTGCCTTCGCGGTCTTTTCGTTGGCCGCAGTCTAGACACAGGTGCCGCATGCGGCAATCGCGCTTGTCTGGCCTGCGCCGCACGTCTATTCGGAGGGGCAACGCGTCAATCCGAGAGACAAGCGAAAAGGGGAGGGCCTGCACCATGACGAAGGGCAATCTGGACAAGTCGAAACTACCCAGCCGCCACGTGACCGAGGGCCCGTCCCGCGCGCCGCACCGGTCGTATTTCTACGCGATGGGCCTGAACGACGAGGAAATCCACCAGCCTTTCGTCGGCGTCGCCACCTGCTGGAACGAGGCCGCGCCCTGCAACATCTCGCTGAACCGCCAGGCGCAATCGGTCAAGCTGGGCGTCAAGCACGCCAACGGCACCCCGCGCGAGTTCACCACGATCACGGTAACCGACGGCATCGCCATGGGCCACGAGGGGATGCGCTCGTCGCTCGCTTCGCGCGATGCGATCGCCGACACCGTCGAGCTGACGATGCGCGGCCATTGCTACGACGCGCTGGTCGGCCTTGCCGGGTGCGACAAGTCGCTGCCGGGCATGATGATGGCGATGGTTCGCCTCAACGTGCCGTCGGTCTTCATCTACGGCGGCTCGATCCTGCCGGGCCGCCTCGATGGCAAGGACATTACCGTTCAGGACGTGTTCGAGGCCGTGGGCCAGCACCAGGCCGGCAACCTCTCGGACGAGGCACTCGCCGTGATCGAGCGCGTCGCCTGCCCCTCGGCGGGGGCCTGCGGCGGCCAGTTCACCGCGAACACAATGGCCTGCGTCTCCGAGGCGGTCGGCCTTGCGCTGCCCAACTCCTCGGGCGCGCCCGCGCCCTACGAGAGCCGTGACCAGTACGGCGTCGCCTCGGGCGAGGCGGTGATGATGCTGCTGGAGAAGGGCATCCGCGCGCGTGACATCGTCACCCGCAAGTCGCTGGAAAACGCCGCGCGCGTCGTCGCCTGCACCGGCGGCTCGACGAACGCGGGCCTGCACCTGCCCGCGATCGCGCATGAGGCGGGTATCGAGTTCGACCTCTTCGACGTCTGCGACATCTTCCACGACACCCCCTATTTCGTCGACATGAAGCCGGGTGGCCAATACGTCGCAAAGGACCTTTACGAAGCGGGCGGCGTTCCCGTCGTGATGAAGGAACTGCGCAAGATCGGCCTGATCCACGAGGAGTGCATGACGGCCACGGGCCGCGTGATGGGCGAGGAGATAGACCTGATCGAGCGCGAGGCCGATGGCCGTGTGATCTACCCGGCGGCCACACCGATCACCAAGACCGGCGGTGTTGTCGGCCTCAAGGGCAACCTCGCCCCCGAGGGCGCGATCGTGAAGGTCGCGGGCATCCCGGCCGAGAACCAGGTCTTCACGGGCCCGGCACGCGTGTTCGAATGCGAAGAGGACGCCTTCGAGGCGGTCAAAAGCCGCGCCTACGAAGAGGGCGAGGTCATCGTGATCCGCAACGAGGGGCCCAAGGGCGGCCCCGGCATGCGCGAGATGCTGGCCACGACCAGCGCGCTGTCCGGCCAGGGCATGGGCAAGAAGGTCGCGCTGATCACCGATGGCCGCTTCTCGGGCGCGACGCGCGGTTTCTGCGTGGGCCATGTCGGCCCCGAGGCGGCGGTCGGCGGGCCCATCGGCCTGCTCAAGGACGGCGACATGATCACCATCAATGCGATCACCGGCGATCTGTCGGTCGCGCTGAGCGATGACGAGCTTGCCGCCCGCGCCAAGGATTGGGCCGGCCCGCGCGAGACGATCTACGCCACCGGCGCGCTGTGGAAATACGCGCAGCTGGTCGGCCCGGCGGTGAAGGGCGCGACCACCCATCCCGGCGGCGCCGAAGAGAAGCATGTCTACGCCGATATCTGATCTGACCCTGCGGGCCGCCCTCGTGGCGGCCTGCCTGCTTCTGGCGGCCTGCGGCGGGGGGCTCGGCCTGGGGCGCCCGGCCGAGGCGCCGGCCAGTGCATCGGTGACGGCGGACCAGATCGTGGTGACGGGCCCCGAGGGCTTCTGCGTCGATCCCACTGCGACGCGGGACACCGGAGACACGGGCTTCGTCCTGCTCGGAAATTGCGCGGCCATCGCAAATTCGCGCCGCGCGGTCCAGCCGCAAAGCCCCGCGCTGCTGACCGCGGCAATCTCGGCCCCGTCCGAGGGCGGGCGGCTTGCGGACAGCCTGCCCGTTCTCGACAGCTTCTTCCGCTCGCCCGAGGGCCTGGCGCTCCTGAGCCGCGTCGGCGACCCCGCGAGCGTTCAGATCCTCGAGACTGCAACGGTCGGCGACGCCTTCCTTCTGCATGCCAGCGACACGAGCGCCGCCGCGGTCGAGGGCGTGCAGCCCGACTACTGGCGCGCCTACATGGACGTGGGGCCGCGCATCGCGACGCTTTCAGTCCTCGCGCTCGAGGACCGGGCACTCGACCGTGAACAGAGTCTTGCCATTCTGAGGTCCTTCGTGGCCGCCGTGCAGGCTGCGAACCCGGCGACACCCGGCTTCGCCCCTCCGCCCTCCGTTGCGCCCGCGCAAGTTTCTCCGCGGAATTTGCCGCTCGAGGCCGACCCGCTGTGGAATGTGGGTCTGTTTCGAAGGATATTCGGATAGGGCTAGTCCGCAGGTCCCTGCGTTTCGGGACCATTTGGGGTTAGGAGAATGTTGTATGAGTCACGATCGTATTGGTTTCCTCGGACGGTTTGGCCCCGCGCAGAACGTCAGTCGCTGGAGCAGAGCCATGAAATCGCCCGCCACCCTCACGACGCGTGACCTTGCGTCGATGCACGGTGAATTCCTGTCGCTGCGCGACAGCCTCGATCGCATGGTCGGAACGGCCGAAACCGAGCTGCTGGCGCGGGTCGGTGCGGCCGATGGCATCCAGCGGCCCGACCAGTGCGACTGGGCCGAGCGTTCGGCGCCCTGGCGCCAGAAGATCCATCCCCGCGGACATGTCGATTTCGGCTCGCCCTTGCCCATCGGTGCCGGTGTCACCCTTTTTCACGATGCCACGCAGGCGGATGTCGGTCTGCGCCAGGATCCCGTCCCGGCAGGCATCGCCGGCCCGGTCTTCGGCCTCGTGCTCGAGGTGTACCGCTTCGACGGTTCGTTCCTGTCGCTTGTCCAGGACCTGCCAGACGCGGCGATCCGCGGACTGACCCTCAACCATTACTTCAGCGTTCATCTCCGGGTCAGCCGCGAGCAGCCGCTGGAAATCTACGCCCGGCTCAACGTGCAGCACGGGCCGAACCTCGAGCAGATCGTGCGGCAGTTCAGCTTCGAGGATGACCTCGGCGTGGCCGATTTCGATCTCGCCTATTCCGAGATCAACGAGAAGCGTGTCGAGAAGGCCTGGCTCGACCTCATCCTCGAAAGGCCGGAGATGAACCGGATCGCGCTTTGGGACATGGTGATGATCCGCGCGCCACGGGCCGATTTCTGACGGAGGACGTGCAGTGATGGAACCTGAGAGCCTCACACGGGTGCGCCTGTCGGGCGGGCGATACGAAGGGTTGATGACCGCTGCCGACGGGGCGGGCATCCAGGCCGTGGTCGAAGGCCGCGTGATCGCCACAGCCTCGGTCAGCCCGGACCCCGACCGCGCGACCAGCTGGCGCGTGGCCCTTGACCTTCCGGCCGAGGTGATCGGCGATGGCGTGAGGGTGATTGCGCTGCGGTCGGTCTCGACCGGCGAGGTTCTGGACCGCATCACGCTGATGTCGGGCGCTCCGCTCGACGAGGATATCCGGGCGGAACTGGCCCTGATGCGGGACGAGCTCGAGATGTTGAAGCGCGCCTTCCGCCGCCATTGCGCCGAGACCGGAGGCCGCTGACCCGGCGGGTATCGCGCCCTGACGCCGCGTTTCGCGTGACAGGTGGGCCCCGGGTCGCTTAGCTCTGCGAACCGGGGAGGAATGGCATGACCGACACAGGATATCCGCATCTGCTGACACCGCTCGACCTGGGCTTCACGACGCTGAAGAACCGGGTGCTCATGGGCTCCATGCACACCGGGCTGGAAGAGACCAAGGACTGGCCCCGCGTGGCCGAGTTCTACGCCGAACGCGCCCGTGGCGAGGTCGCGCTGATCGTGACCGGCGGCATGGCTCCCAACAAGGAAGGCGGCGTTTTTCCCGGTGCGGCTGGGCTTTACACCGCGCAGGACATCGCCAACCACCGCATCGTCACCGATGCCGTCCACGGTGCGGGCGGCAAGATCGCCATGCAGATCCTGCACGCCGGGCGTTACGCCTATTCGCCCGATTGCGTCGGCCCCTCGCCGATCAAGTCGCCGATCTCACCCTTCCCGCCGAAAGAGCTGGACGAGGACGGGATCGAGAAGCAGATCGCCGATATCGTCACCGCCGCCGTCCGCGCCCGCGAGGCTGGCTATGACGGTGTCGAGATCATGGGGTCCGAGGGGTATTTCCTGAACCAGTTTCTCGTGACCCACACCAACAAGCGCACCGACCGTTGGGGCGGGTCCTACGAGAACCGGATGCGCCTTCCCGTCGAGGTGGTGCGCCGCGCGCGCGAGGCGGTGGGCCTGGATTTCATCATCATCTACCGACTGTCGATGATCGACCTCGTGCCCGACGGTTCCACCCATGAGGAGGTCGTGCAACTGGCACAGGCGATCGAGGCGGCGGGCGCCACCATCCTCAACACCGGCATCGGCTGGCACGAGGCACGCATCCCGACCATCGCCACGTCCGTCCCGCGCAAGGGCTTTGCCTGGGTCACGCAAAAGCTGATGGGCAAGGTCGGCATCCCGGTCATCACCTCGAACCGGATCAACATGCCGGACGTGGCCGAGGAGGTGTTGGCGGAGGGCTGCGCCGACATGGTCAGCATGGCGCGCCCCTTCCTTGCCGACGCCGCTTTCGTGAAGAAGGCGATGGAGGGGAAAGCGGACGAGATCGCCCCCTGCATCGCCTGCAACCAGGCCTGTCTCGATCACACCTTTTCGGGCAAGCTGACATCCTGCCTCGTCAACCCCCGCGCCTGCCACGAGACCGATCTCCGCTACGAGCCCGCCGACATGCCCAAGCGCATCGCGGTCGTGGGCGCGGGGGCCGCCGGCATGGCAACCGCGATCACCGCCGCCGAGCGCGGGCATACCGTGACGCTCTGGGACAAGGCCGGGCAAGTGGGCGGGCAGCTCAACATGGCCAAGACCATCCCCGGCAAGGAGGAGTTCGTGGGCCTTGTCGACTGGTTCACCACCATGCTCGACCGCCGCGGCGTCGATCTGCGCTTGGGGACCGCGCCCTCTGTCGAGGATCTGCGCGGTTTCGACGAGGTGATCGTCGCCACCGGAGTCACCCCGCGCGATCCCGGCATTCCGGGACAAGACGGGCCGAACGTGCTGAGCTATGTCGACGTGCTTGCGGGCAAGGCGCCGGTGGGGCGCCGCGTGGCGGTCATCGGTGCGGGCGGCATCGGGTTCGACATGGCCGAATACCTGGTGCACGAGGGCGAAAGTCCGACCGAAGCGCCCGAGCTGTGGCGCCGGGAATGGGGGGTCGCCGACCCCGCCGATCACCGTGGCGGGCTGGCACCCGAGGGGCCGCGGCCCGAGCCTGCCGCGCGCGCGGTGGTGCTTCTCCAGCGCAAGGCCGAGAAACCCGGCAAGCGGCTTGGCAAGACGACCGGCTGGATCCACCGCGCGAGCCTCAAGATGAAGGGGGTGAAGACGGTCACCGGCGTGAATTACGAGAAGATCGACGCGCGTGGGCTGCATGTGAGTTTCGGCGAGGCGCGGGAGAACCCCACGCTGATCGAGGTCGACACCGTGGTTCTGTGCGCCGGGCAGGAGGTTGAGCGCAGCCTTGCCGATGCGCTTCAAGCCGAAGGCATCCACTGCCATGTGATCGGCGGCGCGGATGTCGCCGCGGAACTGGATGCCAAGCGCGCCATCGACCAGGGCAGCCGACTGGCCGCGACACTCTGATGAAAAAATCGGGCGGTGGTGAAACCTGCCGCCCGGTTCCTCCGTGGCTATGAGCGCAGGGCCAGAGAAGGCCCGCGTCAACCGCATGGAGGATATCCAATGACCCGCTTTCTGACCGCAACCGCCGCCCTTGCCCTGTCCGCCGGAGCGGCACTTGCCGCTGGCCACGCGATGGCGCCGATGGTGGAAGCCGTCGATCAGAGCGTTTCGGGCGGCATCGTCACCGCCGCGTCCGTTGTCGCACCGGCCAATGGCTGGATGGTCGTGCACCGCACCGACGCCGACATGGCGCCCGGCCCGGTGGTGGGCTACGCGCCGCTGCGCGAGGGCGAGAACACCGATGTCGCCGCGATCCTGATGGAAGAGGTCCAGCCGGGCGAGATGCTGATGCTCATGGTGCACGGCGAGGACGGCGGCACGATGACAGGCGGCTTCGAATACACCCTCGGCGCCACCGAGGACGGGCCGATCCGCATCGACGGCAATCTGGTGATGACGGTCATCACCGCGCAGTAAGCCACCATCGGGGGCGGTGCCGGTGGGCGCCGCCCCTGTCGCTCAGCGGGCAAGCAAACGCCCGAGGCCGAGGGCGACGCCCATGTCGCCCGACACCTGCAGCTTGCCCATCATGACGCCGGTCATCGGGTTCAGCTCTCCGACCAGCAGCTTGATCAGGTTCTCGCGGCTGAGGCGGATCGTGCAATCGGCCTCTCGATCCTCGGTCGTGGCCGTGCCGTCGGCCAGCACGATTACCCCGTCATCCCCGCAGTCGAATTTCAGCGACCCGTCGAAGGTCTGGCCGGAAAGGCCCTCGCGGATGCGGGTGGCGAGATCGGTCAGGGTCATGGGCGCGGCTCCGATGCTGGGGCCGAACCGAAACCGGCCCGCACTATCGCTAGGCGGGCCGGGGCAATCCTGCAATCGCGACGTAGCGGCGTGTCAGCCTTTCAGGCGACGGTTCCGCGCGGCCAGCAACTTCAGACGCAGCGCGTTGAGCTGGATGAAGCCCTGCGCGTCGGTCTGATCGTAAGCGCCCGCGTCCTCTTCGAAGGTCACATGCGCCTCGGAATAAAGCGAATGATCCGACCAGCGCGCGACCGTGCGGGCCGAGCCCTTGTAGAGCTTCACGCGGACGGTGCCGGTGACGTGCTCCTGCGATTTGTCGATCAGCGCCTGCAGCATCTCGCGCTCGGGCGAGAACCAGAAGCCGTTGTAGATCAGCTCCGCATAGCGGGGCATGATGGAATCCTTCAGGTGACCCGCGCCTGAATCCAGCGTGATCTGCTCGATCCCGCGATGCGCTTCCAGCAGGATCGTGCCGCCGGGCGTCTCGTAGATGCCGCGCGACTTCATGCCGACGAAGCGGTTCTCCACGAGGTCCAGCCGCCCGACGCCATGCTTGCCGCCAAGCTCGTTGAGCTTCGTCAGGATCGTGGCGGGCGACATCGCCTCGCCGTTGATGGCCACGGCGTCGCCCCGTTCGAAGGTGATTTCCACCATCTCGGGCGCATCCGGCGCATCCTCGGGGTGGACGGTGCGCTGGTAGACGTAATCGGGCGCTTCCTCGCCGGGGTTCTCCAGCACCTTCCCCTCGGAGGAGGTGTGCAAAAGGTTCGCATCGACCGAGAAGGGCGCCTCGCCGCGCTTGTCCTTGGCGATGGGGATCTGGTTCTGTTCCGCGAATTCCAGAAGCTTCGTCCGGCTCGACAGGTCCCATTCCCGCCAGGGCGCGATCACCTTGATCTCGGGGTTCAGCGCGTAGGCCGACAGCTCGAACCGCACCTGGTCATTGCCCTTGCCGGTCGCGCCGTGGCTGACGGCATCGGCCCCGGTCTCGGCCGCGATCTCGACCAGCCGCTTGGAGATCAGCGGCCGCGCGATTGACGTGCCGAGCAGGTACAGCCCCTCGTAGAGCGCGTTTGCGCGGAACATCGGGAAGACGAAGTCGCGCACGAATTCCTCGCGCAGGTCCTCGATGAAGATGTTTTCGGGCTTGATGCCCAGCATCTCGGCCTTGGCCCGCGCCGGTTCCAGCTCTTCGCCCTGGCCGAGGTCCGCGGTGAAGGTCACCACCTCGCAGCCGTATTCCGTCTGCAGCCATTTCAGGATGATCGAGGTGTCCAGGCCACCGGAATAGGCAAGGACCACTTTCTTTGGCGCGGACATGGGGCAGACTCCGTCGGGTTTTTCGTTGACCGCGCGGGCGATACCGGGTTTTCAATCCGTGGGCAAGGTGACCGGAGGGTACGATGGATTACGGGTATCAGTTGCTGCGGCACGTCGTGCAGCAGGTTTTCGGCAACCTGAGGCAGGCAGCGCAGCTGACCTTGCCGCTGTTTCTTCTGCCCCTGATCGGCTTCGTCCTGCTTCTGGGCGGTGATTTCTCGCCCCGAACCATCGAGAACCCCGGCGGCGGCACGGTCCTTGGCCTGCTTGGCCTCATCGCGCTGGTCGTCGTCGTCTATTGCTGGGCCGCGGTCGCCTGGCATCGCTATGTCCTGCTCGAGGAATTCGACGGCGGCTTTTTTCCGCGCTGGCGCGGCGACAGGATCGCCTCCTATTTCGGGCGCGCCTTCAAGGTGGGTCTTGTCCTGATCCTCGCCATGATCGCGGCGCTCATCGTGATGTTCATCGTGGTGACCGCCACGCAATCGCCCGCGGTCGCGCTGTTCTTCGGCATTGGCCTTGTCTTCGGGGTCAGCTGGCTGGCCACGCGCATCGGTCTTGTCCTGCCTGCCGCCGCGCTGGGCGAGAGGATGACCATCGGCGAAAGCTGGGCCGTGACACGGCCCGTTTCCAGCCAGATCCTGCTGCCGCTGATCGTGATCGCGCTGGTGGCGGGCGTGATCCAGCAGGCGATCCTTGTCATTTTCGGCCAGACCGTCCCGGTCGAGACCTTCGGAATGATGGAGGAGCAGCGCGTGCTGACGGTGCCCGGTCAGATCGTCAACGGCCTCGTCTCCTGGCTGCAATTGCTGGTCAATCTCGCGCTGATGACCACGCTCTACGGCAATCTCGTCGAAGGCCGTCAGCTCAACTGATGCTGGACAGCGCCGCGCAGTTCCGGCAGGCCGGGCGGCATGAGTGATTTCGCCGAGAACGCCTGGGCCGCGACGCGCAACCTGCGCGGCCTCTTCCCGCCCACGCCGCTGCAGCGGAACGTGCATCTCTCCGAACGCTTCGGCGCCGACATCTGGCTGAAGCGCGAGGATCTGTCGCCGGTCCGCTCCTACAAGCTGCGCGGTGCGTTCAACGCCATGCGCAAGGTGCTGGCGGCCAACCCCGAAGCGGCCGAGTTCGTCTGTGCCAGCGCTGGTAACCATGCGCAGGGCGTGGCCTTCGTCTGCGCGCATTTCGGGGTGAAGGGGCGCATCTACATGCCGGTCACCACGCCCGAGCAGAAGATCCTCAAGACCAAGACCTTCGGCGGCGGCGCGGTCGAGATCGTGCTGACGGGCGATTTCTTCGACCAGACACTGGCCGCAGCCAAGGCCGATTGCGAGGCGCGCGGCGCGCATTTCCTCTCGCCCTTCGACGACCCGGACGTGATCGAGGGGCAGGCCTCGGTCGCGGTCGAGATGATCGAGGAGATGGGCCGCGCGCCCGACCGGCTGATCCTGCCGGTGGGCGGTGGCGGGTTGTCGGCGGGGATGATCTCTTTCCTTGATGCCGTGGGCGCCGAGACGAAAATCACGCTGGTGGAACCCGCGGGGGGCGCCAGCCTGACCGCGGCGCTGCGCACGGGGGCGCCGCAGACCATCCCGATCACCGACACCTTCGTCGATGGCGCCGCCGTGGCGCGGATCGGTGACCGCACCTTCGAGGTGCTGCGCCGGGTCGCGGCGCGGGACGTGAAGATCGCGCCCGAGAACAGGATCTGCGTCACGATCCAGGAGATGCTGAACATCGAGGGGATCGTGCTGGAACCCGCCGGTGCCCTGTCGGTCGACGTGCTGGAGGAGATGCGGGACGAGATCGCGGGGCAGACCGTGGTTTGCGTCACATCCGGCGGCAACTTCGATTTCGAGCGTCTGCCCGAGGTCAAGGAACGCGCGCAGAACTGGCAGGGGTTGAAGAAATACTTCATCCTGCGCCTGCCCCAGCGCCCCGGTGCGCTGCGCGATTTCCTTGACCTGCTGGGTCCGGGGGACAACATCGCGCGCTTCGAATATCTCAAGAAGAACAGCCGCAATTTCGGGTCGGTCCTGATCGGGATCGAGACCGACGACCCGGCGAATTTCGACGCGATGGTCGAGCGCGTGACCTCGCGCGGGTTCGGGTTCCGCGACATCACTACGGACGAGGTTCTGGCCGATTTCCTGATCTGACGGGCGCGGCCGCAGGTGCCTGCGCCGTGTCAGCATGCATCATGCGGCGTCGGCGACCGCGGGCAGGTCGTGGGCAAGCGCCGCCATGGCGGCGGCAAAGGCGGCGGCGACGCCCGTGATGTCGGGCGGCTGCCCGGCCCGGCAGGCCCTCTCGGCCGTTGTGCAGGCCTCGGCGAAGTGGGTCAGGCCTAGGTTCACGGCGCTGCCGCGGAGAAAGTGGAAATCATCCGCCGTGGCGGCGCCTGGTGCAGCCTGCAGGCTGGTGAGCTTTTCGCCGATTTCATGGACGAAAAGATAGGCGACGTCGGCGAAATCCTCTTCGCCGATGTCGGTGCGCAGGGCGTTCAGACGATCCCGGTCGATCACGGTCGCGGCCTCCTGTTGTTCGGGCCCTCACGTTAGCCCCCGGAAGTTAACGGGGGGTTTCCAACATCTGCCCTTACAGATCGACTTTGAGCATTCACCTGCGCTTAACCCCTCACGGTGCAGGACGTGCAGCATGTTCCGACAGGCCCGCCCATGCTGCACGCTCCCGATCACCTGACCTGGCCCCGCACCACCGCCGCCGCGCCCCGGCGCGTGCTGGTCATCGACGACAGCCGCGCGCAGCGGGTGCTTCTGGCGTCACTCCTGCGCCGCTGGGGGCACGAGGTGGTCGAGTGCGGCACCGCCCATGAGGCGATGACCGCCGCGCTCGATCCCTCGATCGGGCTGGTCATCAGCGATTGGGTGATGCCGGGCCTGACCGGCCCCGCCTTCTGCCGCCATCTCAGGGCCAACCGGCGCGCGGGCTATGCCTATGTCATCTTGCTGACTTCCAAGACCGGCGACGCCGCCCTGACCGAGGGGCTGGAGGCGGGGGCCGACGATTTCCTCACCAAGCCCGTGCGCCCGCCCGAGCTGCGCGCGCGGCTGAACGCGGGCGCGCGGATCGTCGCCATGCAGCGCGACCTCGTGGAGAAGAACGGGCTTCTGACCGGCGCATTGGGCGAGCTGCGCACGCTCTACGACGCGCTCGACACCGACCTCGACGAGGCGCGGCGCCTGCAGCGCGCGCAGATGCAGGACCGCGCGCGGCGCTACGGGCCGGTCGACGTGTCGCTCTGGCTCAAGGCCTCGGGCCATATCGGGGGCGACATGGTCGGCGCCTTCCCGGTCGAGGGGGATACCGTGGGCATCTTCGGGCTCGACGTGTCGGGCCATGGCGTCGCTTCGGCGATGATCGCGGCCCGCGTCGCGGGCATCCTGAGCGCGGCAAGCCCCGATCAGAACATCGCGCTGGCCCGCCGTGCCGATGGCGGGTTTCGCGCGGTCTCGCCCGACAAGGCCGCCGCGCGGCTGAACCGGATGATCCTGAGCGAGATGCGCTCGGACCGCTACTTCACGCTGGGGCTCGGGTTTCTCGACATTCCCACGGGCCGGTTGTCGATGGTGCAGGCGGGCCACCCCCACCCGCTGGTCCTGCGCGCGGATGGTTCGTTCGAGTTCGTGGGTCCCGGCGGCCTGCCCATCGGGCTGATCGACAGGGCAATCTACGACAGGTTCGACGTGGCCCTGCACCCCGGCGACCGCGTGCTGGTCTATTCCGACGGTCTTGTCGAATGCCCCGGTGCCGGGGGCGGCGCGCTGGAGGAGGAGGGGCTGATCAAGCTGGTCAGGGCCGCAGCCCCGCACCGCGGGCTGCATTTCCTCTCGGCGCTGGAGGATGGGCTGGCGCGCTTCGCGGGAACCGCGAATTTTCCCGATGATGCCTCGGCTCTTCTTCTGTCCTACCGCCCGGCTATCGGCTGAAACCCTCGAGCCAAGCGAAAGCGCTGTACGAAGAACCTGTCGCCCGACACGGCAAGCCGCTCTTCGGCCACGTCCCACGGCAGGAAGACCGCGGCATGCCCGGCCTCGGTCGGCTCGCCGAGACGGGGGCCGAGGCGGGCGTGGTAGATATGACACAGCTTCTGCGCATGCAGATCGTATTCCGGCATGTAGGTGTAGCGGTGGAACATCCCCAGCCGCCGGGCGGAGTGGATGATGTAGCCGGTTTCCTCCATCACCTCGCGCGCCAGCGCGACGAGCGGCTGCTCGCCCGGGTCGATCCCGCCCCCGGGCAGCTGAAGTTCCGGCCGCGGTTCTTCCTGGAAGGTGGCGAGGATGCCGTCACCCGCCTCGATGATGGCGTAGACGCCCGGTCGCGGCGTATAGCGCAGGCGCGGGTCGGGCTGCTGGCCGAAACGTCGGTTCATGGAGGGCTCCGCGATGGCGTCGGCCCCTTGTGCCAGAGCGCGAGGGGTCGGGAAATCCCCCCTCTCGCCAAGCGGGCGGCCTTGGGCTAAGGGACGCCCATGACCGACGATCAGAAAGCCGCGATCCGCGCCACCGCCGCGCGTGTCCTCACGACCGAGGGGCAGGCCGTCACCGCCATGGCCGAGGCCCTGCCCGAGGATTTCGCCCCCGCCGTCGAGGCGATCCTCGACACGAAGGGCCGCGTGATCCTGTCGGGGATCGGCAAGTCGGGCCATATCGCGCGCAAGATCAGCTCGACCTTCGCCTCGACCGGCACGCCCGCGGCCTTCGTCCACCCCGCCGAGGCAAGCCACGGCGACCTCGGCATGGTCATGCCCGGTGACCTGACCATCCTGATTTCCAACTCCGGCGAAACGGCGGAGTTGAAGGACATCATCGCCCATGTCGCCCGGTTCGATATCCCAATGGTGGCAATCTCGGGCCGTCCCGACAGCACGCTGATGAAGGCCGCCGATTACCGCCTGGTCCTGCCGCCCGCACCCGAGGCCTGCGTGATCGGCATGGCGCCGACCACCTCGACGACGCTGACGCTGGCGCTTGGCGATGCGCTGGCCGTCTCGACGATGGAGCGGCGCGGCTTCCTGCCCGAGCAGTTCCGCACATTCCATCCCGGCGGCAAGCTGGGCGCACAGCTTTCCAAGGTGGCGCAGCTGATGCATGGGGCGGGCTCGCTGCCGCTGGTCGAGGCCGGCGCGCCGATGTCCGAAACGCTCGTCGTCATGAGCGAAAAGGGCTTCGGCATCGCCGGAGTGACCGAGGGCGGTCGCCTCGTGGGCGTGATCTCGGACGGCGACCTGCGGCGCAACATGGACCACCTCATGGACCGGCGCGCCGGGGAAGTTGCAACCCGTTCGCCCCGCGTGATCGCGCCGGACCTCCTCGCGGCGGAAGCGCTGGCCGTGATGTCCGAGAACAAGATCACCGCGCTTTTCGTGACGGGCGAGGATCGGACGCCGCTTGGCATCCTCCATCTGCACGACTGTCTGCGCGCGGGCCTCGTCTGACAAAAAACGGCCCCGCCCGGATGGGGCGAGGCCGTCGGCTCGGTCGGAGAGGGAGAGGTCTCCGGCTCAGTTGGTGTCGTCGGCAAGGCGCAGTTGCTCGAAGATGTCGGCTCCATGCGCCGGCGTGCCGGAGAACGAGGTCACCGTTTCCGCATCGATCCGCTCGGCCGCACTGTCGACCGAGGCGTTGAAGTGGCGCACGGCAAAGGCGACCGCGCCGTCGCCGCGCGTCGATACGCTCGTGCCGAGGACAGGACCGTTGGGACCGACCTCGATGACATCCGATCCGCCGGCGGCGCCCATGTTGAGCTTGTCGATGACCAAGCTTGCGTTGTTGGCGAAGGCAGGAGCGGCCGTTGCGGCGACGAGTGCGGCGGTGATGATGAAGCGTTTCATGTGAGTTTCCTTTTGGTTTCGTGTCTGGGGCCCAAGGCCCTCTGGGGTGTCTCGAAGTCAGGCTGTGTGCCTTTCGATGAGCCAGAGATGCGCCTCCGGTCGCTCTCATTCAATTCACGAAAGACGGAAAGATGCGAGATTTTGGTGCGAATTTGCACATATGTCCCAAACCTGCGCACCGCCCTCACGCCTGCGTCAGAGAAGGTCGCGCTGCCGTGACCCGGGGCAGGTTTTTCTGTAATGATTACAATGAAATCACCGCTTCGCGATGAGCGGATCAAATTCCGTGATAGTCGCGATACCAGGTGACGAAACGGGCGACACCCTCGGACACCGGCGTCTGCGGCGCGTAGCCCGTCAGCGACTTCAGCAGGGTGGCATCGGCCCATGTCGCGGGCACGTCGCCGGGCTGCATCTCCATGAAGCACTTCTCGGCAGTGGTGCCCGTCGCGGCCTCGATCGCCTCGATGAAGTCGAGCAAGCGGACCGGTTCGGAATTGCCGATGTTCACGATCCGGAAGGGCGCGACCGGGCTGAGGCTGTCGCCCTTGGGCACCTCGGACGCATCGGAGGGACGCATCGGCGCGACGTCGATCAACCTTACGATCCCATCCACCAGGTCATCGACATAGGTGAAGTCCCGGCTCATGTCGCCATGGTTGTAGACCTCGATGGGATCGCCCTCGAGGATCGCGCGGGTGAACTTGAACAGCGCCATGTCGGGCCGCCCCCAGGGACCGTAGACCGTGAAGAAGCGGAACATCGTCACCGGCAGGTCGTAGAGATGCGCATAGGAATGCACCATCGCCTCGTTCGCCTGCTTGGTGGCCGCGTAGAAGGACATCTGCGTGTCGGCCTTCTGCGTCTCGGCGTAGGGCATCTCGGTATTCGCGCCATAGACGCTCGAGGTCGAGGCCAGAAGGCTGTGCGCCGGTGGAAAGGCCCGCATCGCTTCGAGCAGGCGGAAGGTGCCTACCAGGTTCGCCTCCACATAGCTTTCGGGGTTGTCGATCGAGTAACGCACCCCGGCCTGCGCCGCGAGATGGATCACCGCGTCGGGCCGCGTCTCCTCCATCAGGTCATGCAGCACGCCCGGTGTCTCTATCCGCTCGTTCACCGCGCGGAAGCCTGCCGATTGCAGCAGCATCGCCTGCCGCCGTTCCTTGAGCCGGACGTCGTAATAGTCGGTCAGCGCGTCCAGCCCGATCACCTCCCAACCGTCGGCCAGCAGGCGCGCGGACAGGTGATAGCCGATGAACCCCGCCGCCCCGGTGATCAGCGCGCGCCGGTTCATGCCTGCGCCTCGGTGTTGGAAACCCAGGCCCAGGAACTGGCGCACATCTGGTCGATGTCCTTTTCCGTTCGG
>CBFIFZ010000003.1:0-43899 GCA_965661995.1 Roseicyclus sp.
GATCCGCGGATGGAAACCGGCTGCCTGTTCTACAAGATGCGCGCGGGCAAGCACCGGCTGGGGCCGGAGACGCGCGCGCGGGTGGAGGAGATCGACTCAGCCGCGCAGGCGGCCTATGCGGCGTTTCTCGGGTCCCGCCGCGATGCGGGGGACTGGCCCGGCGCCCTGTCGGTCGAGGCCGGGGCCAAGTACCTCGGCGAGCAGGTCGCGCTCGCCATCACGCAGCGCGCCTCGGGCGAGGACCCCGCCCGCATCCGCGAGATGCTGACGCTGGCGCTGTCGGTGTTCACACGCCCGTGACACGGTCTTGTCAGGATGCTGGACGGTCGCAAGCAATCCTGAACCGGATCACAAGCAAGCACTCGGACGATAATTCTGTGTGTCACGACCAACCGTTTGCCCGCCACGGCAGCTTGAACCACGAATTTCGGTAGCCGCTGAACAACCAGTCCACAGGTGTATGGCGAACAAGGAGAACATAGATCACCAAGCTTACCATTGTCGTGATTATCGAGCTGCAAATGACCGCCACGGTGCTATCGAATCCCAAGTCGAGGAAGGCGATGGTCAGCGTAACCGCCGGCCAGACATGGACGATGTAGACGGGATACGAGGCGCAGACTGCGAAGCTTACAAGGCGGTTAGGTTTGCTCAAGAAAGCGTGTGTTACACCGATCAATCCGAAGATGAGCATCAGGGTCGCTGCCGCTGCGGCAAGCTGAAATGCGATGGTACTTGCTGGCCAACCACCCAACAGAATGGCAAGGATCGAACCGCCCAAGAGAAATGGACCATAGACCCGAACCATCGCCAGGTCTTCGATCAGAGTGCGCCCAAGCCAGAGTGCTTGGCCGATTAGAAAGAAACTCCAGAAGTAGAAGAATGCGCCGAATTGCGGGTCAAGCACCGTCATTGGGACGATGTTGCCAATGCCGTTGCGCCCGACGGAATTCATCAAGGCGACTGGCAGGACCAGCACGGCAAGCCGAGGAGTGCTGGCTTTCGTCCAATGGATCATTCTCTCGACCAGATTCGATGGAAAATGCCACAAGCCTGCCGCGAGGACGCACATCATGGTCAGGAACCACAGAAACCAGAGGTGTCCAAGCTCAAGCGGACTACCGCCCGACAGGGCCGCGAAGACGACACAGAATACCAGAAGAACCCCGAAAATCCGGATTCCACGATCCTTCAAGAACGCCTTGGGACCCCTGCGCAATAGGACCATCTGCGCAAAGAACCCGGCCAACAAGAAGAACATCGGCATTCGCCAGATGTGACTCCACACGACGAAGAGGCCAAGAGCGCGGGCGGGTTCGATCTCGAACCGGTTTGACGGCAAACCAAGATATTCGGGTGTCAGTACGGGCATTGCGGAATGAAAGATCACACCGAGCAGCAAGGCCAAGCAGCGAAGCAGATCGAGCCCATGGTAGTGGTCCGAGTCGATTTTCATGCCACGAAAGGTATCCGCATGAGAAATCACCAGCGCCCTGGAGACTTTATTCCGTATGTCTGACAAGGCGCTTGAAGACTGCATTGACCAGGGCGGAGAGGCCGACCCCGATGCCAACGCCAAACAACAATTTGTCGACGATCATCCATGTTTCGCCTGCGACAAAGACGAACGAGATTACCTGACCAAGTCCCATTCCGATGAGAATGCCCATGAAGCTGGTCAGCCCTATGGATCGTGATCTTGGCATTGGTGTCGCCAATCCCATCTGTGTAACCTGTAGGTGACACTAGTCGATTCGCGTGCTAATGTCACCTACAGGTTACAAATCGGGGGCGTTGTGATTTCAGCACCAAGACTGTCGTTGATCTGGAGCGCCGCGATGGCGGCCTTTGGGGTCATGTTCTGGCTTTATGCAGCCCTGACGTTGGTCATGCCGGCGTTTTTCGCGCCTTTGGGTTTCATGCTGGCGATACTAGCTGGGCTGTTTGTGCTGGTTCTCGTCGTCACCGGCGCTCTCGCTGGCACGGCGAACCTCGCGCGCGCATGGGACGAGGGGACAGAGTCCGACTCGAACCGCGCCTACAAGTTCGGCTTCACGACCGCCTGGATCGTTTATCTCGTCGCCTGGATGTTGCTCGCTCAGGGTTGGGTGAGCGTGGATGCCGCCTTTCCGATGATGGGCGCTGTGACCGGCGGGTCCTATTGCCTGTTCATGGGCATGGTGGGCCTGAGGGGCTGGTATGAAACTCGTCACGTATCTGACTGAGCGCCGGAAAGCCGCTGGCCTCACGCAGTCCCAACTGGCGGAAAACGTCGGCGTGTCGCGCAAGACGATCAACACGGTCGAAAACAGCGTCTTCGTGCCATCGACGATCCTTGCCCTGAGACTTGCCAGGGAACTCGGGTGCAGCGTGCATGACCTTTTCGAGCTGCCAGACGAGGGCGAGACCCGGCAATGACAACCCGAACCGTTCCAGCGCCGCGCGCGCTCATGCCCGATTACCTTCGGCTCTTCGCACTGTTCGGCATCGTCGTGGTCAATGTCCAGTTCATCGCCTTTTCCGCGCTTGGCAGCGTTGCCGACCCGGTCGCCGAAACCGTCCTTGATGCCATCACCCTGTGGCTGGTGAACGGGCTGGCGCTTTTGAAGACCTACGGGCTTTTTTCCTTCATGTTCGGCGTGGGCCTCGGGTTCCTCATGCGCTCGGCGGCGCGGCGCGGGCTGCCCTTCGGACGGCTCTACCGCAACCGGATGATCGGGCTCGCGATCCTGGGCGTCGCCCATGGCTGCCTGTTCTTTCCGGGGGATATCCTGACGATCTACGCCGTCACCGGATCGATCCTCTACCTGTTTCGCGACTGGCCGGTGCGGCGCCTTGTACGGGTCGGCGCGGCATTGCTGGTTGTGCAAGCCCTCATCGCGCCACTGCTGCTGCTGGCCGTGCCGGAGACACCGCCCGACATCGTCGCGATGGAGCGCGCGATCCTGACCGACGGCGGCTTCCTCGAGGCCGTCCTGTTCCGCAGCATCGGTTTCGCCTTCATCATGCCGTCCTTCCTGGTGATCCAGGGCATTTCGGCGCTCGGCTGGTTCTGCCTCGGGCTGGCGGCGGTGAAATCGGGCATGATCGACGAGGCCGCCCATCCATCATGGCGGCGCGCGCGGCGCTGGTGCCTCGGGCCGGGTGTCGGGCTGAGCCTTGCCGGGGCGGCGCTCTGGCAATGGGGCCCGCCGGTGCCCGGCGTGGTCCTGACCATCCTGGCAGCGCCCGTCGCCACGCTTGGTTATCTCGGCGCGATCGCGGCGCTCTCGCGCCCGCCGGGGCCGGTGATGGCAAGGGCGTTGGCCGCGGGCGGCTCCAGCCTGAGCATCTACCTCGGCCAGTCGATCATCCTGTCGACGATCTTCGCGGGATACGGGCTGGGCCTATGGGGCGCGGTGGACCGGTTCAGCGCCGTTGCCATCGCGCTTGCGGTGACGATGGCCCTCATGGTCGCCTTGGCGATCTGGCGGTCCAGCGTCAGGCTTGGACCCTTTGAGTGGGTTCTGCGACGGATCACCTATGCGGGACTTCGGAGCTAGCACCCGACCTTGCCATATCCGACTTGGCCGCGCGTTACCTGACTTGCGTGGGCGCGAAGAGGTCGGCGTAGGCGTCCCGCAGGACGTTCTTCTGCACCTTGCCCATCGTGTTGCGCGGCAACTCGTCGATCTGGATCAGTTTCCTGGGATGCTTGAACCGCGCGAGCGAGGCGGCCGCCGCCTTTGCGATGGCATCGAGGTCGGGTTCGGCTCCCGGGGCGGGGACGATCAGGCCCACGACCGTTTCGCCGAAATCGGCATGGGGCACGCCGATGACGGCACTCTCCAGGACGCCGGGCTGTTCATCGAGGATCAGCTCGATCTCCTTGGGATAGATGTTGTAGCCGCCCGAAATGATCAGGTCCTTGTTGCGCCCGACGATATGGATGTAGCCGTCGGCATCGATCCGGCCGAGGTCGCCGGTGATGAAGAAACCGTCCTTGCGCAGCTCGGCCGCCGTCTTGTCGGGCATTCTCCAGTATCCCTTGAAGACATTGGGGCCGCGCACCTCGATCTGGCCGACCTCGCCGGGGGGCAGGGTGGCGCCGCTGGCGGGGTCGGTGATCTTCACTTCCACACCCGGAAGCGGAAGGCCGACGGTTCCCGCGCGGCGCTCGCCCTCGTAGGGGTTGGAGGTGTTCATGTTGGTTTCCGTCATCCCGTAGCGTTCGAGGATGCGGTGACCGGTCCGGGCCTCGAACCCCTGGTGCGTCTCGGCCAGAAGCGGCGCGCTGCCCGAGATGAAAAGGCGCATGTGCCCGACGAGGTCACGGGTCAGCCGCACATCCGACAGGAGACGGGTGTAGAAGGTCGGAACACCCATCATCGTCGTCGCCCGCGGCAAGAGGCCGATCACCGTGTCGAGGTCGAACTTCGGCAGGAAGATCATGGAGCCACCGGCGACCAGCGTCACGTTCGTCGCGACGAAAAGGCCGTGGGTGTGAAAGATCGGCAGCGCGTGCAGCAGCACGTCGCGGTCGGTGAAGCGCCAGCACTCCGCCAGCGTTTCCGCATTGGAGAGCAGGTTGCCCTGCGTCAGCATCGCACCCTTGGACCGGCCGGTGGTGCCCGAGGTGTAGAGGAAGGCGGCGAGGTCGTCGATCTCGCGCGGCACGGTGGGGAAGGTCGCGGGCCAGTCCGCGGCGGCCGCCGCCAGGCTGCCGGTTCCATCCGCGTTCAGCGTCTCGGTCCGGGCCGACAGCCGGTCTGCGACGGGGGCGATCGTGGCGCGGGCGGCCTCGTCGCAGACCACGACGCGCGCACCGCTGTTCTCGATGAAATAGGACAGCTCGTCGACGGTATAGGCGGTGTTGAGCGGCAGGAATATCACGCCGGCCTGAACGCAGGCGGCATAAAGCGCCAGCGCCTCGGGCGATTTCTGCACCTGCGCGGCCAGACGGTCGCCGGGGGCTAGGCCCGAGGCGACCAGCGCGTGGGCGAAGCGGGCCGCGGTCGCAAGGAACGCCTCATAGGTCCATGCCGTGCCGTCCGCGAGCGTCAGGAAGGGTGCGCCGCTGCCCGCATGTTTCCCGAACAGCCTGTCATACAGGGGGTTTGCCATGGAGATGCTCCTAAACGCTGGCCCGGTCGGCCTCTTTTTCGGCGGCCTTGCCTGCCGCGGCGGCGAGCGCCTTGATCTCGGAGGAGGCGGCGATCTCGTGCGAGGCGGCGAAGCGCTCGTGGTTCTGGGCCACGCGAGCCAGGTCGTAAAGGTAGTTGACCATCGCACCGCCCGATTGCCGCACTCCCTTTTCCGAGAGGTCGGCGCGGGCGTGCACGCGGTGCACCTCGGCGCCATTGCCGAGATGGAAGCGCGCCACCGGATCGAGGGGCAGGCCATCGGGCCGTTTCGCCGTCACGAGATACTGCGCCGCCAGCGCGCGCATTCGGTCGTCGTCACCCCGGTCGGCCTCGGGGGCGTGGGTGTCCATCCAGGCGGAGAGCCCCGGAATGGGCGAGAGCGTGACGAAGGTCTTAAGCCCCGGCAGTTCCAGCGACAGGTCGGCCGCGACCTGCTTGATCAGCGAATTGCCGAAGGAGATGCTGGCCAGCCCCGCCTGGCAGTTCGAGATCGAGTAGAACACGGCCGTATCGGCATCCTCGGCGGCGAGGGTCTCGCGCTCGCCCGACAGGACGGCCTGCACCGAGCCGGCGATCCCGGTCGTCAGCGCCACCTCGACGAAAATCAGCGGCTCGTCGGGCATGGCGGGATGGAAGAAGGCGAAGCAGCGCCGGTCGGCGGGTTCCACCCGGCGGCGCAGGTCGTCCCAGCTGTCGATGGCGTGGACCGCCTCGTAGGCGATGATCTTCTCGAGGATATGCGCAGGGCTTTGCCAGTTGATCGGACGCAGCACGAGGAAGCCGCGGTTGAACCAGCTGGCGAAGAGATGCCGGAAGTCGAGGTCCAGCGCCTCGAGCGATGCCTCGCCCCGGCCCAGCCGGAGCAGGTCGGCGCGCATGGCGACCAGTTCCTTCGTGGCGCCGGGCACCTGGTTGAGGCGGCGGATCAGCTCCTGCCGGGGCGGCTCGGCGGCGGCCATGAAGGCGCGGTAGCTGGCCTTGGATTGCCCTGCCTCGTAGGCGTCGAGCGCGTCCCGCACCGCCACGGGGTCGATCGTCATCCCCTCGGCGAGATGCCGGAAGAAGCCCAGCTTCTCCGCATCCTCGGCGGCGGCGTAGCGCTCGAGGATGGCGCGTGCCACGTTCATCCCCGAGATCTCGCCCGTGGCCCCGATCAGGTCGGCGGTGAGCGCGTCGAAGGGGCGGTCGTCCGCCGCGCCCCGCGCCCTGCGCGTGCGGCGCTCGAAGACGGTGGAGAGCAGGTCGGCCAGAAGCGTCATGGCTGCGGCCCCATCACGTAGTCGGGCAGCCAGGTCGCGATGCCCGGGAAGAAGCACAGGATGATGATCGCAAGCACCATGCATCCGACATAGGGCAGGGAGCCCTTGAGGATCGTCTTCAGCTTGATGTCCGGCGCGATGCCGTTGATCACGTAGAGGTTCAGGCCAACGGGCGGCGAGATCAGGCCGATCTCCATGTTGATGGTCAGGATGACCGCGAACCAGATCGGGTCGAACCCGGCCGTGGTGATGATCGGCAGCAGGATCGGGGCGGCCATCAGGATCACCGCCACCGGCGGCAGGAAGAAGCCCGCGATCAACAGGAAGATGTTGACGGCAAACATCAGCACCCAGGGGTTCACGTCGAGCGTGCCGATCCATTCCGCGATCGCCTGCGTGATGAAGAGCGACGAGAGCATGAAGCTGAACACGCCCGCCGCCCCGATGATGAAGAGAATCATCACCGACTCCTTGGTCGAGTCGCGCAGCACCACCCACAGGTCCCTGGGGTTCCAGAGCTTGTAGATGATCATCGCGATGACAAGGCACATGAGCGCGCCAACCGCGGCGGTCTCGGACGGTGTCGCGACCCCGCCATACATGGCGTAGAGCACGCCGATGATGATCAGGATGAAGGGCGTGACGCGGGGCAGGATCTCGAATTTCTGCTTCCAGGTGTAGTTCACCTTGGACAGCACCTGCGTGTTGCCCGAGGCCCATGTGGAATAGAGCGACCATGCCATGAAGAGCGCCACCAGCAGAAGGCCCGGTAAGACGCCCGCAAGGAACAGGCGCCCGATCGAGGTTTCGGTCGCGATGCCGTAGACGATCATCGTGACCGAGGGCGGGATCAGGATGCCCAGCGTGCCGCCCGCCGCGATGGAGCCCGCGGCGACCTCGTCGGGGTAGCCGCGCTTGCGCATCTCGGGGATGCCCATCTTGCCGATGGCCGCACAGGTCGCGGGGGAGGAGCCCGACATCGCCGAGAACAGCGCACAGGCCCCGAGGTTCGAGACGACCAGCCCGCCCGGCACGCGGGTCAGCCAGCGCTCGAGCGCCTCGTAGAGGTCGGCCCCTGCGCGGGTGGAGGCGATGGCCGCCCCCATGATGATGAACATCGGGATCGACAGGAGCGCGAAGTTGTTGAGCTTGCCGAACATGATTTCCGGCATCAGCTCGAGCGAGCGCAGCCCGTCGAAGACGATCAGGAACCCGGCCGAGACGATCAGGAGGCCCGTGGCCACCGACACGCCCGAAAAGAGCACCATGATGGTGAAGAAGGCGACCAGCGCGCCAAGCAGGAGGGGATCCATTATTCGTCCTCCAGGCCGAAGGGGGTGTCGACGCCGATGGCGACGGCGACCATGTCGGCGACCAGTTGCAGGATGAAGAGCACGAAGCCGATGGGCAGCGCGAGATAGGGGATCCAGAGCCGCACGCCCCAGACCGTGTCCGACCGCCAGTTCCGCTCCCAGGCGATGTGCCAGTATTCGTAGGCGTAGAAGGCCATGACGCCGATGATCGCGATGGCCGTGCTCATCGTGACGAAGAACAACCTCTTGCGCCACCGCATCGGGAGGGCCAGCGGGATCAGGTCAACGTTCACGTGGCCGCGCAGGTATTGCACGTAGGGCAGGCCCAGCATCGTGGCCGCGATCATCATGTAGACCACCGCCTCGGTCTGCCAGATCGTCGACTGGTTCAGCACGAAGCGCACGAAGATCATCTGGCAGGTGACGATGACCGAGATCACGATCAGCGCGGCGGCCGTCCAGCCCGACAAGAGCGACAGGAACGCCACGCCTTTGAGAAACGGGTTATTCCCCGTGCGGGCGACGGTGCCCGAACCTTGGCCAGCCATGCTCGCCTCCTGGTGGATTTTTCTTGAGGTCGCGGATGTCCGGGCCACCAATGGCGGCGGCCCGGACGGAGAGGGTCACTCGACGGCGAGCGCGAGGTCCAGAAGCTCCTGCCCCTCGGGGTAATCCGCGACGAAAGCGGCGTAGGAGGTTTCCTGCGCCAGGGCGCGCCAGGCTGCGAAATCCTCGGCCGTCATCTCGGCGATCTCGACGCCGGCGGCGACGAAGGCCTCGACCGAGGCCGCATCCTCGGCCTTCGCCTCTTCGAGGTAATAGGCTTCGGCCTCGGCGGCGGCGGCCAGAAGGGCCTCCTGCTGTTCGGCGGTCAGCCCGTCGAAGGTCGACTTGTTCATCAGGAGCGGCTGATACATGAACCAAAGCGCCGTGTCGGCGGCCGGCGTGTAGCAGCTGACCTGCTCGTAGATGCGGAACGACACGAAGGACGAGGACGAGGTGTTGGCCGCGTCCAGAACGCCGGTCTGCATGGCGTTGTAGATCTCGGACGAGGCCATCGACGCGATCGAGGCGCCGGCGCCCGCCAGCATCTGCTCGAAGGCGCGGCCCGCGGCGCGGGTCTGAAGCCCGGCGATGTCCTCGGGGCCGGTGATGCAGCCGTCGACGCCCGCAAAGCCGCCGGCGAGATAGCCGTGGACGAGGACCATTACGTCATCCTCGGCCATGATCTCTTCCATGCGCTCCATGAAGGGGCTGTCCACCAGCCGCGCCGCATGGTCGTGGTTGCGCACAAGGCCGGGCATCAGGGTGAGGTTGTAGGCCGGGCGCTGCCCGCCCGCGTAGCTGAGCGGCAGCACGGTCATGTCGAGCTGGCCGCGGCTCACCGGGTTGTACTGCTCGCGCGCGGCGAAGAGAGAGCCGGAGGGGTAGATGGTGATGTCGAGGCCGACATCGGCCTCGGCCACGCGGTCGGCCACGATCTGAGCGACCTGGTGGCGAATGTCCTGCGTCGACCACTGATGCGACAGGCGCAGTTCCTGCGCCGAGGCGGCACCGGCCAGCAGGGCGATGGCTGCGACCGATGAAATCAAGGTCTTGTTCATTGTAGTCCTCCCAAAACGAATCCCCGACTCCCCATCGGGTTGACAGGTTGTCGCATGACGTGTTTCTCAGGACAAGCTTTTTGTATACAAGACAGATATTCTTGCACGCGCAACTTGGCGGTGTTAAATGCAAGCCATGGATGTACGCCGCGCAGACACGATCGCCCAAAGCCTCGAACAGCTGATTTTCGACGGCACTTTCGCCGATGGTGACAGGCTGGACGAAGTGCAGCTGGCAGACCGCTTCCAGGTCTCTCGCACGCCTGTGCGCGAGGCCCTGCAGCGGCTTGCGCTGTCGGGCCTCGTGGAGTCGATCCCGCGCCGCGGCGTTTTCGTGCGCCAGCCCGGCCCGGTTGAGCTGATCGAGATGTTCGAGGTGATGGCCGAGCTCGAGGCCGTCTGCGCCCGCCTCGCCGCAAGCCGCATCAGCGACGCCGCCCTGCGCGAGCTGCACGAGACCAACGACAGGTGCAACGCCGCCGTCGCGGCCCAGGATGCCGACGGCTACTACAGCGAGAATGAGCGGTTCCACGCCATCCTGTACCGGCAGTCGGGGAACAGCTTCCTCGAGCAGGAGTGCCATCGCCTGCACAAGCGGCTTCAGCCGTTCCGGCGCATGCAGCTGCGGCTGCGCGGACGGTTGCGGCAGTCGATGGGCGAACACGAGGCGATCGTCGCCGCCCTCGAGATCGGCGATGGAGAGGCGGCGGCGACCGCCATTCGCAACCACGTGGCCGTGCAGGGTGAGAAGTTCCATCACCTCGTGGCCTCGCTCAAGCCCGCCAAGGAGGCGGCCACTGCCGTTTGGTCGTGACGCGCTGCTCGCCTCCCGGACGTCTTGCTGCCGACCCATGAGGCAGGGCGGTCGACATGGGTGTTGTCGAGCGCTGCGACGAGGTCTCTCGGCATCCGAGCCCGCAAAGCACGGAGCGGCGCCGTCCGGTGCGGCCCGTGTCCGGGCGGCTCAGGCGCTGGCGCTCGGTCGTTCCGCGATTGGCTGGGGCGGCACGGGATGAGCGACCCGATCTGATCTTTCCGACTGAAGGCGTGGGGCTTGCTCGGCCCTGGGCCAACCTTGGCGATGGGTTCGCCGCCGGGGTGGGGTTTCGCCGTGCAGCCAGCCGGGTTCCGGCGCGAATGTCGTGGATACGTCTTGACGAGGGCAGGGGGGTGGATTAACCAGATGGTGTTTTGGCATACCAAAATGTCAAAAGACCAGCCGATGTGTCGGCTTGAGTTGCTAGGGAGGAAGAAAATGAAGCACTTCGGACATCCGCTCATGCGGACCATCGCCTGTGTCGGCGCCCTTGTCGGGGCGGCGGCCGTGCCGGCAACGGCACAGGAGTTTCCCAATCGCACCATCGAGGTGGTGACCCATGCCGGCAACGGCGGCGGCACCGACGTGACCGCGCGGATGATGATGATCCGCGGGCGCCGTGCGCTCGACACCGACATGGTCGTCGTGAACCGCAGCGGCGGCGGCGGTGCGACCGCGATGGACTACTACCTGACGCTGCCTGCAGATGGCCACGCGATCCTGACCTACACGATCGGCCACGCGGCCACGATGGCGCTCGGCAACACCGAGATGACGCTGGACGATATTCGCCCCATCGCGCGTGCCACGGATGATCCGCAGATCCTGATGGTGCGCTGCGGCGTCTACGACTCGGCCGAGGCCTTCGTCGAGGCGCAGCGCGAAGAGCCGCTGATCTACGGCACCACGCATCTCGGCGGGATCGACGACGTGTCGGCCTTCATGTTCGCGCGCAATGGCAACCTTGCGACCCCCAACATCCTGCCCTTCGAGGGCGGCGGCGAACTGGCGACGCAGCTGGTCGCGGGGGCGGTCGACGTGGCCGTCCTGAACCTGGCCGAGGCCAGTTCGCAGATCGACGCGGGCGATGTCTGCCCGATCGTGGTGCTGGCGCCCGAGCGCATGTCGGCGCTGCCCGACACCTCGACCGCGCAGGAGCTGGGCATCAACGCCAACTTCTCGACCGTGCGCGGCTTCGTCGTGCATGCGGACACGCCCGACGAGGTGGCCGCCCAGATCGAGGAGGCGCTGCTCGACGCCATGAACCACAGCGTGTTCCAGTCCTTCCTCGTGTCGGCGGGCCTCGATTCCACCTCGGTTGCGGGCTCCGAGGTCTGGGGCAACCAGATCACCTCGATGCTGGGCGACATGGACGCCGCCCTGCGCGACCTGGGCTTCATCGAGTAAGCCCACCGCGACAGATCGCGGCGCGCCGGGACATTCGGCGCGCCGCCCCTCCGCCCCGTCTTCACCAAGGACATCCCATGACACGGTTCGCCGTTCCCATCGGCCTGATCGCCTTCTGCGCGCTGGCCTATTGGCAGACCACGCAATTCGACCGCGTGCCGCCGATCCTGCTGCGCGGCATGCAGCCCGCCGATTTCCCGCAGATGGTGCTTCTCCTGATCGTCGTGCTGTCGATGGTGCTGATCGTGCAGGCCTGGCTGGCGCGCGGTGCCGAGGCCGAGGGCGGCGACCCCGGCGCGGACCACGAGCCGATGACCGGCAATGTCTGGAAGACGATGGGTCTTTTCCTCGTCTTCGCGGCACTCGCCCCGGTCGACCTGTTCCTGGGGCTGGGCGTCTTTGCCGGATGCCTCGCATTCCTTTGGGGCGAGCGGCGGATCGTGATGCTGGCGGTGGTGACCCTCGTGGCGCCGGCCTGTGTCTTCTTCCTTTTCGACGAGGTCTTCGAGGTGCGCTTCCCGCGCGGCCTGTTGACCAACCTCTGGTACGGATAAGCCGATGGAACCGTTTATCGGGGGCCTGATGGCCCTGGCCGACCCGCAGCTTCTGGTGCTGATCTTCGCGGCCACGCTGGCGGGCGTCATCATCGGCGCGCTGCCGGGGCTGAACGCCACCACGGGGGCGGCGCTGCTCTTGCCCTTCACGATCACGATGGACCCGATCCCGGCCATCGCGATCCTGACGACGATCTATTGCGCCGCCACCTTCGCGGGCGCGATCACGGCGATCCTGATCAACACGCCGGGCACCTCGGCGAGCGCCACCACCTGCCTCGACGGCTATCCGCTGGCGCAACGGGGCGAGGCGGGGCGGGCGCTGGGCATGGCGACCGTCTCCTCGACCTTCGGAGGGATCATCTCGGTCGTCTGCCTGATGGCGGCGGCGCCCCTGATGGCGCGGGCGGCCTACAACTTCGCCCCGCCCGAGTATTTCGCGCTGACGGTCTTCGGCCTGTCGATGCTGGCCACCATCGGCGACGGCAGCCCGGTCAAGAACCTGATCGCGGGCGCGCTCGGCGTGCTGGCGGCCACCGTGGGCAAGGACCTGCTGACCACGGTCGAGCGCTTCACCTTCGGGATGAGCGAACTGACCGAGGGGATCGGCTTCGTGCCCGTCATGATCGGCCTCTTCGGCATCTCTGAGTTGCTGGTGCAGGCCGACCGCCTGACCGTGGAACGGAGACAGGTCATCATGAAGGCCGTCAAGCTCCCCTCGCGCGAGGATTACCGCAAGGTCTGGAAGACGATCCTGCGCTCTTCCGGCATCGGCACCTTCATCGGCATCCTGCCCGCGGAGGGTGCGACCGTCGCCTCGATGATCGGCTACAACGAGGCGCGGCGCTGGTCCAAGACGCCCGAGGAATTCGGCAAGGGCGCGATCGAGGGGATCGCGGGCTCCGAGGCCGCCAACAACTCGGCCACGGGCGGCGCGATGGTGCCCACGCTTGCGCTCGGCATTCCCGGCAGCCCGACGGCGGCGGTGATCCTTGCGGGCCTGATGATCCACGGGCTTCAGCCCGGGCCGACGATGTTCACCGAACAGGCCGAGTTCGCCTTTGCGATCTTCTGGGCGATGCTCTTCGTCAACATCCTGTTCATCTTCATCGGCCTGTTCGGCGCCAAGCTCTTCGCGCGCATCACCTTCGTGCCGGTGCAGATCCTGTGGCCCATCGTCTTCACCTTCTCGATCGTGGGGGCCTATGCGCTCGACCAGTCCTTCCTTGATGTCTGGATCGCCATCGGCTCGGGGATCCTCGGCTATTTCATGCGGCGCTTCGGCTACTCGGTCGTGCCGCTGGCGATCGGCCTGATCCTCGGCGGCATGGTCGAGAAACGGCTGGGCCAATCGCTCATCATGCTGGATGACCAGTGGTGGCTCATGTTCACCCGGCCGCTCAGCCTTCTGTTCTTCGCACTCACCTTCCTCGCGCTGTTCGGGCCGCTTCTGTGGCGCCGCTTCTTCACCCAGCGTGATCCGCTCAAGTCCATGGGGGAATGATACCAATGACAAGGATAGCAAAGGTCCGCACCCGCGTCTGGAACTGGACGGGCAAGACCGTGCCCCCGGCGGGCCATTTCTGCACCAACGCCTCGGATGCGCTTTATGACCGGGGCGACGCGATGGGCAGCTTCCGCTTCCACCAGTGGCTCACCTGCGAGATCGAGGGCGAGGACGGCACCGTGGGCATCGGCAACGCAGCCCTCGCGCCGCGGCTGGTGAAGTCGGCCATCGACCAATATTTCGCGCCCATGGTGATCGGCGAGGACCCGTTCGATTACGCCTACCTGTGGGAAAAGATGTATCGCAAGACGCACGCCTGGGGCCGCAAGGGCGTGGGGATGACTGCGATCTCGGCCGTCGACATCGCGATCTGGGACCTGATGGGCAAGCTGACCGGCAAGCCGGTCTTCAAGCTCCTGGGCGGACGCACCAAGGAGGCGATCCCGGTCTATTACTCCAAGCTTTACGCGGGCCCCATCGCCGAGATGCAGGCCGAGGCCGAGACGGCGAAGGCCGCCGGCTACACCGGCTACAAGATGCGCTTCGGCTACGGCCCCAAGGACGGGCCCGCGGGCATGCGCGAGAACCTCAAGCGGGTGGAGGCCGTGCGCGAGGTGATCGGCTGGGACGCCGACCTGATGCTCGAGTGCTACATGGGCTGGAACGTCGACTACACGCGCCGCATGCTGCCGAAGCTCGAACGGTTCGAGCTGCGCTGGCTGGAAGAGCCGGTGATCGCCGACGACATCCACGGCTATGCCGAACTGAACCGCGGGCCGATCCCCATTTCGGGCGGCGAGCACGAGTTCACGCTGATGGGCTTCCGGCAGCTGCTGGACATGAAGGCGGTCAGCGTCATCCAGTACGACACCAACCGCGTGGGCGGCATCACCGCGGCGCAGAAGATCAACGCGCTGGCCGAGGCCTACCAGGTGCCGGTGATCCCGCATGCGGGGCAGATGCACAATTACCACCTGACCATGGCCAATTATAACTGCCCCATGTCCGAGTATTTCCCCGTTCATGACGTGGAGGTCGGCAACGAGTTGTTCTATTACGTCTTCGACGGCGATCCGGCGGCCGAGAACGGGTTCCTGCAACTCGACGACGAGCTGCCGGGCCTTGGCCTGAGGATATCCGACCGGCATCTGGCCGATTTCGAGATCGAGGAGTGAACCCCATGGCCCGTTACAGCGGTATCTGGCCGGTCGCACCGACCCCCTTTCACCCGGATGGCAGTCTCGATCTGCCCGGCATGGACCGGGTGATCGACTGCATGATCGACCAGGGGGTCGACGGTATCTGCATCCTCGCCAACTTCTCGGAACAGTTCCTGATCTCGGACGAGGAACGCCGGGTGCTGACCGAGCGCTGCCTCGCCCATGTCGCGGGCCGGGTGCCGGTGATCGTCACGATCAGCCATTACGCCACGCCCATCGCGGTGGCCCGCGCCGAACATGCGCGCGACCATGGCGCGGCCATGGTGATGATGATGCCGCCCTACCACGGCGCGCTGCTGAAGGGCACGGCCGAGCAGACCTACGAGCAATTCGCCAGCGTGAGCGAGGTGGGCCTGCCGATCATGGTGCAGGATGCGCCGCTCTCCGGTGTCGAGTTGCCCGTGCCGCTCCTGGTGCGGATGGCGCGCGAGATCGAGATGGTGAAGCTCTTCAAGATCGAATGCGCGCAGGCCGCCGCCAAGCTGCGCGCGCTTGTGGCCGAGGGGGGCGAGGCGATCGAGGGGCCCTTCGACGGCGAAGAGGCGATCACGCTCATGGCCGATCTGGATGCGGGCGCGACCGGCACGATGACCTCGGCCATGATCCCCGACCGGATCAAGCCGGTGCTCGAGCGTCACGCCGCGGGCGACCGCGCGGGCGCGCAGGCGGCCTATGCCGCGATCCTTCCGGCGGTGAATTTCGAGAACCGGCAATGCGGCTTCCGCGCGGCCAAGGCGGCGATGGTCGAGGGGGGCGTCATCGCCTCGGACGCCTGCCGCCACCCGATCCCGCCGCTTCACCCCGAGACGCGGGCGCAGCTGCTGGAGTTGTTGCGCCCGCTCGATCCTGTCGTTCTGAACTGGGGCCGTTAACATGTCGGGCATGGCTGACCTGAAGACACTTCTTTCCGAGGGCGGCGGCGTCACCCGCTCGCTTTCGCTGGCCGAGGATGCGGCGCAGACGATCCGCGGCATGATCCTGCTGGAGAAACTGCCGCCCGGCACCGCGCTGCCCGAGCGCGACCTGGCCGAGGCGCTGGGTGTTTCGCGCACGCCCATGCGCGAGGCGATCCGCCTGCTCGCGGGCGAGGGGCTGGTGCAATACACCGCCTCGCGCAGGCCTTACGTGGCCGACCCCTCGCTTGAGGAGATCTGCGATTACCTGCGCGTGCAGGGCGCGCTCGAGGCGCTGGCGGGCGAACTGGCCTGCGCCCATGCCAGCGACGCCGAGCTGCGCGAGATCGACCGCCTGAACCGCGCCATCGCCGAGGCGGCGGCCGATGAAGACGACGGGCGGCTTGCGGCCTTCAAGGCCGATATGGAGTTTCACGAGGCGATCGTGCGCGCGGCGGGCAATGACGCGCTGATCGACACGCACCAGAAATACAATGCGCGGCTCTGGCGGGCGCGCTTCATGTCCTCGCAGCGCAAGGTCAGCCTCGACAGCACGCGGGCCGAGCACGCGGCCATCGTCTCGGCGCTGAGGGCGCGCGACGGGGCGGCGGCCTCGGCCGCGCTGAAACAGCACCTGAAGACCGCCGAGGCCAACATCGCGCAGGCGATGGCCGAGCGCCGTGCGATGGCGGAGGGGTGAGGCGATGACGAAACCACGGCTTGCGATCATTCCCGGCGATCCGTCGGGCATCGGCCCCGAACTGGTGGCGCGCCTGCTGGCGCAGGAGGGCGTGCGCGATGCCGCCGACCTGCTGCTTGTCGGCGACACGCACCTCTTCGAGCAGGGCGCGGCGCAGGCGGGCTGCGATGTGGCGCTCGACCCTCTGGAGGAGGGGGAGATCGAGGGCTTCTCCGGCCTGCGACACCTGCCGCTCGACACCATCGCGCCCACCGACGTGCGCGTGGCCGAGGTGACGGTCGAAAGCGGCCGCTCGACGCTGCGCTGCCTCGACCGGGCGCTCGACCTGGCGCAGGCGGGGCTGGTCGACGGCATCCTGTTTGCGCCCTTCAACAAGGCGGCGATGACCTCGGCCGGGCTGAACGCCGAGGATGAACACCGCTACATGGCGCGCTACCTGGGCTTCACCGGATATCACAGTGAAATCAACGTGCTGGACGAGTTGATGACGACGCGCGTGACCAGCCATATCGGCCTGAAGGAGGTCGCCGCCGCGATCACGCCCGAGGGTGTGGAGCGCGCCGTGATGCTGGCGCACGACACGCTGCGCAAGGCCGGCCGCGCGCGGCCCCACGTGGCCGTCGCCGCGCTGAACCCGCATGCGGGCGACAACGGCAAGTTCGGGCGCGAGGAGATCGACATCCTGGAACCCGTAGTCGCGTCGCTACAGGCTCGGCAGATGCAGGTCACGGGGCCCTGGCCCTCGGACACGGTCTTTCTGAAGGCCAAGCGCGGAGAGGTCGACGCGGTGGTCACGATGTACCACGACCAGGGGCAGATCGCGATCAAGCTCCTGGGTTTCGAGCGCGGCGTGACGGTGGCGGGCGGCCTGCCGATCCCGGTGGCGACACCGGCGCATGGCACCGCCTTCGACATCGCGGGGCAGGGGGTGGCCAACCCGGGTGCCACGCGGGCGGCCTTTGACTTGCTCGTGCGCATGGCGGACACACATCGCGCAGAGCGCGCAGCACAAGCCGAGGGGGCAGAGGCATGACTTTCACCGGGCAACACCTGATCGACGGGGCATGGAGCGGGGCCGAGACGGGCCGCGCGGCGGCCGATCTGGAGGGCCTCAGCTTTGCGCAGGCGACAGAGGCCGAGATCGACGCGGCCGTCCGCGCCGCGCGCCGCGATTTCCGCGCCGTGGCCGGGACACCTGCGGCGACGCGCGTGGCACTGCTCGACGCCATCGCCGAAGAGATCGACGCCCTCGGCGATGCGATCACCGCGACGGGCATGGCCGAGACCGGCCTGCCCGAGGCGCGGCTGGTGGGCGAGCGCGGGCGCACCACGGGCCAGTTGCGCATGTTCGCCGACCTGATCCGCGACCGCGCCTATCTCGGCAATCGCCACGACCCGGCGCTGCCCGACCGGCAGCCCCTGCCGCGGCCCGATCTGAAGCTCAGCAAGCATCCGCTTGGGCCGGTCGTCGTCTTCGGTGCGTCGAACTTCCCGCTGGCCTTTTCCACGGCGGGCGGCGACACGGCCTCGGCGCTGGCCGCGGGCTGCCCCGTCATCGTCAAGGGCCACCCGGCCCATCCCGGCACCACCGAACTGGTGGCGCAGGCCATCGCCGCCGCCGTCGCACGGGTGGGGATGCCGCCCGCGACCTTCCAGATGGTGCACGGGGCCGCGCCCGCCGTCGGTGCGGGCCTCGTCACCCATCCGGAGGTTGCCGCCGTCGGCTTCACCGGCTCGCTCGGCGCAGGCCGCGCGCTGTTCGATCTCTGCGCGGCACGGCCCGTGCCGATCCCGTTCTATGGCGAGCTTGGCTCGATCAACCCGGTCTTCTGCCTGCCCGCGGCATTGGCCGCGCGGGCCGAGGCGATCGGGCAGGGCTGGGTCGCCTCGCTGACGATGGGCGCGGGCCAGTTCTGCACCAACCCCGGCGTGATCCTCGGGATCGCGGGCCCCGATCTGGACCGCATGGCCGCGGCCGCCGCCGAGGCGCTGGCCGGGGCCGAGGCGCAAACCATGCTGACGCCGCGCATCTGCGAGGCCTATGGCGCGGGCGTCGCGGCGCTGCGCGACCGGCTCGAGGTGCTGGCCGAAACCGGCCCGGTGGCCGAGGGCCGCGCCGGGCGGCCCATCGCCTTCCGCACGGATGGCGCAACCTTCCTCGCCACGCCTGAACTGCGCCACGAGGTCTTTGGCGCGGCGGGGATCGTTGTCGCCTGTGCCGATGCCGCCCAGATGCTGGCCGTGGCCGAGGCGCTGGAGGGGCAACTGACCGCGACCCTGCAGCTCGACATGCCCGATGACGTTGACCTTGCGCAGAGCCTGATGCCCGCCCTGACCGAACGTGCCGGGCGCATCCTTTGCAACGGGTTTCCAACCGGGGTCGAGGTCGCCCCGGCGATGATGCATGGCGGGCCGTATCCGGCCTCGACCGACAGCCGCGCGACCTCGGTCGGGACGATGGCGATCGACCGCTGGCTGCGTCCGGTGTGCTACCAGTCGGTTCCCGAGGCGCTTCTGCCCGCCGGGCTGGTCTGACCCGGCCCAATCCCGAGGACGGCCCCGCCGCGCGCGGGCACCGAGGCGCTTGCGCGAAGCCCACCGTGCGGCCCGATGGGCCGAGACCCTCGCGCGGGCCAGGTATCTCGACGCGCTCGAAGCCGGGCGCCGGGGAACAGGTGCGTATTTCGGACATGATGTCTTCGGCGGCGTCTTTCATCCCGCGAGCGGCCCGGAACCGCCATGGCGGCCGCTGTGCCCGGCGCGCATCGCAGCCGAGTTCCTGCCACGACGGCGGCATGATCAGCGAAGGGCTGCTTCTGCGGGCGCCGGATCTATGCCGGGTCCGGTTTCTCGCGGCATACGACGTCTTTCGCCGTGGGCTTGGGCAGGTTCATCGACCTCGACTGCGGCGCATTCATCGGGCGCGGCCGCTTGCTGGCCGCCGACCGGACCCGCCGCAGGTTCGGTATGCGCGCCGGCGGGGGCGTAGCGCTGCGAAATCGGCCTTGGCGCCGAGTTGTGCGAAACGTCGCGCACCGCCCGCTTGCCATCGTCAGGGTGGGAGAGCCGACGCCACTGCGGTCCGACACCGTCCCTCAATCGGCCGCGCTGATGCCCGGGTGCCGCTTGCGCTTCAGCTGCGCAGAGTACCGCCTTGGGATCGGCCCCGCGGGCAGGTCAGGGGGCCGGGTGCCTCGAAACACGCAAGGCAGCGCGTCACGAATTCCCGCACCGCGCGGCGTTGCTGGCCGTTGCGGTAACCCACAGCCAGCGTGAGCGGCGGCAGCGGATCGCGGATCGGGACGGCGACGAGCCGGGCGTTGGCGTAGCTCCGGTCGGTCAGGGGCAGCATGTTGAGGATCGCACAGGCGCGCCGCGCGCCCACTAGGCTGCGCGGCCAGATCCGGGACAACATGCTCTGGACGCAGGGCCGCGGCGTGCTGGTCTGGACGGCCTACGAGGTGTTGATCTTCTGGGCGATGGCCAATGGCTACGCGCAAGTCTTCGGCTGGGCGGACAGCCCGGTGTGGTTCGTCGCGCTGTTCCTGCTGATCCCGCCTTGGGAAAGATTCTACTTCTACTGGGTGCACCGCCTGCTGCACCTGCATTTCTTCTAGAAGAACGTCCACGCCCTGCATCACCGCAACATCAACGTCGGTCCCTGGTCCGGCCTGTCGATGCACCCGGTCGAACACTTGATCTTCCTCGGTTCGCTGGAGGTGCCGTGGGACAAGGTCTTCGGCTCGTTCCATGATGGCACGATCGAGGCCGACGCGCGGATCAGGGAACGGCGCAAGCGGATCATGGGCCAATGAGCGGGCAGGGGATGACGGTGCAGGACCTCATGGCCTGCCGAGGCCGGCGCAAGAGGGCCTATGTGCAGGTCGCCCATGCCGAGGAAGCGCTGGCCCCGACCGAGGCGGGCATGGACATGATCGGCACCACCTTCCTGCCCGAGCGCGCTCATGTCGCGGGGCTGGTTCCCGGCACGCATTTCCAGTTCGGCCTGCCCTCGGGCAGGCACGCCGACGCGACCGAGGCGCTGCGCGACGCAATGGCCGCGATGGGGGCGGGGGCGCAATCGGTCTATTGCGCCATGAGCCCCGCGGTGGTCGAGGTGCTGGCCCGCGAGGGCGTGCCGGTGATCTGCCATGTCGGGCTGGTGCCGCCCAAGTCGACCTGGACGGGCGGCTTCCGCGCGGTCGGCAAGACGCCCGAGCAGATCCGCATGGTGCTGGACCAGGTGCGCGATTTCGAGAACGCGGGCGCCTTCGCCGTCGAGCCGGAGGTGGTGCCCGAGGCGCTGGCCACGGCGATCACCGAGCGCACGGGCATGCTGACGATCTCTCTGGGCTCGGGGGGCGGCTGCGACGTGCAGTATCTCTTCTCGACCGACGTCCTCGCCGAGAACCGGGGCCATGTCCCGCGTCACGCCAAGGTCTACCGAAGCTTCGCCGCCGTGCGTGACCGGCTGCAGGCCGAGCGCATCGCGGCCTCACGCGACTACATCGCCGATGTCGGCACGGGGCGCTTTCCCGGGACCGGGCAGGTCGTGGCGATGGACCCCGAGGTTCTGGCGGCAGCCCTCGACGAGAGCTGAGCCGCTCCCTCATCCCGCGCCGGGCAGCACGAGGACCGCGTTCGGGCTGGTCGCGGATGGCACTCAAGCATTGCCAAGCCGCTCAGCGGCTCAGCCGGTCTGACCCACGGCCATCGGCCGGGCCGGAAAGGGCTTCTCCAGCCGGATGTCGGCCGAGCGCGCGTGCCCCTCCATCCCTTCCCCGCGCGAGAGGCGGGCCGTCGCCTCGGCCACGGGGCGTGCGCCCTCGCGCGTGCTGCGCTGCCAGGTCACGGTCTTCATGAACTTGTGCACCGACAGCCCGCCCGTGTAGCGCGCAGCACCCGAGGTGGGCAGCACGTGGTTAGGCCCTGCCGACTTGGCGCCGAAGGCCACGGTCGTCTCTTCGCCGAGGAAGAGCGAGCCGTCGTTCCGCAACCGGCCCAGCCACCAATCGAGGTCGGCGCATTGCACGTGCAGGTGTTCCGGCTCGTAGCTGTCCGAGACCCCGGCCATATCCTCGGGCGTGTCGCACAGGATGATCTCGCCATGATCGCGCGACGCGGTCTCGGCGTTGCTGGCATTGGGTTCGGTCAGTTCGGCGATCAGCCGCGGGATGCGGGCGGCTACGGAATGCGCAAGGGCCCGGCTGGTTGTCACCAGCCAGACCGGAGAGTTGTAGCCATGCTCGGCCTGCCCCACGAGGTCCCAGGCGACCATCCCGGGGTCGGCGGTGGCGTCGGCGATCACCATGCTGTCGGTCGGCCCGGCGAACATGTCGATGCCCATCTCGCCGAAGAGCATCCGCTTGGCCTCGGCCACGAACTGGTTGCCGGGCCCCACGAGGATGTCGGCCCTGGGCAACCCGAACTGGCCGTAGGCCATGGCTGCCACGCCCTGAACCCCGCCGAGGTTCAGGATCGTGTCGACACCGCAGAGGTCCATCGCGAAGGGGATCGAGGCGGGGATGCCCGCCCCGGGCTTCGGCGGGGAACAGGCGGTGATGTGGCTCACGCCCGCGACCCTGGCGGTCGTGATCGTCATGATGGCCGAGGCGATTTCGCTGTAACGCCTACCGGGCACGAAGCAGCCCGCGGCCGAGACCGGGATGATCCGCTGCCCCGCGCGTAAGCCCGGCACGATCTCCACCTCGGTCTCGGACATCGTCGCCTTCTGCGCCTCGGCGAAGCGGCGGATGTTGTCATGCGCGAAACGGATGTCCTCCTTCAGTTGTCAGGGGGCCAAGGCGGCGGCCGCCTCGATCTGGTCGCGGGTGACGACGATCGGGCCGTCCCACTGGACCAACTGCGCGGCGTGGCGGGCGGTCTCGGCCTCGCCGCCGTTGCGGATGTTGGTCAGCATCACGCTGACCATGTCGCGCAGATCGGCCTGCGCGGAGTCCGCTTCGGCGGTCGCCGACTTCAGATATTGCACGCTCATGCCGGACCTCCGGCGGTCAGGGCGCACGGAGGGCAGGGCGCCCGCCCGGGTCGCGGTGGGTCGATATGTTCTTTCGTGCCATTCGGGTCGTGCTACACTTGGCAGATTGTTCAACGGTCATCGGCGATGTCCTTGCGGCGAAAGGCGCCCTGGACGATCCGGTCGATCACCATCGCCACCGGCAGGATGGCGAGACCGCCGAGGATGCCCGGCCCCTTGGCCGCGAATTGCAGCGCCTCGAGGATGGTCTGGCCAAGGCCGCCGCCGCCGATCAGCGAGATGATCACCACCATCGACAGGCGCATCAGGATCGTCTGGTTCACCCCCGTCATGATCGAGGGCAGCGCCAGCGGCAGCTCCACGTCGCGCAGGATCTGCCAGTCCGAGGCACCGAAGGCCGCCGCCGCCTCCTTGATGCTGTCGGGCACGCCGCGCATGCCGAGCACGGTCAGGCGGATCACCGGCGGCATGCCGAAGATGATCGTGGCGAGGATGCCGGGCGGGTTGCCGGTGCCGAAGAAGGCGATGATCAGGATCAGGTAGACGAAGGCAGGCAGCGCCAGCGAGATCGCGTCGAGAACCTGTCGCACGCCCAGCACGACTCCGTCGAAGGCGCCCGATCCCGCCAGCGCGGCGGCGTCGATCACGTCTTCCACTCAACGCGCCGTACTGCGGTAGACATCCGGGTTCGCGAGGAAGGTCGTGATCCATTCGGTCACGTCCTCGACGGTGAAGCGGTAGACGGTCAGGGGCGCGATGATCTGCGCGAGCACGATGCCCCAGGCCATGTTGGGCGTGCTCCAGCCCGCCTGCACGCGCTCGGGGTCGATGCGCCATTCCTCCTATTTCCGCTCCAGCGCGCGGTTCGCCCAGAGGCCCTGCGCGACGCGGATCGCGACCAGCATCGCGAGCCTGATGAGCAGGATCTGCAGGCTGTCGGCGGCCAGCGCCGCGGCCTCTTCGCGGCTGCGTTCGGCAGCGCGCATGAGGTTGTCGCCCAGCGTCTGGAAGCGAGAGCCGTCCTGACCGGCGGCCTCGGCCTGCGGCGCCCCGTTCAGCGCCGCGGCCTGTCCCTCGGCAAGCGGTTCCATGATGGTATGGGCGCGTACCGGTTACAGGCGGCTGATGCCCTGCACGAACTCGCGGACGTGATCATCGGCGGGCTGGATCACGATCTCTTCCGGCGTGCCGATCTGGACAATCACGCCATCTTTCATGATCGCGATGCGATGGCCGATGCGGATCGCCTCGTCGAGGTCGTGGGTGATGAAGAGCGTGGTCTTCTTCAGGTCTTTGACGAGCGACTTGAACTGGTCCTGCAACTGCAGCCGGATGAGCGGGTCTAGCGCCGAGAAGGGCTCGTCCATCAACAGGATCTCGGGGTCGGAGGCCAGCGCACGCGCGATGCCCACGCGCTGCTGCATGCCGCCCGAAAATTCCCGCGGCAGCCGGTCCTCGTAGCCGTCGAGGTTTACCAGGTGCAGCGTGTGCTCGGACACCGCCCAGCGACGCGATTTCGGCACGCCCCTGATCTCGAGCCGGTAGGCCACGTTGTCCTTGACCGAGAGGCGGGGCATCAGCGCCATGTGCTGGAAGACCATCCCGATATGGCGGGACCGCATCGCGCGCAGGTCTTTCGGAGATTTCTTGCCGACATCCTCGCCCAGAACGCGGATCGTGCCCGCCGAGGGTTCGATCAGCCGGTTGACGTGGCGCAGCAGCATCGACTTGCCCGAGCCCGACAGGCCAATGATGCAGAAGATCTCGCCGCGCGGAACCGAGACTGTCGCCTCGCGCACGCCGATGACGGTGTCGAATTCGTCCAGCGCCTAGGACTTGGTCTGGCCCCGCCCCTTGGCGGCGGTGATCCAGACCTGCGGCGTGCCGTCACCTTCGGTGTCGAAGATCGCCATCTTCTCGGGGTTGGTCAGGTCCTCGATCGAGGTGATGTCATGTTTTTCGGCGATGTAGGTCGGCACGCACATGCCCTGCCGCGCCTGCACGGGGTTGTTGTTCATGACGACCGAGCCGCGCTCTCCCACGTAGGTGTCGTGCAGGTTCTGCTGGTTCGGCATCCACACCTCGGGGTGCACCTGCATCGAGCCTGCATCCATCGCCTCGAAAATGATCGGGTTGGTGCCCGACTGCAGTTCCACGCCGAGGCCGAAATTCGCTTCGACGACCTGTGCCAGGATGTGCGACGTCGCCACGCCCGAGGGCCAGTTCGGCATTCCGAGCACCAGGTCCTTGGCCGAAGCCGTGCCGGTGCCGGCGATGCTCATGACGCTTGCCGCGAGGGTGGCGCGTACCTTCAGTGTCAGCGTGGAGTTGTTTCGTTTCCCCGTCGGTCGGATTGGTCCCGAACGGCTGCAGCGCCCGACCGGTGCGCCGCGTCCATTGAATCGTAAGGGGGGTCACCCATGGAAAAGGCCGCAATCCCGGCAACGAGGCGGTCCAGCGTGTCGATCGGCCGGGCCGCTGGCGGAAGCGCGGATGCGATCAGCGAAAACTCCGTGCAGGCCACCAGCTGCACCTCGGCGCCCTGCGCCAGAAGCTCGCTCGAGGCGGCGGCCAGCGTGGCGCGCGCCAGCGAGACCGGCCCTTCGGCCTTGATCTGGCGTATCGCGGCGAGAAGCGCCGCTTCGTCGCCGGGATAGACCGTATCGAGGCCCGCCGCCGCGGCTGCGCGATCGAAAAGGCCCACGCGCCGCACGGCGGGTGAGCAGAGAACGCCGAGCTTGCCGCCGGGCCCGACCTGGGCCGCTGCCGTGGCCACCGACAGCGCGACCATGTCCAGCAGGGGAATTTCGACCGCGGCCGCGATCTGGGCTGCGTAGTGATGCGCGGTGTTGCAGGGCATCGCCAGCGCCGCGGCCCCGCGCGCTCGAGGCGGCGGGCCATCGCGACCAGAACGGGGGCCGGGTCTTCGCCGGTACCCTCGATCAGCCGCGCGATGCGCGAGGGCACCTGCGGGTTCTGATCCACGAGGAGAGGGATGTGGTCCGCGTCGTCCCGCGCGGGCACGGCATCCAGGACTTTCCGCATCAAGAGGACCGTGGCCTCGGGCCCCATGCCGCCCAATATGCCGACGGGACGGCGCACCGTGCTCACTCGGCCGCCATCTTGTCGTCGGTCCGCGCCAGGAGAGCGTCATAGCCGAACAGCCCCACCGACCCGCCGGTGTGAAGGAACACCACCCGCTCGCCCTTGGTGAAGGTGCCGCGGCGGCAGTAGTCGATCAGGCCCGCCGCCCCCTTGCCGGAATAGACCGGGTCGAGAAGGATGCCCTCCAGCTCGGCGAACATGCGGATCGCCTCGATCGTGTCGGCCCTCGGCAGGCCGTAGCCCTCGCCCACGTAGCTGGTGTCTGCCCGGACATCGGCGCGCTGGACGACGCCATCGCAGCCCAGTTTCTCGGCCGTCCGGCAGGCGAGGTCATAGACCATCTGTTCCTGCTTTTCCTGAGGGGCGCGCGTGCCGAAGCCAAGCAGCGGGATGCCGGCGTTCAGCGCCTTTAGCCCGGCAACCAGACCGGCCTGCGTTCCCGACGAGCCCGTCGCATGCACGAGGTGATCGATCACCAGCCCGCGGTCGTTGGCCTGTGTCACCAGCTCAAGCGCGCAATTCGCATAGCCTAGCGCGCCGGTCGGGTTCGAGCCGCCGCCCGGAATGACATAGACCTTGCGGCCCTCGGCGCGCGCGGCCCCGGCAGCCTTGTCCATCTCGGCCACCATGTCGTGGCCGCCGGGATATTTCGCCGTCGTCGCCCCGTGCAGATGATCGAGCAGGACGTTGCCGTTCTTGTTGTAATTGTGATCGGTGTAGCCGGTGCGATCCTCGAGCAGGATATGGCAGTCCATGCCCAGCCGTGCGGCGAAGGCGGCGGTCTGGCGGGCGTGGTTCGACTGGGTCGCACCCTGCGTCATGACCATGTCGGCGCCCATCGCCTCGGCCTCGGCCATGAGGAATTCCAGCTTGCGGGTCTTGTTGCCGCCCGATGACATTCCGGTGCAGTCGTCCCGCTTGATCCAGATCTCCGGCCCTCCCAGTTCCTTGCTGAGACGCGGCAGCGGCTCGAGGGGCGTGGGCAGATGCGCGAAGCGCAGGCGCGGGAAGCGGGCGAAATGCATCGGGAACTCCCATCCGGTGACATGCCTTGAGAGGTTTGCACCGCATAGCCCCGTTGGCAAATTCGAATTTCGCCGTGCAACCCGGCTTTTCCCCCGAGGCCGCCCGGATTGCACCGGCGGGCGCTTCTGGATAGAAGCAAGTTATCAATAAATCGCAGGTGAAATGCCATGGCAGACCAGACCCGGCGCAAGATCGTATCATCTCGCCACCTCGCAGAGGGCGATGGTTGGGAGGCGTCCGAATTCGAATTCGGGCTCATCATCGCCTTCAATGCGTTCTCACGCTGGATGGTCAAATGCATGGCCGCCGCTGGCCATACGGAGATGAACCCGCTTGAAATCCTCGTCTTGCACAACGTGAACCATCGTGGCCGTGACAAGCGGTTGAGCGATGTCTGCTTCCTGCTCAACATCGACGACACGCATACCGTGAACTACGCCCTCAGGAAGCTGTCGAAAGCGGGGCTGATCGAGTCCGAGAAGCGCGGGAAGGAAGTGTTTTACCGGACCTCGGAGAGCGGGGCGAAACTCTGCGATGCCTATCGCCTCGTGCGCGAGCGCTGCCTCCTGGAAGGGCTGGGGCGCATGGATATCTCGGGCGAGGAGCTGAGCGGCCTCGGCGCGAGCCTCAGGGCGTTGTCGGGCCAGTATGATCAGGCAAGCCGGGCTGCGTCCTCGCTTTGACGCAGCCCGTGTCCGTCATCGGTTCATCGCCTCGGGCAGGTAGGTGACGATGCCCGGAAAGATCGTGATCAGGACGACGGCCAGCAGCAGCAGGAAGAAGAACGGCAAGGCGGCCTTGGCGATGCGCAGCACGTCGATGCCGGTCAATCCCTGGATGACGAAGAGGTTGAAGCCCACCGGCGGGGTGATCTGGCTCATCTCGACGACCAGCACGAGGTAGATGCCGAACCAGATCGGGTCGATCCCCACGGCCATCACCATCGGCATGATGATCGACGTGGTCAGCACGACGACCGATATCCCGTCGAGAAACAGGCCCAGCACGATGAAGAAGATCGTCAGCACCGCCAGCAGCACATAGGGCGACAGCCCCATCTCGCCGATCCAGGCCGCAAGGTTGCGCGGCAGGCCGGTGAAGCCCATCGCCACGGCAAGGAACGCGGCCCCGAGCAGGATGAAGGCGATCATGCACGACGTGCGCGTCGCCGACAGGAGCGCGTCGAGGAAGTCGCGCATCTTGAAGCTGCCCGAAAGGACCGCGAGCAGGATCGACAGGAGCACGCCGAGCGCGGCCGCGTCCGTGGGCGAGGCGAAGCCGGTGTAGATCGCGCCGATCACGCCCGCGATCAGAAGCGCGACGGGGATCAGGCCGCGGGCCTCCCACAGTTTTTGGCGCAGGGTCATCCGCGTGGTTTCGACCGGGATCAGGTCGGGATCCATCCAGGCCCGGATCGCGACATAGGCGCCGAAGAGCGTCACGAGCATCGCGCCGGGGATCAGGCCCGCGACGAAGAGCCGGGCGATGGATTGCTCGGTCGCCACGCCGTAGACGATCAGGATGATCGAGGGCGGGATCAGCAGGCCGAGGGTGGCCGACCCCGCCAGCGTGCCGAGGATCAGGCCCTCGGGATAGCCGCGCGACTTCAGCTCGGGGATGGACATCTTGCCGATGGTGGCCGCGGTCGCCGCAGACGAGCCCGAGACCGCCGCGAAGATCGCGCAGCCCAGCACGTTCACGTGCAAGAGCCGCCCCGGCAGCCCGCCCAGCCACGGGGCGAGCCCGTTGAACATGTCCCGGCTGAGCCGCGATCGCAGCAGGATTTCCCCCATCAGGATGAAGAGGGGCAGGGCGGTGAGCGACCAGGAATGGCTGTGCCCCCAGAAGGTGACGGCAAGGTTCAGCCCGACCGACGAGTTCGAGAAGAAGGCCAGCGCCACCGCCGCGACCGCCGTGAGCGACAGGGCGATCCAGAGGCCACCGGCGAGGAAGACGAACAGGACCGCGAGCAGGATGAGGCCGACGAGGGGATCGGGCATCTCAGACCTCCTCGGATGCGGCGATCACGGGCTCGCCCCGGAGGATCGTCTGGACAAGGCTGTCGATCACGGCCACGCAGAGCAGGCTCATGCCGATGCCCATGGCCGATTGCGGAATCCAGAGCGGGACCGGAATGGTGCCGCTCGAGACATCGCCGTAGTGGATGCTCTCGGCGATCAGGACCCAGATGTAATAGACGGCAAAGCCGGTCAGGAAGGCGGCGCCGGCCAGTGCTGCGATCTCGGCCCAGAGGCGCAGCCGGTCGGGCAGGCGGGCGGTCACGAGCGACACCCTGATGTGCCCCCCGCTGCGGAAGGTGTAGGGCATCGCGAGGAAGGTCGCCGCCGCAAGCATGAAGCCCGAGAAATCCGCGTAGGACGGGATGGTCGAGGGCAGGGGTAGCCCGCCGATCCGTGTCGCGACATTCAGGAATATCTGGGCGCTGATCAGGATGGCGATGGCGAGAATGGTGAAGGCCGAAAGCCAGGCCGCTCCGAGATAGATCCGATCCAGGACGTGACGCATCTTGCCTCCTTCGAGATAAACCGGGCCCGGCGCATGTGGCGGCAGAGAACCAGCGCCGGGCCCGTCTTGGCAAGCGGAAGCGGGTCGAGGAGGCCCGCTTCGCCCCGGATTACTGACCCTGGTAGGACGTGAGGATCGACAGGGCGGCTTCGGAGGCGTTGGCCTGCCAGTTCGCCAGCATCTGCGCCCCGATCTCCTGCAGGCCCGCGGTCAGCTCGGCGCTCGGCTCGACGATGATCATGCCGTTGTCGGCCAGGACAGCGGTCTGGGCGTCGGCCTCGGCCGCCGACATCTCCCATCCGCGCGCTTCCGCGGCTTCGGCTGCCGCGAGGACGGCGGCCTGCACGTCTTCGGGCAGGCGGCGGAAGGCGCGTTCGTTGACGACGACGATGTTCTTGGGAACCCAGGCGTTGATCGGCGTGTAATGGGTCACGAAATCCCACGCGGTCGAATTCGCGCCCGTGGAGGGCGAGGTCACCATCGCCTCGACCTGTCCGGTCGCGAAGGCCTGCGGGATGTCGGGGGCCTCGACCTGCACGGGGGCGGCATTGGCGAGCGTGGCGAATTCCTCGAGCGCGGCGTTATAGGCGCGGAAGCGCAGGCCCGCGAGGTCCGCGACGGTCGCGATCTCGCCATTGGTGTAAAGGCCCTGCGCCGGCCACGGCACCGAGAAGAGCGGCATCAGGCCCTGTTCGGCCAGAAGCGCGGTGATCACGGGCTCCTGCGCCTCCCACAGGCGGGCGGCATCCTCGTAGCTGGTCGCGACGAAGGGCTGGCTGTCGATGCCGAAGGCCGCGTCGTCGTTCACGAGAAGCGACAGGAAGAACTCGCCGATCGGCACCTGGCCCGAGCGCACGACATTGCGGATCTCGCCATGCGGAAAGAGCGACCCGCCCGAATGCACCGTGATCTCGAGCGCGCCGTCGGTCGCTGCGGCGAGCTCTTCGGCGAACTGCGCGATGTTCTGGGTGTGGAAGGTCGCATCACCATAGGGCGTCGGCATGTCCCATGTGTCGGCGGAGGCCGCTGTCGTGACGGAAAGGGCAAGGGCCGACGCAAGTGCGATGTGTTTCATTGGGTACTCCTCTGCTGGATGGACCGACTGTTTCCGTCGGATGCATAACGTTGACAAATTGTCAGCGTTTTGATCATTAGGCAACAGTTTTGTTGGAGGGACACAACGATGAAGACCGCACGCGACGCCAAGTGGGACTTCTGGATCGACCGAGGCGGCACGTTCACCGACATCGTCGCGCGTTCGCCCGAGGGCAGGCTGACGAGCCACAAGATTCTTTCCGAAAAACCAGAGGCCTACAAGGATGCAGCCGTGCAGGGCATCCGCGAGATCCTGGGGCTGTCGCCGGGTGATCCGATCCCGCGCGACACGATCCATGCGGTCAAGATGGGCACGACGGTGGCCACCAACGCGCTCCTGGAACGCAAGGGGGAGCGGACGCTTCTCCTGATCACGCGGGGATTCGGGGACCTGCTTCGAATCGGCTACCAGAACCGGCCCGACCTCTTCGCGCTCGACATCCGGCTGCCCGATCTTCTCTACTCGGACGTGGCCGAGATCGACGAGCGGCTGGATGCCGAGGGCCGCGTCATCGCCCCCCTCGACCTCGTGCAGGCCCGCGACGCGCTGAGCCGGGCCTATGGCCAGGGATATCGATCGGTCGCCATCGCGCTTCTGCATAGCTATCGCAACCCCGAGCACGAAAGGACGCTGGGCGAGATGGCCGAGCGGCAGGGCTTCACGCAGGTCTCGCTCAGCCATGAGGCCAGCGCGCTGATCAAGCTGGTGGCGCGGGGTGATACGACGGTGGCGGATGCCTACCTGACCCCGATCCTGAAGCGCTACGTCAACCAGGTGCGGGACGCGCTGGGGGCGGACACGGTGGACCGGCTTATGTTCATGCAATCGAACGGCGGGCTGACCGATGCCGACATGTTCCACGGCCGCGATTCCATCCTGTCGGGTCCGGCGGGCGGTGTCGTCGGCATGGTCGGGACGGCCACGAAAGACGGGTTCGACAAGCTGATCGGTTTCGACATGGGGGGCACCTCGACGGATGTGTGCCACTACGCCGGCGAATTCGAGCGCAGCTTCGAGACCGAGGTCGCGGGCGTGCGGATGCGCGCGCCGATGATGTCGATCCACACCGTGGCCGCCGGGGGCGGGTCGGTCCTGTCCTACCGGGACGGGCGGTTGCAGGTCGGCCCCGAAAGCGCGGGCGCCGATCCGGGGCCGGCCTGCTACCGGCGCGGCGGGCCGCTGACGGTCACGGATTGCAACGCCGTGCTCGGCAAGCTGCAGCCGGAGAATTTCCCGCGCGTCTTCGGTCCGGACAGCGACCAGCCCCTGGATATCGAGACCCCGCGCGCGCTGTTCGAGGCGTTGGCGCAGGAGATCGCCGCGCAGACCGGCGATGCCCCGATGGCCGTCGAGGCGCTTGCCGAGGGGTTCCTGCGGATCGCGGTCGACAACATGGCCAATGCCATCAAGGAAATCAGCGTCGCGCGCGGCTATGACGTGACGCGCTACACGCTCAACTGTTTCGGCGGGGCGGGGGGGCAGCATGCCTGCCTTGTCGCCGATGCGCTGGGAATGACCTCGGTCTACCTGCACCCTTATGCGGGCGTTCTGTCGGCCCTCGGGATGGGGCTGGCCGATATCGTGTCGATGCGCGAGCAGCAGCTGATCGTGCCGATCGGCGACCGCGCGACGATCGAGGCGGCCGCGGCTGCCCTCGCCGGACAGGCGACCGCTGAGGTTCGCGCGCAGGGCGTGGCGCAGGCGGATATCACCCTGCGGATGCGGGTCTTCCTGCGCATGTCGACCTCGCAGACCACGCTCCCGGTTCCCCTTGCCACCCCTGCCGACATGGTGACCGCCTTCCGGGACGCGCACGAGGCCGAATTCGGTTTCCGGCCCGAGGGGGAGGATGTCATCGCCGAGATGATCTCGGTCGAGGCCATCGGCGCCTCGGGCGCGGATGCGGGCCTGCAAACCGCCACGGCGCAGGACAGCCGGCATGGCGAAGCCGGCATGTGGTCCGAGGGCGCGCGCCGTACCGTTCCGACCCATGACCGGACGAAGATGGGCGCGGGCGCCGTGGTGACCGGGCCTGCCGTCATCAACGAGCCCACCGGGACGACCGTGGTCGAGGCCGGATGGCAGGCGAGTTGCATCCGGGGAGGTGCGCTCGTCCTGCGGCGCATCGTGCCGCTGGTGCGGGAAGAGGCGATCGGAACCACGGTCGATCCGATCATGCTGGAGGTGTTCAACAACCTCTTCATGTCCATCGCCGAGCAGATGGGCGCGACGCTCGCCAAGACGGCGGCTTCGGTGAACATCCGCGAGCGACTCGATTTCTCCTGCGCGATCTTCGATGCGGAGGGGGGGCTCGTGGCGAACGCCCCGCATGTGCCCGTGCATCTGGGGTCCATGAGTGCCAGTGTCCGGGCCATCCTGCGCGAGAACGCGGGCGCGATCGCACCCGGCGACGTCTTCATGATGAACGATCCGTTCAACGGCGGCACGCATCTGCCGGACGTGACGGTGGTCACGCCCGTGTTCGACGCGGAGGGGCGGGGGATCGACTTCCTCGTCGCCTCGCGCGGGCATCATGCCGATATCGGCGGCAAGACGCCGGGGTCGGCCCCGCCCGACAGCGCGCATATCGACGAGGAGGGTGTCCTGATCCGGAACTTCAAGCTCGTCTCCGGCGGGCGCCTGCGCGAGGCGGAGGCGCGCGCGCTGCTCGCCTCGGGTCGCTACCCCTGCCGCAACATCGATCACAACATGGCCGACCTGACCGCGCAGATCGCGGCCAATGCCAAGGGCGCCAACGAGCTGCGCAAGGCGGTGGACCAATTCGGCGCCGAGGTCGTGCAGGCCTACATGCAGCACGTTCAGGACAATGCCGAGGAATCCGTCCGCCGCGTGATCGACGTGCTGGAAGACAGCCGCTTCGCCTATCCGCTCGACAGCGGCGCGCAGATCGAGGTGGCGATCTCGGTGGACCGCGCGACGCGCAGCGCCGTGATCGACTTCACCGGCACCAGCCCGCAGGATGCGTTGAACTACAACGCCCCGCTGGCGATCTGCCACGCGGTCGTGCTCTATGTTTTCCGGACGCTCGTGGGCAGCGACATCCCGATGAACGAGGGCTGCCTGAAGCCCATCCGCATCGTCGCGCCCGAGGGCAGCTTCATCAACCCGCGCTATCCTGCCGCCGTCATCTCGGGCAACACCGAGGTGAGCCAGGCCATTGCCGATACGCTCTACGGGGCCTTGGGGGTCGTGGCGGGCAGCCAGGGGACGATGAACAATTTCGTCTACGGCAACGAGGAGCTTCAGAATTACGAGACGATCTGCGGCGGCACCGGGGCCGGCCCGGGCTTCGACGGCTGTTCCGCCGTGCACAGCCACATGACCAACACGCGGATGACCGACCCCGAGGTGCTGGAACACCGCTTTCCCGTCCGCGTGCGGGAATTCTCGATCCGGCGCGGATCGGGGGGCAGGGGGGCACATGCGGGCGGCGACGGGATCGTCCGCGCGCTGGAGTTCCTGTCGCCCATGACGGTCACCGTCCTGTCCTCGCACCGCCAGACGCGTGCCTTCGGCGTCGATGGCGGCGCCCCGGGCCTTCCGGGTGAGAACACCGTAAGGCGCCGGGACGGCACGATCGAATGGCTCGAGGGCAACGATCGCCGCGAGATGGCGGCGGGGGATGTGTTCATCATGAAGACGCCGGGCGGGGGCGGGTATGGCGCGTTGGCCCAACACAGGGACGCGGCGGAATGAGCGGCGCGTTCCTGTCGCAGGTCGAGGGCTTTTGCGACACGCCTTCGCTCGTGGCCCCGGTCCTCGGGCAGCAGGGCCTCGCCGGGCGCGCGGTCTGCAGGGCTTCGGCAATGTCGGGCCGCACGCGGCCCTGTTCCTGAGCCGGGAGGGCGGGCTGCAACCGAGGGACCCAGGCTGAGGCCGAAGTCCCTGACCGAAGGGCGCGAGCGTACCGGTGTCCGGAGGATCGGCCAGCGCCGCCGGGCCCATCGCGCCCCTCGCGAGGTCCAACCTTGCGGCATCACCGCCGTTCCCCTGCCTTCGTTTGGGGCAGGCAGGTAGTTCATCCGTCCTGTGCGCAGAGTGTGCATTGCGGGTCGGATCAGCATGGTGCCGACGCCGAAGAGATCGCATGATGCCCTTGAACGCAGCCTTCACGCAGTATGCTAGACTGTCAGCGCCGCTTGACCGTCGAGATAGTTTCGCCAGCCGCCCAGGGCACTGATGTTCTCGGCGGACCCAAGGCCGCTGGTCTCGCAAAGGAAGCCCTTTACCAGCGACCCGTCCTCGATCTCGACGGTACCGATGACGAGAGGTGAGGGTATCCCCGCCATGAAATCGCCGATGGCGCTCTTGGGAAGCGCCCAGAGTTCCAGCGCGATCGAGGCCCCGTTCCCATCCGCGCTGCGGCACAAGCCCGGACGGTGCGGCGGGCCACCGGGCAAGGCATAAAGCGCATAGCTCGGGGCGGTCCTTGCGGTCTTCAGGAACCGGCCCCCGCGCGACGTCAATTCATGGTTGAGCGGCAAGCCCGACATGTGCGCGCCGCAGACGGCGAGGGTCAGCTCGGTCTCGGCCAAGGGGCGGGGCCGGGGGACGGGCAGATCGGCGGGCATACCGTGGCCCGTCGCCCCGAGCATGGGCCGCCGGGTCTGCATCAGGAGCTGTCCCTGGGCTGCAAGGGTGCCATCCTTGCCGGCGGCTGCGATCAGCGTCACGCTGCCGGGCCGTCCGTCGTCACGGGGGCCGGTCGGCACGGCCAGCGCGCAGAGGTCCAGCAGGTTGACGAAATTCGTGTAGGTTCCGAGGTTGGAATTGGGCGTGACCGGGTCGGCCTCGAGCTGGGCGCAGGTCGCGAAGGTCGGGATCGTCGGCACGCAGAGCATGTCCGCCGCCTCGAGGATCGGGGCGCAGCCGCGGCGAAGCTCTGCAAGCCGGTAGAAGCCCTTGAAGGCGTCGACCGCGCTCTGATCCTCGGCCTTCGCGATGATTGCGCGGGTCACCGGGTGGACGGCGTCGGGCCGGTTGCGCATCATGTCCTCGATCGCGGCATAGCGCTCGGCGATCCAGGCGCCGTCGTAGAGCATGCGGGCCACGTCGTAGAAGGGTGTGAAATCGACCCTGTCGATGCGGGCACCGTTCTCCGCGAGGGTGGCGAGCGTCTCTTCGAAATCCGCCGCCTGCACCTCGTCGCCAAAGAAGACGAGGCTGGCCGCGTCCGGCGCGGTGATGCGTGGCGCGGGAGACGGGGCCGGCATCGCGGCGGCTGGAATGGGGCGGGAATACGCGTCGGACACGTCGAACCCGGCGGCGGCGCGGAACACCTCATGGGCGTCGACCACCGTCAGGGCGAAGATCGAGATCGTGTCGAGCGTGCGGCAGGCGGGCACCACGCCGCTGGCCGACAAGGCCCCGAGGCTGGGCTTCAGCCCCACGATGCCGTTCAGCGCGGCGGGCACCCGGCCCGATCCGGCGGTGTCGGTGCCAAGCGCGAAGGGCACGATCCCATGCCCCACGACAACCGCCGAGCCCGAGGACGATCCGCCCGGTACGATCTTTGCATCCAGCGCGTTGCGCGGCACACCGTAGGGCGAGCGCACGCCGACAAGCCCGGTGGCGAACTGGTCGAGGTTGGTCTTGCCGATGGGAATGGCGCCTGCCGCACGCAACCGTGCGACAACGAAGGCATCCTCGGTCGCGTCATAGGCATAATCCGGGCAGGCGGCGGTGGTGGGCATGCCCGCTACGTCGATATTGTCCTTGACCGCGAAGGGGATGCCCCAAAGCGGGCGGTCGGGATCATGGGCCCCGAGGGCGGCGGCCTCGGCTGCAAGGTCGTCGGCACTGGCCAGGTGAATGAAGATCGCCGGGTCGCCCACGGCCTCGAGCCGGGCTAGCACCTCGGCCATGACATCCGCGGGCGTCACGCCTGCGGCATAGGCTTCGCGCAGGGCGGCAAGGGTGAAGGGCAGGTCGGAGAGCGGCGTGGTCATGGACAGTATCTCTTATTCGGCAGCGGAGTGCGCAGCGGTGTCGGTGGTGTCGATTGTGAGTGTCGGGGGTTTGGGCGCCGCGGCAAGCAGGGTCCGGGTATAGGGATGGCTCGGGGTGTCCATCACCTGCGCGGTCGGCCCCTGCTCGACGATCTCGCCGCCCTGCATGACGATGACGTGGTCGCACAAGAGCCGCACCACGTTCAGGTCGTGGCTCACGAACAGGTAGGTCATGCCCAGCCGCGCGCGCAGATCGGCCAGCAGGTTCAGCACGACCGCCTGGATGGAGACATCCAGCGCCGCCGTCGGCTCGTCGAGGATCAGGAATTTCGGATCGAGCGCAATCGCCCGCGCGATGCCCACCCGCGCCTTTTGCCCGCCCGAGAGCTGGTGCGGAAACCGGTCCAGCAGGGGCAGGGGCAGGCCGCAGAGCGTCGCCAGCTCCTCGATCCGGGTTCGCAATGCCGCCCCTCGCAAGGCGCTCATCCGCAGAAGCGGGTCGGCGATGGTCTGGCGGGCGGAGTGGCGGGGGTTCAGGCTGTCGGTGGCGTCCTGGAACACCATCTGGATCTGGCTGCGCCGCTTGTCGCGTACGAAGCGGTCGGCGGGGATATCGGCGATGTCGAACCCTTCGAACAGGATATCGCCCGATGTCCGGTCGAGCAGGCGCACCAGCATCGACGAGGTCGTGGATTTCCCACAGCCCGACTCGCCCACGAGGCCGACGCTCTGCCCCTCGCGGATGGTGAAGGAGATGCCCTTGACGGCGTGGACCGGGCCGGATTTGCCCGGATAGGTCTTGACCAGGTCCCGCACCTGCACCAGCGCGCGGTCGCCCGGCGCGTGATCGGCCAGCGGCCTGCGCGCCTCGATGGGCAGCAGGTCGCGCAAGCCCGCGCCGGCGCGCGGCGTCGCATCGACCAGCTTGCGCGTGTAGGGATGCCGCGGATTTGAGAACAGGGCGGCAGCGGCGCCTGTCTCCACGATCTGGCCATCCTTCATCACGGCCAGCCGGTCGCAGTATTCGGCAGCCAGCCCGAGGTCATGGGTGATCAGGATCGACGACATGCCGCGTTCTAGGGTCAGGTCGCGCACGAGGTCCATCACTGCCTTCTGCGTCGTGATGTCGAGGCCGGTCGTCGGCTCATCTGCGATCAGCAAACGCGGCCCGCAGGCGAGCGCGATGGCGAAGACCACGCGCTGGCACATGCCGCCCGACAGTTCGAACGGATAGGCGTCGTAGCGGGCGCTCGCGTCGCGGATGCGGACGGCCTCCAGCGCCTCGATGGCCTTTGCGCGGGCGTCGGCACGCGTCGCGCGGCCGTGGCGGCGCAACACGTCCTCCAGCTGGTGGCCGACCTTGCGGATCGGGTTCAGTGCTGCGCGCGGGTTCTGGAAGATCATGCTGATATCGCGGCCCCGGATGGCCTGCATGTCGCGCTCGGCCGCCTGCGCGAGGTCGCGCCCATCGAAGACCGCGCTGCCCGCCTTGATCCGCCCTCCCGCATCCAGGATGCGCATCAGCGCGTAGGAGGTGACGGATTTGCCGGACCCGCTTTCGCCGACGATGCCAAGCGTCTCGCCTTCCGCGAGGTCGAGGGAGATGCCGCGCACGGCCTGCACCTCGCCGCGCCTTGTTTGGAAGGAGACCTCGAAATCGGAAATGTTCAGCATGGTTCAGGTCCTCCGGCGCGGATCGACGATATCGCGCAAGCCGTCGCCCATAAGGTTGAATGTGAAGACCGCAAGCATCAGCCACAGGCCCGGGAACAGCGCGACCCACCAATGGCCCGAGATGATGTAGTTGGCGCCCTCGGCGACCATGATGCCCCATTCGGGTGTCGGCGGGCGCACCCCAAGCCCGATGAAGGACAGGCCCGCGGCGTTCAGGATCGCCCAGCCCATGTTGAGCGAGACCTGCACCATCATCGGCGGCAGGGCGTTGGGGAAGATATGAAAGGCCAGCGTGCGGAAATGCGAGTTGCCCGAGAGCCGCGCGGCCAGCGCGAAACCGGCTTCGCGGCGGATATTGACCTCGGCCCGGACAAGGCGGGCGTAGAAGGGAATGTTGATCAGGGCCGTGGCGTAGATGATGTTCTCGACCGTGTTGCCGAGGGCCGCCACGATCCCCATGGCCAGCACGAAGAGCGGAAAGGCCATGATCGTGTCGAGTACCCGGTTCAGCACCGCGTCGATCCAGCCGCCCCAGTAGCCCGCTACGGCGCCAAGGATCGACCCGATGACGAAGGAGATCGCGACGGCGAGCACCGAGATCGTGAGGTCCAGCCTGGTCGCCACGACGACCCGGGAAAACACGTCGCGGCCAAGGTTGTCGGTGCCGAACCAATGGGACCAGCTTGGCGGTTGCAGCGCGTTCGCGGCGTTGGTGGCAAGGGGATCATGCGGCACGAGGTATGCGCCGAAAAAGGCCTGCAGCAGGAAGAAGGCGAACATGCCGAAAGACAGGAGCGTCACCGGGTTCTCGCGCAGCACATGCAGCAGATGTGCCCACGCCCCGTCGGGCTTGCGGCCCGGGAGTTGGGTCATGTCGGTCATTTGGTGTCGAACCCGATGCGCGGATCGATCAGCGCGTAGCTGAGGTCGATGATGAGGTTGAGCGAGACGAAGAGAAACGCCATCGCCAGCACGAAGCCCTGCACGGCGGCATAGTCCGAGGCGACCAGCGCCTCGACCGCGTAGGATCCGATGCCGGGCCAGGCAAAGACCTTTTCCACCAGCACGTTGGCGCCCAGCACGAAGGAGAACACCATCCCCAGCGTGGTCACGACCGGCAGAAGCGCGTTGCGCAACCCGTAGCCGAACAGGATCTTGCCCCGCGACAGGCCCGCCGCGCGAGCGGTGCGGATATAGTCGGATGACAGGGCCTGCAGCATCGCCGCGCGGGTCATCCGCGCGATGGGGGCCAGCGTGAAGAGCGCCAGCGTGATCGTCGGCAGGGCCAGTTGGCGCAGGGCGGCGGCGAAGGTCTCCAGGTCTCCGGCAAGCAGGCTGTCGACGAGGTAGAACCCGGTCACGCGCGGCGGCTCGAAATAGATGAAGTCGAGGCGCCCCAGCGGCGAGGGCGCCCATCCCAGCAGGTAGTAGAAGACATAGACCAGCAGGATGCCGGTGAAGAAGGTGGGCAGGGACACGCCCGCCGTGACAAGAACCCGGCACAGGTGGTCGATCCACGATCCCTGCCGCACCGCTGCCAGCACGCCGAGCGGAATGGCGACGAGACAGGACAGCAGCAGGGCCGAGAGCGTCAGTTCCAGCGATGCGGGCAGCCGCGCGGCCAGGTCGGCCAGCACCGGTTGCCCGGTGCTGATCGAACGGCCCAGATCGCCCTGCAACAGGTCGCCCACGTAAAGGAAGAACTGCGTCACCAGCGGCTTGTCGAGGCCAAGCGCCTCGCGCACCTCCTGGATCGATTGCTCATCCGCCATGGCCCCCGCGAAATAGACCGCGGGATCGCCGGGCAGGGCACGCGTGAGGATGAAGCTGATCACGATCACCCCGATGATCACCGGCACGGTCTGTGCCAGCCGCATCCCGATCGCGCGCACCCGCCCGGCCATGGCTCAGACCCCCGTCATGCGGCGCGGGTCAAGCTGGCGGTGAAACCAGAACTCGTAGCCCGAGGCCCCGTTGACCGCCACGTTCAGCGCGGGCTGATAGAGCGGGATGCGCGGAAGGTCCTCGATCACGATCTCGAACATCCGCTTGACCAGGGGCGCCCATTCCGGGTCATCCATCGACATGTGCAGCGTCTGCTCGGTCAGGTTATGCACCTCCTCGTTGTCATAGTTCGAGGAGTTGAACAGCCGGTCGCGCTGGTAGGCCCAGAAGAAGTAGTAATCGGGCGTATTCAGCCAGCCGCCGAAGTTTTCCAGGTGGAAATCAAGCGACTTGTCGACCAGCGCCACGGTGCGCCAGTTCGCGCCGGGGATGCGTTCGACGGTGGTGGTGATGCCAAGCTGCCCGAGGCTTTCCTGGATCAGAAGGGCCGTCGGCTCCATCCAGCTTGCAAGGTCGAGGCTGATCGACATCTGCACCGGGAAGCCCCCCGCGAAGCTGGAGGCCTCGAGGTGCTCGCGGGCCTTTTCCATGTCGGTCACATAGGGGAAGGGGCGCGGCCACGCGGTATCCGCGATTTCCGCAGGCCCGCCCCACATCGGCGCGCCGCGCCCATAGGCGGCGGATTGAAAGATCGCCTCGTAAGGGATGGCATGGGCGATGGCCTTGCGCACCTCGGGGTCCTGGAAGGGTTCGAACCGCGTATTGAGACAGGCGCAATGGATGCAGTTCTCGATCGGCGTCGAGAAGACATCGACGGTGCCGACCAGTTCCGAGGCATCGCGGTCGGGGATGTCGAAGGAGACCTGCACGTCGCCCCGCTCGATCAGCGCGCGGCGGGTGGAATTGTTGGGCACCTCGCGCATGATGACGCGGCGGATCGCGGGCGTCGGCCCGCCGACCCAGGCATCGTTGCGATCATAGACAATCTGCTGGCCCTGGTCCCAGCGCGCCACGCTGTAGGCGCCCGACCCGGCGGTGGTGGTGTGCAGGTATTCCATCGCCCATGGATCGGCCTCCGTCGCGTTGGCCTGTGCGACGGTGGAATTGATGATGAAGGGCACGGGCACGGCCAGGTTCGGCAGCGACAGCTTGGATGGGTAATCGAGCCGCACGACGAAGGTGCGGTCATCGACCGCCTCGAACTGGTCGGTGCGGAAGAAGCCGCCCGCGCGCATCTGCGTGGACGGGAACCCGCCGACCGACACGGCGCGGTCGAAGGACCATTTTACATCCGCCGCCGTGACAGGCGTGCCATCGGTGAAGGTGGCGTCGGGCTTCAGCGTGAAGGTGAAGACCAGGCCGTCTTCCGAGATGGTCCAGCTTTCGGCCAGTTCCGGCACGATGGTGTCGTAGTCATACGACATCTCGCCGGTCGGCAACTGGCGCGAGCCGAAGCCGACAAGCCGGTCGTAGCAGTTGATCGCGACCTGGTAGCTGGCGCGGTTGGTGCCCGTGCGGTGCAGATCGAGGCTGTTGATGGTCTGGCCAGAGGCCACGACCATCGTCTCGAGCCCTTGTGCATCCGCGCGCGTCGCCCAGGCAAAGGGCGTCATCGCCGCGCCGCCCGCGGCCGCGGTCAGTTTCAGGAAATTTCTTCGATTGGTGTGCATCGGTGGTAGCCCCCTTGGCGTCGGACAGAGTTTCTGCCCTGCAGCATGGCAGGTTGAGAGCAGTTCGAAAAATGCTATGATTTCACATATCCGGTGCATTCAAAGCACCGCTTTGGAGGAGACGGGATGCAACACCTCGAGACATTCCGCCTGATCGAGGCGATTGTTCGTGCCGGATCGATCCGCAAGGCGGCGGAGGATTCCAACATCACCGCTTCGGCCCTGAACCGGCGCCTCGCGCGGTTCGAGCGCGAGTTCGGGTCGCAGATCTTCGAACGGCTGCCCCGCGGCGTGCGGCTCAACCCGGCCGGAGAGCTGGTGTTGCAGCACTACCGCGCGCAACGCTCGGACCTGGCGCGGGTGAAAAGCCAGGTCGCGGACCTGTCGGGGGTGCGCCGCGGCCATGTCACCATCGCCTGTTCCCAGGCGCTCTTGCCGTTTTTCCTGCCGCAGCAGATCGCGGCCTATCGCAAGGCGCATCCGGGCGTGACCTTTGCCGTCAACGTGCGCGACCGCGAACAGGCCGAAGCGGAGCTGGTGAGTTTTCGCAGCGATCTGGCGCTTGTCTTCGAACCGCGCGTTCTCGTGGATTTCGAGGTGCTGCATGCGATCCCGCAACCGGTGTGCGCCCTGTTCGCGCGGGATCATCCGTTGGCCGGGCGGTCCGAGTTGCGGCTGCGTGATTGCCTCGACCATGCCCATATCGCGCCCGCGCAGAAATACGGCGTGCGCGGCCTTCTCGACATGGCGGCCAAGCGGGTCGGCCGGTCGGTGACGCCCGTGGTCGAAACGGAGTCCTTCGAGTTGATCCGCTACTACGTGATGCAGGAACGCGCGGTCGGATTTCAGATCCCCATAGGCCTGTCGAGTGAACTGGATACGGGGATGGTGTTCCGGCCGATCTCGCATCGGGACATGCCGCCGGGAAACCTGCTTCTTGGCCAGATGCGGGGGCGCGTGCTTTCCGTTGCCACGTCCCGCTTTGCGGACCAGGTGGCGCTTGCGCTTGCGACCATGACGCCGACCTGAGGCTGACGGCGTTGCCCTGGTACCGCCGCCGGAGCCTGGTCTCGAGTTCTTGCGCGCGCGATACCGCGGCGCATCGTGCTCAATTCGGAAGGACGGGGCCCATCATCTGCCCAAGGTCGACCAGGGCAGGCGACAGGCTCTCGGCAGTGCACGCCAGCGCAAGGTAGTGATCTGGGCGAACGAGCGCGGCCTCGACGGCCTTGTCCCGGAACCATTGCGCGATATGGCCATCGACATCGTCGATGTCCGTCAACAGGACCTCTTGAACCTCGAGGGTCTTCATGACGTTTCTTGCGCCATCGGAGAGGGCAAAACGATGCTGCAGGATCAGCAGCCATCCGCCGTTCGCGAGGTCGTCCAGAAAGCCCTCGGCAACACGTGGATTGATGAAGCGTTCGCCCGCGTTTTCGCCGACGATGCGGGACGCGATCGGGACGATCAGTTCCGCCGCCGCGTGCATGCCGGTTTGACTGCGCAAATGCCTGTCGCGCTCCGCGGCCTCTTGCGGATCGAGAATGCAGATGGTCCGCCCGACCTCGACCGCGCGCCCGATGACATGCCTGACCTGCGGATCGCGTTCCTCCTGGTAGGTGTCGAGCAAGTCCGGTGCCGCCTTGTCGGAGTGCACCAGGTCAAGCTTCCAGACGAGGTTCGCGGCGTCCCTGAAGCCGTGGCACATGCCCTGTCCGAAAAAGGGCGGGGTCTGATGCGCGGCGTCGCCGGCCAGGAAAATCCGGCCCCGCCGCCATTCCTTTGCGACAAGCCCGTGAAACCTGTAGGTGGCTGCCCGGATCAATCTGTGCGGCACGTCCTTGAGCCATGGGGCGATCAGCTTTTGCACGATGGCCGGGTCGGTCATGGACGTCTCGTCTTCGCCCGGCAGCAGCATGAATTCCCACCGCCGATGTCTCCCGCGTCCGGGGACGAGCGTGGCGGGACGCCGAGGATCACAGAGCATCACTGAAAGGGTCTGCAGGTCGGCGCCCTCGGGCACGCCCGTGAATGCGGGGAAGGTGATCGGACTGTCCACTTCGGCATCGACCACGAGCCAGGGTTCATCGAATTCCAGATCGTCCAGCACGATCTGAGCGGATTTGCGTACGACGCTGCGTGCGCCGTCGCAGGCGATGAGCCAGGATGCAGATAGTTCGGTACCATCGGCGAGCGTTACCGTTGCCCGCGTGTCGTCCTGGGTTACGCCAATGACATCCGTGCCAAGTCGCATCTCGACGCAGGCGAAACGCTTCAGGCCATCCCGCAGCGTTGCTTCCAACTCGGGCTGGAAGAAGAAATAGTCGTTCGCGTAGCCAAAGAGCCTGGGCTTGCCGGCGGCCGACATGTATCGGATCACGCCTCCATCCGCCCCGATATGGATATGCCCGGCCCCTTCGAGCATGCGCTCGCGCAGCGCGCCCCATAGGCCGACATCAGCGAGCAGGCGCGCCATTTCGTGATCGATATGCACCGCGCGCGGCAACGCGTAGGGTGCCTTTTCGCGATCCACGACAAGCGTGCGCAGGCCCGCTGCGCCAAGCAGGTTGGCCGCCAGGGCCCCGACGGGTCC
>CBFIFZ010000004.1:0-37827 GCA_965661995.1 Roseicyclus sp.
TCAGCACCATGGGCAGCTTGCCGGGGTTCTCCAGCCGGTGAACCGCGCCCAGCGGGATGTAGACCGACTCGTTCTCGGCCACGAGCGTCACCCGCTCCTCGACTGTCACCTTCGCCGTGCCCTGTACGACGATCCAATGCTCGGCGCGATGGTGGTGGCTCTGCAGGCTCAGGCTCGCGCCCGGATGCACGAGAATGCGTTTGACCTGGAACCGGTCGCCCAGCGCGAGGCTCTCGAACCAGCCCCACGGCCTGTGATCCTTCGGAAACTCCGTCGCCTGCCGCGCACCCGCCGCCTTCAGGGCGGCAACCGCCCGACGCAACTCCTGCGCTCGGTCCATCGGGGCGACCAGGACCGCGTCGGGCATCGCGACGGCGATCATGTTCTCGAGCCCGAGGCCCACCAGCACCTGCCCCTCGGCCTCGGCCCTGAGAAGGGTGTTGCGGCACTCCAGCGCCTGAACCGGGCCGCGTGTGGCGACACCATCCCCGTCGCGCGGCATCTCGCGCCAGACGGTTTCCCAGCCGCCCAAGTCGGACCATCCGCCATCGAAGGGCACCACGCTCAAGCCCTCGGCGCGCTCCATCACGGCGTAGTCGATCGAGATATCCTCGGCCTCGGCCCAGGCCACGGGGTCGAGCCGCAGGAAGCCCAGATCGGCTTGCGCCTCGGCCACCGACCGCCGCACGGCGCCCAGGACGGTCGGCGCATGGACTTCGAAGGCGGCAATCAACACATCGGCCCGCGCAAGGAACAGCCCGGCATTCCAGAGGTAGCGGCCATCGGCCAGCATGGCCTGCGCCGTGGCGCTGTCGGGCTTTTCGACGAAGCGTCTGAGCGGCAGCGGCCCGTCGCCATCGCCCTCCAACTCGAGATAGCCATAGCCGGTCTCGGGCCGGTCCGGGCGGATGCCAAAGGTCACGATCCTTCCCTCCCGCGCCACCTCGGCCCCGGCTGCGACAGCGGCGCGGAAAGCGTCAACATCGGCCACCACGTGATCTGACGGGGTGACGAGCACCAGCGCCTCGGGGGCGGTCTCCACGATGTGCAGAACCGCGGCCAGGATCGCGGGCGCGGTGTTGCGCGGCTCGGGTTCGAGCAGGACTGCGGCGGGGTCGACGCCCGCCTCGGTCATCTGCTGCGTGACGATGAAGCGGAAATCCGACGCGGTCACGACGACCGGCTTCGCATATCCCTTGCCCGCAACGCGCCGGACCGAGGCCTGGAACAGCGTCCGCTCGCCCACGAGGTCGGAAAACTGCTTGGGATAGCTCCGCCGCGACAGCGGCCAGAGCCGCGTGCCGGACCCGCCGCAGAGAATGATCGGCGTGATGGAAACGGTGTCTTTCATGACGGCTGTGCCTTCCTCTTCGAACAGCAGACCACGTATCCCGGCGGAGATACAGCCACCGCAAAGGGGGTCTGACGCGCGTGGGTCGCCAAGGCAACGAATGGGCAGCGCGGGCGCACTGCCACCGTTCCTGCGCTCGCCTCAGCCGGACGCATGGCAACCAGCGGCGTCCGCGCCGTCGACACTGTGCGCCATTGCGCGCGCCAGCAAGGCATCGGCGGCATCGGGAACGTCTCGCGTCGGGTTCGGCACGACCGTCCAGTGACGATACATGTGACGCCGCAACACCTCGATGGATCGAAGGCCGACCGTGGCAGTCCCACCGTCGAGATGCGCCAGGTGGGTCGCCATCGCACGGGTCATCAGGCCCGGCCCGGTCTTGAACCAGCGATGGTCATTGTCCCACACAAGGCAAGAGGTCACCATGGCACCCAATGCACGGCGCGCAAGCGGATGCCCGGCCGGCATCATCAGGGCGTCGAGGCTCACGGACCCGTCCCGGTCACGGAAGAGCAGCGGCGCGGTGGCGGCATCAAGCAGGGCATCGACAGCGCGCGCGGGCCCTTGGTCAGCCATGATGATCGCGCCCCCTTTGACCACCGAGAGTGCGAGCATAAGCATGTCGGCTTTCTGCGCCTCATCCTGCGTCAGCCTGAACGCCCTGACGGCGGCCTCACCCCCCGCCTCGGCCAACCAGGCGGCGCCATCCTGGACGAGATGGACCGTAACCGCGCGCCGCGTAGCCGCGCGCCACGCCTCGAACAGGCGCTCCGCCTCGGCGGAGGGGGTCGCGGATGACGGCCAGACGAGGTGAACCGCCTCCGTCACGGGGGGGCTGATGTGCCCCCCGGTAGGAGCCGAGGCGAGGGCGGCGACGATCCTGCGCGCGGGAAGGAAGTATCCCTCGGCGAGAGGCGCCAGCCGCTCGACATCGCCCGCGGTCCAGTCGACGTCGACCGCGGCCAGGATCCGCGCCTCGTTGAGCAGGCTGCCGATCCGCGTCGCGCGCGGGCGGCGGATGAGCGCCTCCTCGAGGGGGCCGTCCTCGATCCGCAGTTCTGCAAGCTCCGCCTCGGCCTGCTTCAGGTTTCCCGTTAGCAAGCAGGCCTCGACCCGCCCGACCCGGGGCGAGGTCGCCCCATCCCGCGCAAGCGACTGGATCGACGGCCCGTCGCTGGCTTGCGGAACGCATCCGGACACCTCCATGCCGCAGGCGTCCCAAGCGATCGCCGCAAGCTGGCCAATGGCGCGATCCTCCGGCCATCGCCTGCAGCAGGCGCGAAGGTATCGCGCTGCAAGCGGACCTGTGCCCCCGTCAAGCAGGACACGGCCCACCCGCTCGGCGCCCTCACGCTCGCGACCGGCCACCGGGTTCGCCCTTATCCAGTCGAGCGCGAAGCTCGGCCCGAGCCGCAAGAGCCTTTGCTCGATCTCGAAGGCCTGCCGGTCCGTCGCGGACCAGTCGGCAGAGTCGAAAGCGGCGGCGACCTCCCCGGCTGCCTCGACCGACGGGCTGCGCAGGGCGCGCTCGACAAGCCGCAGCGCGAGATACCAGGGCAGGTCGGGGGCCAACGCCGCCCCTTGAGGGATCGTCGCGCCGAGGTCGACATCGCCAAGAGCAAGCGCAACGTCAGGATCAGCAGGGCCACGCCGGGACGGGGCCAGCATCGCGGCATCCGCGCCGCCATCACCGAGGCACGCCTCGCATCGTTCACGAAGGGTCCTGGCCTCGGACGCGAAGGAACTCCCCGGCGGCAGCGCGTCGAGGACGCCGAGCGCCGAGGCGGCCTCGCCCGCCGCGAACAGCCCCTGCGCAATGCGCAATCGCAACTCGGGATGCTCCGGTGACCGCGCGAGCGCTGCGCGCGCCGCGTGGCGGGCCGCCTCGGCATCTCGGTCCGCCAAGGCGGCCTCGATCAGCGCCATATGGGCGATGGGTGCATCCGGGTCCGCACCGAGAAGCCTCTGGCAGATCTGCGCGGCCTGCGCGGCCTGCCCGGCCTCACGGAAAAGCGAAATGGCGAAGTCCAGGTCGCGCGGCGATGCCTCGGCGTCGAGGGTGGGCACGAAGAACGCTGCCGCCGCGCCGGGGCCCTCGTGATCCCTGAGGGCGCGCGCCGTCCTGTTCCACAGCACGCGGTTTCCTGGAAGATGGCCCAAGGCATCGCGTCCCGCCTCGACCGCCGCCGCCGCATCGCCGCTGGCGTGCAAGGCATCGACGAGACCGATCCACGCCCAGGCATGCTGCGGGTTCTGCGCCACGAGGCGCCGGAACACCGGTACCGCGTTGTCGATGTCGCCGAGATCGGCAAGGGCACCGGCCACTCCGAACCGCAGGGATGCGATCCATCCTTGCTGCCCCTCCACTCCGTCAAGCTGCGCGACGACCTCGCGCAGGAGCGGCACCAACCTGTCCTTGTCAAACTCCGCCAGGATCCTGCCCGCCGTGCAATCGTACTTCACCGAGGACTACGATAAGGCGGCTGACCGTAGATTGGCAATCACGCCGCGAGGACACGGGCCGTTCAGAGCTGGTGCGGCATCACCTCGACAAAGGGGTCTAGCGTCATGCCCCAGGCCGGGACCTGCGCGCGGGCGCGCCCGACCGCGGTGAGATCCAGGTTCAGAACCCGGATCGTCGGTGCCGTCTCGCCAAGGTCGGCCAGCACCTCGCCCCATGGCCCCACGGCAAGCGCATGGCCGTAGGTCACCCGCCCATCCGCATGTTGCCCCGCCTGCGCCGCCGCCAGCACGAAAGCGCCCGTCTCGATGGCGCGGGCGCGCAACAGGACCTCCCAATGGGCGCGGCCCGTGGGTACGGTGAAGGCCGAGGGGATGAACATCAGGACGGCCCCGGCCTGAGCATAGGCGCGGTAGAGGTAGGGGAACCGCAGGTCATAGCAGATCGAAAGGCCGAAGAGGCCCCAGGGCGTCTGCGCCAGCACGGCACGCTCGCCGGGCGCGAAGCGCTTGGACTCGCCGATGGGTGCCTGCCCCTCGAGGGCCACGTCGAAGAGGTGGATCTTGTCATATTCCGCAACGATACCGCCAGCGGCGTCGATCAGCGTGGAATGGTTCATATACCGCCCGTCCGGCCCCAGCACCGGGGCAGAGCCGGTGTGGATCCAGAGGCGATGCTGCGCCGCCAGGTCGCGGCAGGCGGCGATGAACGGGTCGTGTTCCGCGGCGACCACCTGCTGGCGCGAGGTCTCGGGATCGCGGTTCATCAGCCCCGCCACCTCGGGCAGGGCCAGAAGCTCGGCCCCCTCCTCGGCTGCCTGACGGGCGAGGGTGGCGACGGTCGCGATGTTGGCCTCATGCGTGTCGGCCGAGCACATCTGCGCCAGCGCGACACGAAGCGCGGGGGCGCTCATGACCGGCTCAGGGTGCGGGCGACGGCATCCTTCCAGCCCGCGTAGCGCGCCTCGCGCGTGGCCTCGTCCATCCGCGGCTCGAAGGTCCGGTCCAGCGCCCATGTCCGGGCAAAGCCCTCGACATCGGGATAGACGCCCGCGCGCATGCCCGCGACCCAGGCAGCCCCCAGCGCCGTCGTCTCCAGCACCTCGGGCCGGTCCACCGGCGCGCCGAGGGTGTCGGCAAGGAACTGCATCGTCCAGTCCGACGCGCTCATCCCGCCGTCCACCCTGACGTTGCCGCCCCCCGCGCCCTGCCAGTCGGCGGTCATCGCCTCGACAAGGTCGCGAGTCTGGTAGCCGACGCTTTCCAGCGCGGCGCGGGCAAACTCCGCGGGGCCGGAGTTGCGTACAAGCCCGTGGATCGCCCCGCGACAGTCGGGGTCCCAGTAGGGCGCGCCAAGGCCGGTGAAGGCGGGCACGAGATAGAGCTGCTGCGAGGGGTCCGCCGCCTCGGCCAGAGGGCCGCTTTCGGCGGCGTCCCCGATGATCTTCAGCCCGTCGCGCAGCCATTGCACCACCGCACCCGCGATGAAGATGGACCCTTCCAGCGCATAGGTGGGCGTGCCGTCGAACTGGTAGGCGATGGTGCCCAGCATCCGGTTCTGCGAGCGCACCAGCGTCTCGCCCGTGTTCAGCAGCGCGAAGCACCCCGTGCCGTAGGTCGATTTCAGCATGCCGGGCGCGAAGCAGGCCTGCCCCAGCGTCGCCGCCTGCTGGTCGCCCGCAACCCCGAGGATCGGGATGGCCCCACCGAAGAGCGCGGGGTCTGTCGTGCCGAACTCGGCGGCGCAATCCCGGACCTCGGGCAGCATGCCCATGGGGATGCGCAGAAGATCGCAAATTTCGGCATCCCAGCGCCCCTCGCGGATATTGTAGAGCAACGTCCGCGCGGCGTTGGTCGCATCGGTCACATGGGCCGCGCCGCCGGTCATCTTCCAGATCAGCCAGCTGTCGACGGTGCCGAAGGCAACCTCGCCCGCCTCGGCGCGCGCGCGCAGGCCGTCGACGTTGTCGAGCAACCACGCCAGCTTGGAGCCCGAGAAATACGGGTCGAGCAAGAGCCCCGTCTTCTCCTGCACCATCGCCTCGTGGCCGTCGGCCTTCAGCGCAGCGCACTGGGCGGCGGTGCGGCGGTCCTGCCAGACGATGGCGTTATGCACGGGCGTGCCGGTCGCCTTGTCCCAGACCACGACGGTCTCGCGCTGGTTGGTGATGCCGATGGCGGCGATGTCGGCGGCACTGACGCCGCCCTTGTCCATCGCCCCGCGGCAGGTGGCGAGGACGCTTTGCCAGATCTCCTCGGCGTCATGCTCGACCCAGCCCGAGGCCGGGTAATGCTGGGTGAACTCGGCCTGCGCGCTCGCGCCCGGCGACAGGTCCGCGCCGAACAGGATCGCGCGTGTCGACGTGGTGCCCTGATCGATGGCCAGAACATGGGTCATCGGTCCCCCCTCCCCTTTTCGTTTGCGGTCAGCCTATCCCAAGGCGCAGCACCTGCAAGTCACTCGGCCGCCAGCGCCGGGGCCTCGGCCTTCATGAAGGCGTCGATCTCGGCGATCTGTTCGGCCGTCAGGCGCAGGCCCAGCTTGGAGCGGCGCCAGACGACATCCTCGGCGCGGCGGGCGTATTCGCGCGTCATCAGCCAGCGCAGTTCGGCCTCGGTCAGCGTCGCGCCGAAGTCGCGGCCGAGATCGTCGGGCGTTTGTACATCGCCCAGGATCTGCGCCGCCTCGGTCCCATAGGCGCGGACAAGCCGCTTGGCCCAGCGGTCCGACAGGAAACCGTAGCGGCTGCGCAGCCCGTCGATCAGCGCCTGCACACCGTCCACCGGGAAATCCCCGCCGGGGAGCGGCACGCCCGCGGTCCAATGCCCGCGCGTGCCGGGGAATGCGGGGGAAAGCTTGTCCCACGCATCCTCGGCCAGCTTGCGATAGGTGGTGATCTTTCCGCCGAAGACGTTGAGCAGGATCGGCCCGGTGTCATCCACCGACAGGACATAATCCCGCGTCGCCGCCGTCGCCGACTTGGCCCCGTCATCGTAAAGCGGGCGAACGCCGGAATAGGTCCAGACCACGTCCTCGGCGCTCAGGGCCTGTTTGAAATACTGGTTGGCGAAACCGATCAGGTAGTCGCGCTCGGCCTCGGTGCAGGTCGCGTCCCGCGGGTCGCCGTGGTGCTCGGCATCGGTGGTGCCGATGAGGGTGAAATCGGTCTCGTAGGGGATGGCAAAGATGATGCGCCCGTCGGACCCTTGAAAGAAGTAGCACTTGTCATGTTCGGCCACGCGCGGAACGACGATATGCGAGCCGCGCACAAGCCGCACGTTCTCGCGGCTGTTCTGGCGGATGACGCCCTGCACGATATCGGCCACCCACGGCCCGCCCGCGTTGACCAGCGCGCGAGCCTCGACCACCTCCTCCACCCCGTCGCGGTCCAGCGTGACGCGCCAATGATCGCCCGCGCGCTCGGCGGCGGTCACGCGGGTCCGCGTCAGGATGCGCGCGCCGCGCTCTTCCGCGTCGCGGGCGTTCAGCACCACGAGGCGGGCATCCTCGACCCAAGCGTCGGAATACTCGTAAGCCTTGGTGAAGCGATCCTGCAGGGCCGCGCCCTCGGGCGTGCCGGTCAGATCGAGCGTCTTGGTCCCCGGAAGGATCTTCCGCCCGCCGAGGTGGTCATAGAGAAACAGGCCCAGCCGGATCAGCCAATCGGGCCTGCGCCCCTTCATCCACGGCATGAAGGTCGTCAGCAGGCGAGAGGTCGGCGTTGTGCTGTCGAAGCGCATGTCGGGCGACAGTGGCAAAACAAAGCGCATGGGCCAGCTTATATGCGGCATGGCGCGCAGAAGCGTCTCGCGCTCCTCCAGCGCGTGGCGGACAAGCTTGAACTCGAAGAACTCGAGATAGCGCAGCCCGCCGTGGAACAGCTTGGTCGAGGCCGAGGAGGTCGCGCCCGCAAGGTCGCCCATCTCGGCCAGGCACACCGACAGGCCCCGCCCCGCCGCGTCGCGGGCGATGCCGCAGCCGTTGATGCCGCCGCCGATCACGAAAAGGTCGTAGCGCGCGCCCATGGCGACTCCCTCCCCTCGCGGGGGTTTGAAACACACCTCTGCCTCTCACCTCATGTTCGTTTTGTCAATTTTCATGTTCCATTTTTTTCGTTATAGAAGATCACATGATCATGAGCCCGCGCCAATCCGACATCCTAGACCGCGCTCGCCAGATGGGCCGCGTCGGCGTGGACGACCTCGCCACCACCTTCGGCGTCACCGTCCAGACGATCCGCCGCGACCTGACCGAGCTGTGCGACGCGGGGCTGCTTGCCCGCACCCATGGCGGCGCGATGCTGCCCTCGGGGGTGACCAACATCGCCTACGAGGAACGCCGCCGCCTGTCGGCCGATGCGAAAGAGGCGATCGGGCGCGCGGCCGCGTCGCTGATCCCCGCGGGCGCGTCGCTGTTCCTGAACATCGGGACGACGACCGAGGCCGTGGCGCGCGCGCTGGCGGATACGCCGAACCTGATGGTGGTGACCAACAACCTGAACGTCGCGCAGATCATGGGCACGCACCCCACCGCCGAGGTGATCCTGACCGGCGGGCGGTTGCGCCGCGCCGATGGCGGGCTGACCGGCGACATGGCAGTCGAGACGATCCGGCAGTTCAAGGTCGACATCGCCGTGATCGGCGCCTCGGCGCTGGATGCCGAGGGCGACCTGCTCGACTTCGACCCCGACGAGGTGCGCGTGAGCCGCGCGATCCTGTCACAGGCGCGCTCGGCGATGCTGGTCGCCGATCAGGGCAAGCTCGCGCGCGCGGCCCCGGTGCGGATCGGCTCGCTCCGCGATCTTGACGCCTGGGTGACCGATGCCGCTCCGCCGCCTGCCCTGCGCCAGCTTTGCGCCGAGGCAGGCACCAAGCTCACGATCGCGGAACCCGCGCGATAAGACGCTCGACCTCGGGGCCGAGGGCCTCGACGATCAGGGCGACGCCCGCGGCGTTGGGATGGATGCCGTCGGGCTGCATGTAGGTGGTGAGCGCGGTGGCCGGATCGGCCTCGGCCGCCTCGGTTAGCGCGCCGAGGAAGCTGTCTACATGGAGAACGCCGTAAGCTTCGGCCAGCTCGGGATACATCGCGTCGAAGGCTGCCTTGAACTCCGGCCCGTAGTTGCCCGGCGCAGACAGGCCCACCAGCAGCACCTCCACCCCCACCTCCGCCGCCGCCGCAAGGATACCGGCGAGGTTGGCGCGGCTCGCCTCGGGCGGGATGCCGCGCAACAGATCGTTGCCCCCCAGCGCCACGATCATCGCGTCCACCTCGGGCGTGAGCGTCCAGCCGACGCGCGCCAGCCCGCCCGCCGTGGTGTCGCCCGAGACGCCCGCGTTGATCACGCCAACCTCATGGCCGCGCGCGCGCAGCCAGCCCTCTAGCTGCGGCACGAACCCCTCTTCCTGCACCAGCCCGTAGCCTTGGGTCAGGCTGTCGCCCAGCGCCGCGATGGTCACCTGCTCCTGCGCCGCGACAGGCCACGCGACCATCAGCGCCAGCCCCAGCGCCTTGCCCGTGCGGGCCAAGGCCCCATATGCCAAGGACAGAAGTGAACCGAGGCGTTTAGTGATGACAGATCCCGTCCTTTCCCTGACAGATGCGCGCCTGTCGCTCGACGGCAACGCGGGCCGCGTGGACATCCTGCACGGCATCACGCTGCGGGTGGAAAAGGGGGAAACCGTGGGGCTCACGGGGCCGTCGGGGTCTGGCAAGTCATCTCTCCTCATGCTCTTGGGCGGGCTGGAACGTGCCACCGGGGGCGAGGTCCGGGCCCTGGGTCATGACCTCACCGCGATGAACGAGGATCAGCTGGCCCGCTTTCGCAGGGACAATATGGGGGTGGTGTTCCAGTCCTTCCACCTGATCCCGACGATGACCGCGCTGGAAAACGTGGCGACGCCGCTGGAACTGGCCGGTCACGCCGATGCCTTCGACCGGGCCGAGGCGGAACTGGCCGCCGTGGGACTTGCCGCGCGCGCGCATCACTACCCCAGCCAGATGTCCGGCGGCGAGCAGCAGCGCGTCGCGCTGGCCCGTGCCGCCGCACCTCGGCCCGCGATCCTTCTGGCCGACGAGCCGACCGGGAACCTCGACGGCACCAACGGGCAGGCGATCATGGACATGCTCTTTGGCTTGCGCGACCGGCACGGCGCGACGCTGGTGCTGGTCACGCATGCGCCCGAGCTGGCCGCGCGCTGCGACCGCGAGGTGCGCCTGCGCGACGGTCGGCTCGAGTCGGATGCGCTGAAGGATGCCGCGGAATGAGTGTCGCGCTTCGAATCGCGCGGCGGGAATTGCGCGGGGGCCTGAAGGGGTTTCGCATCTTCCTCGCCTGCCTTGCGCTGGGCGTGGCCGCCATCGCCGCCGTCGGCTCGGTGCGCGAAGCGATCCAGTCGGGGCTGAGCCGCGAGGGCGCGGTGATCCTCGGAGGGGATGCCGAGATGTCCTTCACCTACCGCTTCGCCTCCGAGGCCGAGCGGGCGTGGATGGAGGATACCTCGGTGCGCGTCTCCGAGACGGTCGATTTCCGCTCCATGGTGGTGGTCGACCGCGGCGAGACGCCCGAACGCGGGTTGACGCAGGTGCGCGGCGTCGACGGGGCCTATCCTCTGTATGGCGCGGTCGGGCTGGACCCGGCGATCCCGCTGGAGGAGGCGCTGGCCACCACCGACCGCCCCGGCGCGGTCATGGACCGGCTGTTGATCGACCGACTGGCGCTTGGGGTGGGCGACGTCTTCCGCCTCGGCACGCAGGAGTTCGAGCTGCGCGCGGCGCTTGTCACCGAACCGGACGGCGCATCGGGCGGCTTCGGCCTTGGCCCGCGGACCATCGTGACGCTGGAGGGGCTGGAGGGCTCGGGCCTGCTTGCGCCCGGCACGCTTTTCGACAGCCAGTACCGCCTCGCCCTGCCCGAAGGCGCGGACCTTGCCGCGCTGGCCGATGAGGCGCGCGGACGGTTCGAAGAGACCGGCATGCGCTGGCGCGACAGCCGCAACGGCGCACCGGGCGTGCAGGAGTTCGTCGACCGGATCGGCGCGTTCCTCGTGCTGGTGGGTCTCGCGGGGCTCGCCGTGGGCGGTGTCGGCGTCTCTGCTGCCGTGCGCGCCTATCTCGACGGCAAGGTTGAGACGATCGCCACGCTCAAGACACTGGGGGCCGAGGGCCGCACGATCTTCGCGGCGTATTTCGCGCAAGTGGGGCTGCTGACGCTTGTCGGGCTGGCCATGGGCCTTGCGCTCGGCGCCGCCCTGCCCTTCGTCTTCGCGCCGCTCATCGCCGCGCAACTGCCGGTGCCCATCGCCTTCGCGGTCTACCCCGGCCCCTTGGCCGAGGCCGCGCTTTACGGCGCTCTGACCGCGCTGATCTTCACGCTTTGGCCACTGGCCCGCACCGAACAGGTGCGCGCGGCGGCGCTCTTCCGCGATGCGTCGGGGCCGGTGCGGTCCTGGCCGCGGCCCGTCTGGATGGCGTTGACCGTCGCGCTGGCCGCAACCCTGGTGGGGCTGGCGACATGGCTTTCGGGGATCGAACAGCTGGCGCTTGGAACCGCGGGCGGCATTCTCGGCGCGCTTCTCCTGCTGGCGCTGGCCGCGCGCGGCATCCGGGCGCTCGCGCGCCGCCTTGCGCGGTCAACGGCCGTCCGAGGGCATACCGCACTGCGCACGGCGCTTGGCGCAGTCGGCGGACCGGGGTCGGAGGCGACGAGCGTCGTCCTGTCCCTCGGCCTTGGCCTCGCTGTCCTCGCCTCGGTAGGGCAGATCGACAGCAACCTCCGCGCCGCGATCCAGCGCGACCTGCCCGAGGTCGCGCCTTCGTATTTCTTCGTCGATATCCAGCCCGACCAGCTGCAACCCTTCCTCGGCCGTGTGACCACCGACCCGGGCGTCAACCGGGTCGACACCGCGCCGATGCTGCGCGGCATCATCACGCGGATCAACGGCGAACGCGCGACCGATGTCGCGGGCGACCATTGGGTGCTTCAGGGCGACCGCGGCGTAACCTACACCACCACCGCCCCACCGCCCGAGGAAATCACCGCAGGCACATGGTGGCCCGACGACTACGCCGGCCCGCCGCTGGTGGCCTTCGCCGCCGAGGAAGCCGCCGAAATCGGGATCGGCGTCGGCGACACGATCACCGTCAACATCCTCGGCCGTGACATCGAGGCGGAGATCGCGGCGCTCCGCGAGGTGAGCTTCGAGAACGCCGGCATCGGCTTCGTCGTCACCATGTCGCAAAACGCGCTGGCGGGTGCGCCGCACACCCATATCGCCACCGTCTACGCCGAGGAGGAGGCAGAGGCCGACATACTCCGCGACGTGGCGGGCGCCGCCCCCAACATCACCGCGATCCGCGTGCGCGACGCGCTCGACCGCGTGGCCGCGGCGCTGAAGAGCCTTGCCGCCGCGACCTCCTACGGGGCGGGCGCCACACTGGTGACGGGCTTCATCGTCCTGATCGGCGCGGCCGCGGCGGGCGAGCGGGGCCGCATCTTCGAGGCGGCCGTGATGAAGACGCTCGGGGCCGCCCGCGGGCGCATCCTGCTGAGCTTCGCGCTCCGCTCCGCCTTTCTGGGGGCTGCGGCGGGGGCGGTCGCCATCCTTGCCGGCGCCCTCGGCGGGTGGGCGGTGATGACCTTCGTGATGGACACCTCCTACAGCTTCGAACCGGTCTCGGCGGTGGCGATCGTGATGGGCGGGGCGCTGGCCACGCTTTTCGCGGGGCTCGCCTTTGCGTGGCGGCCACTGGCCACGCGCCCGGCCCGCGTGTTGCGCGCGCGCGACTGACCCAGGCTCATCCGCGTCAGACACTCTTGCCAAGCGGCGGGGGAAGGCGCACCTGCATGGCATGTTGCGTCCGTTTCGTTCCCTGCTCGGCCGCCGCGCCGCTGACCGGTCCACGGACCAGGCACAGGGCACGGACGACCTGCCGCGTCCGGAGAGCACAAGCTATATCGTAGGCGACATCCACGGGCGCGCGGACCTGCTGGAACTGATGCTGGAGCTGATTGACGCCCATATCGGCGGCACCGGCAGCGCCGACCCCAAGCTGGTCTTCGTCGGCGACTACGTCGACCACGGCCCGGACAGTGCGGGGGTTCTGGCCCGGATGCGCGAGCTGACGTCCGACTTCCCCGAGAACGTCGCCTGCCTGATGGGCAACCACGAACGGATGATGCTCGACTTCCTGTCCGATCCGGCGCTTCGAGGCCCGCGGTGGCTGCGGGAGGGCGGCGCCGCGACACTGGAAAGCTTCCGCATCCGCACCGATGATCTGCTGGGTCCGTCGGCCGACGCCGAGGATTGGCAGTCCGCCGCGGCCCGTCTGGCACAGGCGCTGGGCGAAGACGGGCGCGACTGGTTGATCTCGCGGCCTCTCAGCTGGCACTCGGGCAATCTCTGGGCGGTGCATGCGGGCGCGGACCCGGCGCGCGGCATGCAGGACCAGACACCGCGCGTGCTGCTTTGGGGTCATCCGGAGTTCGACAGCGCGATGCGCGGCGACGATGCCTGGGTCGCCCACGGACATGTCGAGCTCGACACACCGGTTTTTGCGGACGGTCGAATCTCGCTCGATACGGCGGCCTGGTCCACCGGCAAGCTGACCGCCATCGCCATCAAGCCCGACGGCAGCCACGCCTTCCTGCAGACCTGAACCGCTGTAGTCGGTTCAGCGGTTCAGCTTCTCCTCGGCGCCGTCCTCGATCCGCGTGTTCCAGAGCGGCACACCGTTCTTGAACGCCGCCCGCCCGATCATGTGGGCGGCCACCGGTGCCGTCACCAGCAGGAACAGGATCGCCGCCACCGCCCGCGTGATCGTGGCGGCATCCGCGAAATAGATCGCCCCCGCGCCGAGGATCAGGCCCGAGCCCAGTGTGCCCGCCTTGGTCGAGGCGTGCATGCGGATCAGCACGTCGGGCAGGCGCAAGACGCCCAGACCCGCCACGAAACAGAAGAAACCACCCAGCAGAACAAGGGTCGCCATGATCCATTCAGCCATTGCTTTCGCCCTCAACTGCCGGGGTTTCTTCCTTGGTCTCGCGCGAGACCCGCGTGCTTCGCCGTTCCACGAAGCGCGCCAGAGCGACCGTTGCAAGGAAGCCCACCAGCGCCAGCACGATCGCCACGTCGATGAAGGCCGTATCCTCGGACAGGATCGCGTAGAGGCCGCAGAAGCTGACGATCAGAACCGTCATCATGTCGAGCGCCACAACCCGGTCGGGCAAGCTGGGACCGAGGATCAGCCGGATGAAGGCAAAGGCCACACCCAGCATGACAAGGACAAACGAGATGTCGATCGCGATTGCTAGAATGTCCATGTCCCTACTCCGTCGCCTCGATCACCCAACGCTCCATCCCGTCCTTGATCTGCCGCCGGATCTCGTCGGGATCGTCGGCGAACATGGCGTGGATGTAGAGCGTGCTCCGGTCGTCCGTGACATCCAGGCTGAGCGTGCCGGGCGTCAGCGAGATCAGGTTCGTCACCAGCAGGATGTCCATTTCGCTCTCGACTGTCAGAGGCACCGAGATGATGCCGGGCCGCGATTTCTGCTGAGGCGTCAACACGTCCCAGACGACCTGCACCGACGAGACGATCAGTTCATACAGGAACAGGACGATCAGCTTGACCCACTTGCCCGAGCGACGGAAATAGCTCTCCGATCCCGGAAAAAGAGACCGCGTAAGCCAGAGGCAAGCCGAGCCGAGGACAAAACCCACGGCCAGCCCCCCCAACGTGATGTTGCCGGTCAGCGCCGCCCAGGCGATGGCCAAGAGGATGTTGAGCGCGAAGACGTTGATCATTCCGTCACCTCCAACTGGGCAAGGCCCGCGGGTGCCTCGGGTTCAGCAGATTCTCCAAGAACCGCGGCGACGTAATCCGACGGGTCGAGAAGCTGCGCGGCCGAGCGTTCGGCGAATTGCACGAAGGGTTCGGGGAAGAAGCCGATGATGCAGGTCAGAACGGCGAGCGCAGCGATGGGCGTCAGAAGTGCCGCGCGGTCCTTGGCTTCGAGGCGGCTCAGCCGCGGCTCGACCCCGGCCGGGTGCGGCTTCCAGAAGGCATAGCCCCAGATCTTCGTCATCGAATAGATCGTGAGCAGCCCCACCACCAGCGCCACCGCGGCGATCCAGTAGGCCTCGGCATCGAGCGACGCCTTGACCAGCACGTATTTTGCCCAGAACCCCGACAGCGGCGGGAAGCCCGCGAGCGAGAAGGCCGGGATCAAGAACAGAAGGCCCAGGAACGGCGCGTAGCGGTACAACCCCCCGATCTGGTCGAGGTCGGTCGACCCCGCGATCCGCTGCGCCACGCCCGCGACGAGAAACAGGTTCGCCTTCACGATGATGTGGTGCACCAGGTAGAAGACCGCGCCGACGATGGCGAGCGGCGTGAAGAGCGCCAGGCCGAGGATCATGTAGCCGATCTGGCTGACGATGTGGAACGACAGGATGCGCCGGATGTCGTTCATCGCCGCCGCCCCCAGAACGCCCGTCACCATGGTGAAGCCCGCCACCCACAACAGGATCTGGTGGGTATAGGCGATGTCGGTCGTGAAGATCAGCGTGAAGGTCCGGATCAGCGCATAGACGCCCACCTTGGTCAGCAGGCCCGCGAAGATGGCCGAGACCGAGATGGCGGGCGTGTGGTAGCTCGCCGGCAGCCAGAAGAAGAGCGGGAAGACGGCGGCCTTGACCCCGAAGGCGATCATGAAGAGGACCGCGATGACGACGAGCAAACCCTCGTTCTCGACCTCCTGCACGGCGCCATGCAGGTCGGCCATGTTGAGCGTGCCGGTCATCCCGTAGAGCAGGCCCACGCCCGACAGGAACAGGATCGTCGAGACGAGGTTCAGCGTCACGTACTTGATCCCGCCGTCGAGCTGCACCTTGCGCCCGCCGAGGATCAGCAGGCCGAAGGACGAGATCAGCATGACCTCGAACCAGACGTAGAGGTTGAAGAGGTCCCCGGTCAGGAACGCCCCGCAGACCCCCGCCAACAGCACCTGGAAGAGCGCGTGATAGCCCAGCGCCTCTTTCTTGGTGTCGATGTCCGACAGCGCATAGACCGCGACGGCAAGGCCGGTGATGCCGGTGATGACGACCATCACTGCCGACAGAAGGTCAGCCACCAGCGTGATGCCGAAGGGTGCCGCCCATTCGCCCATCTGCGCCGCGATCACGCCCTGGTCGAGCACGTCGACCATCAGGATGATGGACGCGACCAACAGGCCCGCCGAGCCGATGACCGAGAGCCACCGTCCCTCGGGGCCTGCGCGGAACAGGAAGGCCAGCACCGCGGTCGCGAAGGGGATGATGATGGGGCTTGCGAGAACCCAGCTCATTTGCCGCCCTCCTCAGGCTCGGCGAGGCGCATCTCGTCGGAATTCAGCGTGCCGAGGTTCTGGTAGGTCCGGAAGACCAGCGTCAGCGCAAAGGCGAACAGGCCGAAGCCGATCACGATGGCGGTCAGCACCAGCGCCTGCGGCAGCGCGTTGGCCACAGTTTCCAGCGGCGCATCCGCGCCCTCGGGGATCAGCGGCGGCGCCTCGGCGGTCAGGCGGCCCGAGGCGAAGATGATCAGGTTGGCGGCGTTCGAGATCAGGATCAGCCCGAAAAGAAAGCGCAGCACGTTGCGCGCCAGCATCAGGTAGACCGAGGCCGCGACGAGGACGCCGACCATGATGGCGACGAGGATCTCCATCAGACTTCCTCCTCCAGCGCGAGAACCAGGGTCAGGATCGACCCGAAAACCACCAGGTAAACCCCGATGTCGAAGACGAGGACCGAGCTGATCGGCAGGCCCTTGTCGTCGGGGTCGGCGGGGTCCGCGCCCGCGAACCACCACTGCCCGGTGAAGAACGCCTCGCCGAAGAAGGCGGCGAAAACGCCCGCGGCCAGCGCGATGCCAAGGCCTACCATCGCGATGTTCTGAGGCTCGTAGCGGAGCGTGCGGCGCGTGGCCTCGGCCCCTTGGGCGATGGCGTAGAGGACGAAACCCGTCGCCCCGATCAGACCGCCGATGAAGCCACCGCCGGGCAGGTTGTGGCCCCTCAGAAGCATGAAGATCGAGAAGAGCAGCAGCAGCGCCGTCAGAAGCCGTGTCGCGGCGACGAGGATGATGGAGTTGTTCATTTCCGGCCCTCCTCGATCTCGTCATCGGTGTTGCCGTAGCGCGTGCCCCGGAGCAGCGCATAGGCCGCGAGTGCGGCGATCACGACCACGGCTATCTCACCGAAGGTATCGATCGCGCGGAAGTCCACGAGGATCACGTTGACGATGTTGCGCCCGTAGGCCTCGGGCCAGCTGGCGGTCTCGAAATATTCGGGGATGGCCATGTCGATATCGCCCTGCAGGACGGCGACAAGCACCACCGTGACCAGCACGCCGACCACACCCGCCAAGGCGGCATGAACGGGCCGCCGCTTGCGGTCCTTGGCAAGACCGAGATGCGGCAGCTTCAGCATGGCGACGGCGACAAGCACCACGACCAGCGTCTCGACCAGCAGTTGCGTGATGGCCACGTCGGGCGCAGAGAACATGATGAAGATCAGCGCCACGCCAATCCCCACGACGCCCAGCGCCGCGATGGCGGTCATCCGGCTCGAGGTGATGGCGGTCAGGACCGCGCCCGCGGTGATGAAGACGAGAACGGCCCAGTGCTTGAAGACCAGCCCGTCGAATTCCGACGCCCAGTCGACGCGGAAATTCAGCATGTCCTTGAGGTAGATCGTGGCCCCCACGCCGATCGCGAGAGTCAGGAAGATGGTGAAGATGTAGCGCTGCAACACGCCCGACTGCAGGATGCGCGTCTGCCAGCCCGCGACCGCCTTGAGCCCGTCGAGCACGCGGTCCCAGCCGGGATCGAACTTGATCGGGTTGGCCTCCATCACCCGGCCGAGCCAGGCGCGCATGGGCCGGTGGACCATGTAGAGCAGCGCGCCGGTGGCGAAGGTGGCGAGCGACAGAAGGAACGCCGCGTTCACCTCGCGGAAGAGGTAGAGATCGACGGTGTAGTCGTAATCGCCATATACGGCCCAGGTACCGGGCGCGACGAGCCAGGCCTCGACCGTGTCGGGAAACAGGCCGAAGCCCAGCGAGAAGGCACCAAGGATGATCGGCCCGATCCACATCGCCCAGGGCCCCTCGTGCGGGGTCTGGGGCGTATCGGCATCGGCCAGCTTGCCGGTGAAGGGGCGCAGCACGGCGATACCGGCCGCCACGAACATCAGCACGGAAGCCGCGAAGATGGTTCCGGTGATCCAGTACGTCGCCTGCTCGTGGCCAAGGCCGGCCTTGTAGAGAAACTCCTTGCCGATGAAGCCCACGAAGGGCGGGATGCCGGCCATCGAGATCGCGGCCAGCGCACCGCCGAGGAAGGTCAGTGGCATCTTGCGCCCGAGCCCGCGCAGCCGGTCGGCCTCGCGCGTGCCGGTCTCGTGATCGACGATCCCGATCATCAGGAAGAGCGCCGCCTTGTAGAGCGAGTGGACGACGAGAAAGGCCATCATCCCCTTGATCGCGTCGGGCGAGCCGGTGCCGATGAACAGCGTCAGCGCGCCCAGCGCCATCAGCGTGGTATAGGCCAGCACCTGCTTGATGTCGGTCTGCCGCACGGCCAGGATCGAGGCGAAGACGGTGGTGAACCCGCCCGCGATGACCAGCGTCCAGAACCACAGTTCGCTGTCGCCCAGCGCCGGGTTCACCCGCGCCATCAGGTAGACGCCCGCCTTCACCATCGTGGCCGAATGCAGGTAGGCCGAGACCGGGGTGGGCGCGGCCATCGCGTTCGGCAGCCAGAAGTGGAAGGGGAACTGCGCCGACTTGGTAAAGGCACCCGCGAGGAACAGGATCACGATGGGCACGTAGAGCGGATGCGCGCGGATCATGTCGCCCTGCTGCAGGATGACCGACAACTCGAAGCTGCCCGCCACGTTGCCCAGAAGGATCATGCCCGCGAGCAAGGCGAGCCCGCCCGTGCCCGTGACCAGCAGTGCCTGCAGCGCCGAGCGGCGCGATTTCGCCTCGTCCGAGGAGAAGCCGATCAGGAGGTAAGAGGAGATCGTCGTGATCTCCCAGAACACGAAAAGCGCGATCAGGTTGTCCGACAGGACAAGCCCCAGCATGCCCACCATGAACATCATGAGGAACAACACGAAGCGCGGATATTCCGGATGATTGCCGAGGTATTTCGTCGAATAGAGCGTGACCAGCGCGCCGATGCCCGAGATCAACAACGCGAATGTCAGCGACAGCCCGTCGATCAGCACCGACAGGCGGATGTCCATCGACGGCACCCAGTCGAGCGCAAGAAGAACCGGGGTCCCGTCCGAGACGGGCCCGACATATTGCAGCATCCAGGCAAAGATCGCGGCGGGCACCGCCACCGAGATCCAGCCCGCCGGGCCACCATAGACCCGCGGCACCTCTGCGCCTGATTTCGCCACCCCTTCGTCCCTCTCCTGTTGCGCCGCCACCCTTGCGGCGGTCTGTTATCCTGTCGCCGCTCCGGCCCCGTGCAGCGTGACCGGCGTCGCGAAGCCCGCGGGCTTCACCACCAGTACCGGGCAGGGGCAGTCGCGGATCAGCCCCTCGGCCGTCGGCCCCGGCCCGACCACGACAAGGTCATGCCCCTCGCGCAGGACCATGCGGATCACCTCGACCGCCGCGTCGCCATGCAGCACCGCCTCGCTCGCGTCTATCCCTGCGCTGCGCGCCGCCTGCGCCGCCTCGGCAAGGCTCGCGCGGCGGCCGGCGACGTCATCATTGGCCGCGTCGTCCCCTTCGATCACATCGACCACGGTCAGCGCGGCACGATTGGCGCGTGCGAGGCGGACAGCCTCGGCCGCGACGACATCCTCCGTCGCCCCCGCGCCCTGCACCGCCAAGATGGATCCGAATTCCGCCATGCACCTCACCCGAGTTGGGTGGCGAGATAGGCGGCTGTCCGACATAGGTCCAATCGAAACGAAACTGGATTTTGATAGAAGTTGTCTATAAGGGGCGTGTCATGCCCACGCTTCAGCAACTTCGCTACCTCGCGCTCCTCGATGAAACGCTGCACTTCCGTCGCGCGGCCGAGCGGGCGCATGTCACCCAGCCGACCCTGTCGGCGCAGCTATCGGCGCTGGAGGAGAAACTGGGCCTGACGCTGGTGGAACGGTCCCGCTCGCGCGTGGTGATGACACCCGAAGGGCATGACATCGCCACCCGCGCGCGCCGCATCCTGCGGGAGGTCGACGAGATCCTCGAACTGGCCCATCGAGGGCGGCAACCCCTGGGCGGCACGGTCCGCGTCGGCGTCGTGGCCTCGCTCGGGTCCTATTTCCTGCCTCTGGTGATCCCCGATCTGCACGCCTCGCACCCCGACCTCAGGCTCTATGTGCGCGAGGGGGTGGCGACCGACCTGATGGCGCGGCTCGACGACGGCACGCTCGACCTTCTCTTCGTCCCGCTGCCGGTGCGGGGCCAGGACCTAGAGACCGCGCGGCTCTTCCGCGAGCCGCTTCTGGCCGTGGCCGCGAACGACCATCCCCTTGCAGCGCTCGACGCCGTGCCGCGGGAGCGATTGAAAGGAGAGACTATCCTGTCGCTCGAACCCGGCCACAAGCTGCACGACCAGGTGCGCCAGATCTGCGAGGACACGGGCGCGGAGATCAGCCTCGACTACGGCGCCACGTCGCTCGACACGATCCGGCAAATGGTCGGCATGGGTCTGGGCCTGTCGCTGCTGCCGGCGCTCTACGTCCGGTCCGAGGTGCAGCCGAACCGCCTTGTCACGGCGCGGCCGCTGACCGGACCGCAGCCATTCCGCACCGTCGGCATGGTCTGGCGCAAACGGGCCGCACGGGCGGCGGAACACATGGAGCTTGCGCAGATCCTGCGCGGCATCCTGCGCCGCACCGCGCCCGAGGTGACCGTGATAGATTGACCTGAGACCAAGCCCCGGATGCATCCCCCCGGCTGACGGCAGGGGCCGAGGGAATGCACCCGGAATGGAGGGGTCACAAGGTCCGTGAACGCTGGAAGGGACAACCACCAGCAATGCGACCCCCCCGACAACGGTCCGCGCGTGCCCACGTCCCGTTATCCCAATCGCTTGGATGTGACACAGTTAGCGCAGGATAGGCATAGGGAAAATACAGTCGGGTATTGAGTTTTGATTGGAAAAAACTAATAACGTTGCATGACCAACGCCGTGCCACCGATCACGCTCCGGCAGATGCGATATCTCATCGCACTGGAGGAGACCCAGCACTTCCGCGAGGCGGCCGAAAGCTGCGGCATCTCGCAACCGTCCCTGTCCGTGCAGATCAAGACCCTCGAGGAAACGCTGGGCCTGACGCTGGTCGAACGCGGGCGCGGGCCGGTGCGGCTGACGCTCGCCGGGCGCGAAGTGACCCGACGTGCGCGAGAGATCCTGGATGCGACGCAGGGCATCCTCGACCTGTCGGTGACGCTGACCTCGGGGCTTGGCGGCACCATCCGGCTGGGCACCTCGGCGACGCTGGGACCCTACCTGATGCCGCATGTCGTGGCCGACCTGCGGGAGACGCACCCCGATCTGCGGCTCTACATCCGCGAGGCGGTGCCGCGCGACCTGCTGCGCGAACTGCATGACGGCGTGCATGACCTCATCCTGACACAGCTGCCAGTGTCGGGCGCGACCCTGTCCACCGCGCGGCTCTTTCGCGAGCCTCTGTCGGTGGCGCTGCCAGTCGATCACCCGCTGACCGCGCGCGACATGCTCAATAACGAGGACCTCACCGGCCAGACCATCCTGTCGCTGTCGCCGGCCTATGCGCTCTATGACCTGATTTCCGCTGTCTGCGCCGAGACCGGCGCGGACCTGTCGCGGGAATACGAAGGAACGTCGCTCGATGCGCTGCGCCAGATGGTGGCGATGGGGATGGGCCTGACCTTTCTTCCGGCGCTCTACGTGGAAAGCGAGATCGCCGGTCGCGCGCGCGATGTGGTCATCCGGCCCTTCCGCGGCCGCCGCTTTGCACGCTCGGTGGGCTTCGTGTGGCGGACCGCCTCGGGCGCAGGACCGGCCTATGAGCGGCTCGCCGCCGCGATCCGGGCCACGGCCGGGCGGTTTCCCCAACTGGTCATCGAAGGCTGAGCCTGCGGCATTGACGCCCGGCTTGGCCATGACAAGACTGCACCCATGACGCAGCTTCTCAGCCTTCCCGACGTCCATGCCCTCGCCTGCGATTGCCTGACCCGCGCCGGAGTGCCCGACCCCGTCGCGCGGGCCGTCGCCGCCGAGGTCGCGGCGGCCGAGGCTGCGGGAGAACGGCACAACGGGATGGAGGCGCTGCTGCGCGACATTCGCCTGGTGCGCTACGGGCGCATCCACCCGGACGCCCGTCCGGCAGAGACCCGACCGCACCCCGGTCTGATCCGGATCGACGCCGCGCATGGCTTTGCAGCCCCGGCCCTGTTGGGTGCGGCCCCCGGCATGGCGGACCTTGCCATGTCACAAGGCATCGCGATGGCGCGCCTGTACCGCGCAAGCGCCCCCGGCGCCATGATACGAGCCCTCGAACCCCTGTCGGAGCGCGGATTGGTCGCCCTCGCCTTCGGCGGAACGGGGCCGACGCGCCTTGCGCATCCCGATCTTGCCGCACCCGTCCCCCTTGGACGACCCTTGGGCGAGATCCTGCCCTTCATGTTGCCCGAGCCATCGAAAACACAACCGGCAGACAGTCCGCTGGGCGGCCCCGTGAACCATGGGGCCTGGGTGATCGCCCTGACGCAGGACGCGGTCGGCTCCGATGTCCTGGAGGCGGAGATGTCCGACCGTCCAACCCCGCTTCCGCCCTCTCACGAGATCGCCCTGTCGGTCGAGTTGCTCGAACAGATCGTGACCGCCTGATGCCGGAAACACTCCTCAAGGGGCTGACACTGCGCGGCCTGGAGGTCTTCGAGACCCTCGCGCGCACCGGGTCCGTGGCCGTCACGGCAGACCGTCTCGGCATGAGCGCACCGGCGGTGTCGCAACAGCTGCGCAACCTCAGCCAGGCGCTCGGGGTGGAACTGGTCGATCACTCCCGGCGTCCGATGGTCCTGACCCCTGCCGGGCGCCTGTTTCTCGGCAGGGCCGAGGCGGCGCTTCAGGCGCTCAGGGCCGGGCAGCGCGGCCTGACCATGCTCGACCTCGCGGACCTGTCCGCGCTGTCGATGGGCGTGATCGAGGATTTCGAGAACGAGGTGACCCCGCAGCTCGCCATCGATCTTGCCGATGCAATGACGCATTGCGCCTTTCATCTCGTGACCGGGGCGAGCCATGCGCTTCACGCGCGGATCGCCGATCGGGAGCTCGATATCGTGATCTGTGCCGCAGGCAGCCCCGATCCGCCCGGCACCATCGTTCACCCCCTTATCGACGACCCATACATCCTCGTAGTTCCCTCCGGCACGACTGTGGCGGGCGGGCTGGCCGCGCTCTCGGGCCTCACCTTCGTACGGCGCGATCCGGACCAGGTCATGGGGCGGCAGATCGAACGCTATCTCGCCGAGGCTGGGCTGAGCCCGCCACAACGCTTCGAGATGGATTCGAACCAGTCGATCAGCGCATTGGTCGCCGGCGGCAGCGGGTGGACGATCACCACCCCCCTCAGCCTGCTGCGCGCGGGTCGCTTCGCGGACCGCATCGACGCGCATCCCCTGCCGGGCGCCCCGATCTCGCGGCGTATCGTGCTCTATGCGACCGACGACTGGACCGGGCCCATTCCGGCGCAGATCGCCGAGCGCGCGCGCGACCTGATCGAGGAGCATTTCGCCGAACCGGGACGGGCCAGGATGCCCTGGCTCGGTGACAGCTTTCGCGCAAGGCGAGACGCGGTCGATGCAGGTGGCGGCGATTCCGGGGCGGGCTAGGACCGTCTCACGGGGTTTCAAGCCCATCCTGGCGAGGTTTCGACGCTGCGCCGCGGAAAGACGGCGCCGACGCGCCCGGTGCCCTCATGACCACAAGGCCGCCAGGCCCTTGGAAACAACCGCTTCCGGTTGCGGAATGTAAATTTATTTACACTTTCTGCGCGGCAAAGGGAAAAGCGTTTACACAAAACTTCAGCAACCTCAGTCCGATGTTCGTGATTCACGCCGGACCTGTCATCTTCTCGCCACATCCGTTGGTGGAACGCGTATTGTTCGCCGACGGACATGCGGCCTGTCGGCTGGCGTGGATCTGACCGGATGGGACACAGGACCGATCCGATCCGCGCTCCGAAAACCGGGCCTGCAGGTTAGGGGAGGCTGACCACATTCCGATTGCCCCGCAAGGGGCGTGCGAGCCGAGGGGCCGATTGCCCCGAAGTCGCTGAACACATCCGCGCGCCGGCCCGCCATCGGGCCGGAACGGATCGCCTTCATGCGCCGCACAGGCGCGTAACACTCGAGGGAGAGACACCTTGGCCAAAGATACCCAATCCGGCCCCGCCCTGCTCAGCAACGCCCATGTCGATGCGGCCCGCTATGACGCGATGTACGCCGCCTCGATCAATGACCCCGAGGCGTTCTGGGGCGAACACGGAAAGCGCATCGACTGGATCAAGCCCTACACCAAGGTAAAGGAAACCTCCTTTGCCCATGATGACGTACATGTGCGCTGGTACGAGGACGGCACGCTGAACGTGGCGGCCAACTGCGTCGACCGCCACCTTGCGACCCGTGGCGACCAGACCGCGATCATCTTCGAGCCGGACGAGCCGACAGACGAGGCCCAGCACATCACCTACAACGAGCTGGCCGAGAACGTGGGCCGCTTCTCGAACGTCCTGAAAGACATGGGCGTCGGCAAGGGCGACCGGGTTGTCATCTACCTGCCGATGATCCCCGAAGCCGCCTATGCGATGCTCGCCTGCGCGCGCATCGGCGCGATCCATTCCATCGTCTTCGCGGGCTTCTCGCCCGACGCGCTGGCCGCGCGCATCAACGGCTGTGGTGCAAAGGTCGTGATCACCTCGGACGGCGCGCCGCGTGGCGGCCGCGTGACCGAACTGAAGGACAACGTGAACAAGGCGCTTCTGCATGTCGTGCATGACACCAAGTGCCTTGTCGTGAAGCGTACCGGGGCGCAGGTCGCCTGGGTCGGCGGACGTGACGTGTGGTACGACGATGTCGCCGCACGCGTCTCGTCGGACTGCCCGCCCGAAGAGATGAACGCCGAAGACCCGCTGTTCATCCTTTACACCTCGGGCTCGACCGGCCAGCCCAAGGGCGTGGTCCACACCACCGGCGGCTACCTCGTCTATGCCTCGATGACCCACGAGATCACCTTCGACTACAAGGACGGTGACATCTTCTGGTGCACCGCCGACGTGGGCTGGGTCACCGGCCACAGCTACATCGTCTACGGTCCGCTGGCCAACGGCGCGATCACGCTGATGTTCGAAGGCGTGCCGACCTACCCCGACGCGGGCCGCTTCTGGGCGGTCTGCGAAAAGCACAAGGTCAACCAGTTCTACACCGCCCCCACCGCGATCCGCGCGCTGATGGGCAAGGGAACCGACTTCGTCACCAAGTACGACCTGTCGTCGCTCAAGCTGCTGGGCACGGTCGGTGAGCCGATCAACCCCGAGGCGTGGAACTGGTACAACGAGAACGTCGGCAAGGGGAAATGCCCCATCGTCGACACCTGGTGGCAGACCGAAACCGGCGGCCACATGATGACGCCTCTTCCCGGCGCCCATGAGCTGAAGCCCGGCGCGGCTCAAAAACCGTTCTTCGGAGTGAAGCCACTGGTGCTCGACCCCACCTCGGGCGAGGTGGTCGAGGGCGATGGCGTCGAGGGCGTTCTGGTCATCGCCGACAGCTGGCCGGGCCAGATGCGCACCGTCTGGGGCGATCACGAGCGCTTCGTGAAGACCTACTTCAGCGACTACAAGGGCTACTACTTCTCGGGCGACGGCTGCCGCCGCGATGCGGATGGCGACTACTGGATCACCGGCCGCGTCGATGACGTGATCAACGTCTCGGGCCACCGCATGGGCACCGCCGAGGTCGAAAGCGCGCTCGTCGCACATGAGACCGTCAGCGAGGCCGCCGTCGTCGGCTACCCGCACCCGGTCAAGGGCCAGGGCATCTACTGCTACGTCACGCTGATGGCCGACGAGACCCCGACCGACGAGCTCAAGAAGACGCTCAGCGACTGGGTCCGCCAGGAAATCGGCCCGATTGCGAAACCGGACGTGATCCAGTGGGCCCCGGGCCTGCCCAAGACGCGCTCGGGCAAGATCATGCGCCGCATCCTGCGCAAGATCGCCGAGAACGACTTCGGCTCGCTCGGTGACACCTCGACGCTGGCCGACCCCTCGGTGGTTGACGAGCTGATCGCGAACCGGGCGAACCAGTGAGCGGCACGATGACCGAGACCGCCGTGGACACCCGCCCCGTGAACCTGATCCTGCTCGGCCCTCCGGGGGCGGGCAAGGGCACGCAGGCCCGGATGCTGGAGGAGAGCTTCGGCCTCGTCCAGCTGTCCACCGGCGACCTGCTGCGGGGCGCTGTCACCGCCGGAACCAAGGCGGGGCTTGCCGCCAAGGCGGTGATGGAAAAAGGCGAGCTTGTCTCGGACGAGATCGTTCTGGCGGTCCTGAAGGAACGCCTCGCACAGCCCGACGTGGCCGCGGGCACGATCCTCGACGGTTTTCCTCGCACAGCGGGGCAGGCCGCGGCGCTCGATGCGCTGCTCGCCGAGCGCGGAGAGAAGATCGACGCGGTCATCAGCCTGAAGGTCGAAGACGAAGCGATGGTAGAGCGCGTCTCGGGCCGCTTTACCTGCGCGGGCTGCGGCGAGGGCTACCACGACAGCTTCAAGCAGCCCGACCGTCCGGGCGTCTGCGACAAGTGCGGCGGCACCGAGATGAAACGCCGCGCCGACGACAATGCCGAGACGGTGCGCACACGGCTGAACGCCTATCACGCCGATACCGCGCCGCTGATCGACTACTACGCGGCGCGTGGCACGCTGACCGAAATCGACGCGATGGCCGAGATCGGCCGCGTGCGCGCAGAGATGGAGGCGATCGTGGGGAAACTCACGACCGCCTGAGAGAATTCGCCGGGCCGGAGAGGCTCCGGGCCGGTGGATACATGCTTGTCGGACCAAGGAGGGATCGGCGGGCAGGAACCTTCGAAGGGAGTAAGCAATGGCCGAAAAGCCAAACAACAACGCGTACTGGGCCGCGAACATCCGTCTGGTCACCATCTGTCTGGTGATCTGGGCACTCGCGTCCTACGGCTTCGCGATTCTGCTTCGCCCGATGCTCAGCGGCATCGCGGTGGGTGGCACGGACCTGGGCTTCTGGTTTGCCCAGCAGGGATCGATCCTCGTCTTCCTTGTCCTGATCTTCTTCTACGCCTGGCGTATGAACAAGCTCGACAAGGAACATGGCGTGGACGAATAAGGGACAGTCCGGAACATGGATCAGACAACACTCAACATCATCGTCGTGGGGCTGTCGTTTGCGCTCTACTTCGGGATCGCGATCTGGGCCCGCGCGGGCTCCACATCGGAATTCTATGCCGCCGGCCGGGGCGTGAACCCCGTCGTCAACGGCATGGCAACCGCGGCCGACTGGATGTCGGCGGCCTCGTTCATCTCGATGGCGGGCCTCATCGCCTTCGTCGGCTACCAGAACTCCACCTTCCTGATGGGCTGGACCGGCGGCTACGTGCTGATGGCGATGCTTCTTGCACCCTACCTGCGCAAGTTCGGCAAGTATACCGTGCCGGAATTCATCGGTGACCGCTACTACTCGAACACCGCGCGCGTCGTGGCCGTCATCTCGCTCATCGTCATCTCGGTGACCTACGTTATCGGCCAGATGACGGGTGCAGGCGTGGCCTTCTCGCGCTTCCTCGAGGTGAGCTCGACCAACGGCCTTCTGATCGCGTCGGCGGTGGTCTTCGTCTACGCCGTTCTCGGCGGGATGAAGGGCATCACCTACACGCAGGTGGCGCAGTACTGCGTGCTGATCATCGCCTACACCATCCCGGCGATCTTCATCTCGCTGCAGCTGACCGGCAACCCGATTCCGGGTCTGGGCCTGTTCTCGAACATGGCCGATGGCCAGGCCGGCGCCGGAACGCCGCTTCTGGTGACGCTGGACGGTCTGCTGACCGACCTGGGCTTTAACGCCTACACCACGGGCACCTCGCCCTTCCTGATGGCGCTGTTCACCCTGTCGCTGATGATCGGTACGGCGGGTCTGCCGCACGTCATCATCCGCTTTTTCACGGTGCCGAAGGTGGCCGACGCACGTTGGTCCGCCGGCTGGGCGCTGGTGTTCATCGCACTGCTGTACCTGACGGCTCCGGCCGTGGGCGCAATGGCCCGCCTGAACATCACCACCACGATGTGGCCCGAGGGCGTTCAGGGTGAAGCCGTGGCGGTCGAGGACCTGCCTGACTGGTTCGAGACCTGGTCGGTGACCGGCCTGCTGGGTGTCGAGGACAAGAACGGCGACGGCCGCATCCAGTACTACAACGAGTCTGGTCCGGGCATGGCCGAAATGGCTGCCGAGCGCGGCTGGGCCGGCAACGAGCTCGTCACCTTCAACCGTGACATCCTCGTGCTCGCCAACCCCGAGATCGCGCAGCTTCCGGGCTGGGTTATCGCGCTGATCGCCGCAGGCGGCATCGCGGCGGCCCTCTCGACGGCGGCCGGTCTGCTGCTGGCCATCTCCTCGGCCATCAGTCACGACCTCATCAAGTCGGTGATCAACCCCAACATCTCGGAAAAGGGCGAGCTTCTCGCGGCCCGGATCTCGATGGCGGGCGCGATCGTGCTGGCGACCTACCTGGGCCTCAACCCGCCGGGCTTCGCCGCCCAGACGGTTGCTCTGGCCTTCGGTCTGGCGGCGGCGTCGCTCTTCCCGGCGCTGATGATGGGCATCTTCTCGAAGCGGATGAACTCCGCCGGGGCCACGGCAGGGATGCTGGCCGGTCTGATCCTGACCTGCCTCTATCTCTTCACCTACCTCGGCTGGTTCTTCATCCCCGGCACCAACATGCTGGAGAACACCGCGGCGAACTACCTGTTCGGCATCCCGCCGACCCACTTCGGCCCGATCGGCGCGCTGGCAAACTTCGCCGTCGCCTACCTCGTGTCGAATGCGACGGCGGCACCGCCGCAGCACATCCAGGACCTCGTCGAGAGCGTCCGGGTTCCGCGTGGCGCCGGCGCAGCAGTCGACCACTGAGGACCGACATCGAACCAGAGCCTGCGACACCGCGGGCTCTGGCCAAAGACCCGGCGCATCCCGACCCTTCGGGGTGCGCCTTTTCTTTCCCGGATCGGGACCCATGACGACCAACATCGCCGCCACCCTCGCCCAGACGCATCCCTACGACCTCTTGTCGCCGGAAGAGCGTGAGACGCTTGCAGGCCAGGTCGGCACCCGTGACATCGCCGCCGGAGACGTGGTCTATGCCCTCGGGAAACCGGTGACACACCTCTGCCTGATCCTGTCGGGCCGGGTCGAGATCACCGACGAGGCCGGTGAGCTTCTTTCCATCCTCGGACCCCGAAATTCCTTTGGCGAGCGCGGTCTGCTGCGCGACGGCATCGCGCCTGTGACGGCGACCGCGACCGAAGCGGGCGAGTTGCTGACCGTGCCGGCGGACGTGTTCAAGGCGCTCGTCGCGGCGCACCCGCGCATCCTGCGCTTCTTCGACCGGACGCGGCCCGCCTCCTCGCGGCGGCAGGACATCACGACCATGGCCCTGTCGGAGCTGATGACCGCCAATCCGCTGACCTGTCCCCCCGACACACCCCTGATCGAGGCCGCACGGAAGATGCGCGGCCTGCGCGTCTCATGCATCATCGCGGCCGACGGTGCGACGGTCCGTGGCATCCTGACGACCGGCGACATCACCTCGCGCGCGGTGGCCGAGGGGCTTTCCCCGGATACGCCGGTTGCCCAGGTGATGACCGCCGACCCGATCACCCTGCCGCCGACCGCGCTGGTTGCGGATGTCCTCCACACGATGGTGGAAAAGGGCATCACGCACATGCCGATCGTCGAGGCGGGCAAGCTCGTCGGCATCCTCACCCAGACGGATCTGACACGCTTCCAGGCGACCTCGTCCGCGGCGCTCATCCGCGATATCGCGGCCGCCCCGGATACGGCGACGCTGGCGCACATCGTGGGCCGCATCCCAGAGCTTCTGGTGCAGCTTGTCGGCGCGCAGAACCCGCACCAGGTGGTCACGCGTCTGATCACCGACATCGGCGACGCCACCACGCGCCGCCTGCTCGCGCTGGCCGAGGCGAAACTCGGCCCCCCGCCCGTCCCCTATCTCTGGCTTGCCTGCGGATCGCAGGGGCGGCAGGAGCAGACAGGCGTCAGCGACCAGGACAATTGCCTGATCCTCGACGATGCGGCGACGCCGCCTGACGACGAATACTACGCCGCGCTGGCGAAATTCGTGTCCGATGGCCTCGACGAGGCCGGGTATTTCTACTGCCCCGGCGACATGATGGCGACGAACATCAAGTGGCGGCAGCCGCTGCGCGTCTGGAAACAGTATTTCCGCGGCTGGATCAACACGCCCAACCCCGAAGCGCAGATGCTGGCCTCGGTCATGTTCGACCTGCGGCCGATCGGCGGGGCCGAAAGCCTGTTCTCGCATCTTCAGGCCGAGACGCTGGCCGCCGCATCGAAGAACTCGATCTTCGTCTCGCACATGATCGCCAACTCGCTGAAGCACCAGCCGCCCCTCGGCCTGTTCCGCGGCTTTGCCACCGTGCGCTCGGGTGAGCACAAGAACACCATCGACCTCAAGCACAACGGCGTCGTCCCCGTCGTGGATCTCGGCCGGGTCTACGCGCTGAAGGGCCAGTTGACCGAAGCCAACACGCGGGCCCGCATCCTTGCCGCGATCGAGGCGGGCGCGGTCTCGGCCTCGGGCGGGCGCGACCTGCTCGACGCTTACGACATGATCGCCGACACGCGCCTTTCCCACCAGGCCGCACAGATCAAACGCGGCGAGAAGCCCGACAACTTCATGGCCCCCGCCGACCTCTCCGACTTCGAACGCAGCCACCTGCGCGACGCCTTCGTCGTCATCAAGACCATGCAGAATGCCGCCGGTTCCGGCCGCGGGCATCTGAGCTGAAAGACACCTCATGTTCTGGACCCTCGTCACAGTCTTCATCGCAGGCTTCGCAGGCGCCGGCATCGGCTACCTGCTGCGGACGATCACGCGCAAGAAGCTGCCCAAGGGGATCGTGCCGATTTGCGCGGGCCTGACCATGATCGTGGCGACCGTCGGACAGGAATACGGCTGGGAAAACGGCGTTCGCTCGACCATGGCGGAGGACCTGGTGATCGTTTCGACGCGGGAGCAGCAGGCCTGGTACCAGCCCTGGACCCAGATCCGGCCATGGGTGCGCGGGTTCATCGCCTATTCGCCGTCCGAAAACGTGGAAACTGCGGCCGACTCGGGCATCTACGCGGTCCAGCTTCGCATCCAGGAGCGCTGGCAGCCCCAGACGGTCATGCCGATCCTCGTCGATTGCGGCGCCGACCGCTGGACCGACGTGACCCCCGACATGACCTTCACCGACACAGGTGAGCCCGAGGGTGTGCCCTGGCGCGAGACCGGCCCCGAGGATCCCATCGTACGCGCTGTCTGCGGTGGGGAGGCTGCGGGCAGCTGACCTGACACCACCGGCCAGCCGGGGCGTCGCGCGGACAGTCCCGAAAGCCAGAGACCCGGGGCACGGAGGAGGGCCCCGCACCATGCTGACCCGACTTTCCCTGCGTCTGCGCATCTTCCTGTTCTTCGCCCTCATCGCGTTCGGCGGTTCGGCCCTCGTCATCGCCGGGCTGACCATCGGCTACATCCGCCTGGGCGAGGCGCATGCCCTGAACTCCTTCGTCATCGCGGGGGCCGTCGCGGTCTTCGCCATCATGGGGCTTGCGACCTGGATCTGGGTCCTCTTCGACGAGCATGTCGCAAGGCCCGTCGAACGGCTGGCCGCAGACCTGCGCGCCCGCGCGCATTCCGACGTCGACCAGGGCATCGACACGGCGGTCGCCCGCTACCTCGGCGATCTGGCACCAGCCGCCGATGCTGTCGCCGCCAATCTGACCGAGACACGCAACGCCATGGCACTGGCCGTGGGCCGGGAAACCGCGCGGCTCGCCGCCGAGAAGACGCGGCTCGAGACGCTGCTGGCCGAGGTGCCCGACGGGGTGATGTTCTGCACGCCCCATCACACCATCGCGCTCTACAACGGCCACACCCGCGACATCCTCGGCGAAAACGATGCCTTGGGGCTTGGCCGCCCAGTCTCGGGCCTTCTCCGCATGGGGCCGATCACGCAGGCCTACGACCGGCTTGCCGTCAGCGGCAGCGACGAGGGGACCGACATCCTCGTCACCACCAAGGCCGGGGCGCGCCTGCTCGAGGCCCGGCTGCGCCTTCTCCGCCTGGTGGGACAGGAAACCGAGGGCGCGGGCTACGTGCTGACTTTACGCGACGTGACCGCTGATCTGAAGGTGCAGGCCGAACGCGCCTACCTGCTGAACCATCTCCTCGAGCGTCTCGAAACCACCCTGCCCGCCCTGCCCGAGGGCGATGCGAAATCGGCGCTCTCGGGGCTTGCCGCCGAGACCGCTTCCCGCAAGGCGCAGACCGACACCAAATGGTGGCCGATGGAGGCTCTGACCGCCGATGATCTCGGCACCGGCCTTGCCGCGCGGCTCGAGCGCAAGGGCGTGCCGCTGGCCTGCGACCTCGGCGAGACCCGGCTCAGGTGCGACGGCTTCGCCATCACCCGGATGCTGGAGCGGCTGGCGCTCGACTGGGCAAATGCGGCCGCCACGGGCCTGACGCTGACAATCGCCTCGGAAGGCTCCGAGACCGCCGTTCTCAGCCTCGAGGCCGAGGGCGAAGCACCCGCGGGCCCGCAACTCGACGGCTGGCTCGCAACACCGCTTTCGCCGGGCCTGTCGGGCTTCGCAGGGTCCGACGTGCTGCTCAGCCATGGCACCCGTCTGACTGTCGAGCCTGCCGGGCCGGGGCGTCACGCGCTGCGGCTCGACCTGCCGCTGGCCGAGCCGCGCGCCGCGGGGCCGACCCGCGTCGTGATGTATGACTTCGACCTGCTGAACGCGGAAATCCCCGACGACCTTGCTGCCGCCACGCTGAAATCGCTCAGCTTCGTGATCTTCGACACCGAAACCACGGGCCTCAACCCGCAGGTCGACGAGGTCTGCCAGATCGCCGCCGTACGCGTCGTGAACGGCCGCATCGTCGAGGGCGAGGAGTTCGACATGCTGGTCAACCCCGGCCGCAGGATTCCCGCCGCCTCGACGCAGGTTCACCACATCACCAACGAGATGGTCGCCGATGCCCCCCGGGTGACCGAGGCGCTGCGCCGCTTCCACGCCTTCGCCGAGGGCTCGGTCCTCGTCGCGCACAATGCGCCCTTCGACATGAGCTTCCTGCGCCGCCGCGAGGCCGAGATCGGCAAGCGCTTCGACCAGCCGATCCTCGACACGGTGCTCTGCTCCGCGATCCTCTACGGCCAATCGGCCGAGCACACGCTCGACGCGCTCTGCGACCGGCTGCACATCCGCATCCCCGAGGCCGCGCGGCATACCGCCATCGGCGACGCGATCGGGACGGCCGAGGCGTTCCGAAAAATGATCCCGATGCTGGAGGCAGCAGAGCTGCCCAATTTGGGAGCACTCATCAAGGCGTTCGACAGACACAGCCGTCTGATCGAGCATCTCAATTGACCCTCCCGGACCTTCCTGTAAACGAAAGGTCGGGCAACACGGGAGTGCCGCGATAATGGCACGCGTTCCGCTCTACAAGGCGGCGGAGGCGGAACTGATCCGCCGGATCGAAAGCGGTGAATGGGAGGCGGGTCGCCGCCTGCCCAACGAGTTCGTCCTGGCCGAGGAATTCCGCGTCAGCCAGGGCACGATGCGCCGGGCGCTGATGTCGCTCGAGGGCATGGGCTACTTGGACCGCAAGCCGGGGCGCGGCACCTTGGTCAGCACCCCAACCGCCTCGGACGCCCCATCTGCGCCGGGCCATGCGATGGCCCTCGTCGGACCAGACGGCACGCCGCTCGCGCTTCAGGTCTACCGCGCCCGCAGCGGCACCCGAGGTGCCACCCCGGAGGAAGCCGACGTCTTTGGCGCTGCGCGCCTATCGGTGCTGGAGCGCACTTTGACCCGCGACGGCTCGCGGGCCGCGCTGGACGAGATCGAGGTGCCCGAGGCGCTGCTTCCGGCACTCGACGAGGACGCCGCCGTCGACCTTTCCGAGCTTCTGACCAGGGCGGGCCTATCACCGCACGGGATCACCGAAAGCCTGACCGCCGCCGTCACCACGATGTCGGAATCCGTCGCCCTCTCCTGCGACCGCTACACGGCGCTTCTGATCCTGACCCGCACAGCCACCGACCCCGATGGCCGCGTCATCGCCCGCCAGGCCCTGCGACTGATCGCCGACGGGATCAGCTACGGGCCGTAGCCCCTCATCAGGGTTAATGCGCGCCCGCTCGCCTTCATCTCGGCGAATACAACCCCCGCCCGCTGCCCGGCAGGCGGCTTTGCCGCCGAAAAGGGAGGCTCCCGAAATCGGCCACCGGCGCGAGCTAGGAAAACCGGGCGCCGTCAGATCCCGTCGATGCACACGTATTTGGTATCGAGATAATCCTCGAGCCCCTGGCTCCCGCCTTCTTTGCCCATGCCGCTTTCCTTCAGGCCGCCGAAAGGCGCCTCCACTGTTGTGATCAGGCCCGAGTTGATCCCGATCATCCCGTATTGAAGCTTTTCATTGATGCGGAACGCCCGCCCGAGATCGCGGGTGTAGGCGTAGGACGCGAGACCGAAGACGGTGTCATTGGCCATGGCGATGGCCTCCGCCTCGGTCTCGAAGGTGAAAACCGGCGCAAGCGGGCCGAAGATCTCTTCGGTCGCAAAGGCCATGTCCTGCGTCGCCCCGGTCAGCACCGTCGGTTGGAAGAACGTGCCCCCCAGCTGGTGCCGCGAACCGCCGAGAACCACGGTCGCCCCCTTGCCCTTGGCGTCGTCCAGCAGTTCCTCGACCTTGGCCACGGCATCGAGGTCGATCAGCGGGCCTTGCGCGACCCCCTCCTCGCGCCCGTCGCCGACCTTGAGCGCGCGGGTCTTCTCGACCAGCTTCTCGACGAAAGCGTCATGGACCGACGCCTGCACGTAGATCCGGTTCGCGCAGACACAGGTCTGCCCCGAGTTGCGGTATTTCGAGACGATGGCCCCCTCGGCGGCGGCATCGAGGTCCGCGTCCTCGAAGACGATGAAGGGCGCGTTGCCGCCCAGTTCCATCGACACTTTCTTCACCGTGTCGGCGGATTGGCGGATCAGCTCCTTGCCGACCTCGGTCGAGCCGGTGAAGGTCACTTTCCGCACTTCGGACCGTTCCATCATCGCCCCCGCAATGGCCCGCGCCGAGCCCGTGACCACGTTCACCACGCCCTCCGGATAGCCCACCTCTTCGGCCAGCGCCGCCCAGGCGAGGCCGGAATAGGGCGTCGCCGTCGCGGGCTTGGCGACGATGGGGCAGCCCACGGCCAGCGCGGGCGCGATCTTGCGCGCCAGCATGGAGGAGGGGAAATTCCACGGCGTGATCATTCCCACCACGCCGACCGGGTGCCTGGTGACGAGGATGCGCCGACCGTTCACGCCCGCGGGCACGATCTCGCCCTTGGCGCGGCGGGCTTCCTCGGCGAACCAGCGCACATATTGCGCCCCGATGGCGATCTCGCCCTTCGCCTCGGCCAGGGGTTTGCCCATCTCGACTGTCAGCAGTTCCGCCAGCGCCGCCTGGTTGTCCATCCACGCATCATGCAGCTTCCACAGAAGGCCCACGCGCGTCATCAGGTCCATCGCCGCGAAATCGGCGAAGGCACCCGCCGCCGCGTCGATGGCGCGCATCGTCTCGGCCTCGCCGCAGGCGGGCACGGTGCCGATCACCTCACCTGTGGCGGGGTTCGTCACGTCGATCACCTTGCCGCTATCGGCCTGCACCCAGGCGCCGCCGATGTAATTCGCCTCGCGCTGCCAGCTTTGCCAATCGGTCATGTCCTGATCTCCTTCTCCATGGTGCCCGCCCTTCCACGATGCGCCCCGGCACGCGCGAAACGGATGTCTGGCAGGTTCTCCTCGTTACCCGCTCCATCCGAGCGAGCGATCTCCTCGAAGCCTGAGCGCCGGTAGAACGCGACGGCCCCCGTGTTCGCCTCGAAAGTCCAGAGCGTCAATGCCCGCTGCCCTAACGCCGCCAGAAGCGCCGCCCCCAGGCCGCGCCCCCGCACCTCCGGCGCAAGGTAGAGCGCCAGCACCTCGCCGCCCTCGCAGGCGATGAACCCGCGCGCATGGTCGTCGGTCAGCACCTCGGCCCGGTCGATCAATCCGGCTACGAAGGCGCGATCATCGTCCCGGGAATGGAGCCGCGGCATCCAGGGCGTCGCGTCGATCCAGTCCGACAGGACCACTGCCAGGGCCTCCGCGTCCCCCGCGTCCGCTGGCCGGATGCGCCAATCTGCATTCACGTCAGCCGCCCCATCCTCTCGGCCAGGTCGAGCATCCTGCACGAAAAGCCCCATTCGTTGTCATACCAGCCGAAGACGCGCAGCATGCCGCCCTTGGCGCGCTTGATCTCGGGGGCCTGCACCACCACCGACTCGGGCCGCGCGCGCAGGTCGGTCGAGACCAGCACCCGGTCGGTGAAGCCCACGACCGGCCCCGCGCTCTCGCGGAAGAAGGCCTGCGCCACCTCGGCCTGCGGCCTGTCGCGGGTGATGACGGCCAGGTCCACGCAAGAGACCGAAGCCACCGGCACCCGCACCGCCGAGCCGGTGATGCGACCCGCCAGATGCGGCAGCACCACGTCCACCAGCTGCGCCGCGCTGGTCGTCGTGGGCACCATGGAGAGCGCCGCCGCGCGGCTGCGGGCAAGGTCCTCGCCCATCGGTTGATCCACCGTCGGCTGGCTGCCGGTGTAGCAATGGACCGTCGTCATCAAGGCGCTCTCCAGCCCCCATTCCGCGTCGATCATCGCCGCGAGCGGCGCCACGGCGTTGGTGGTGCAGGACGCGTTCGACACGATCCGGTGCGCCACGGTCAGCGCCGCGTCATTGGCGCCCAGAACCACCGTTACATCCGCCTCGGGCGAGGGCCCCGAGACGAGCACCCGCGTGGCCCCCGCGTCGAGCCCGGCCTCGGCGAAGCTGCGGGTGCGCGCAAGGCCGGTGCATTCCATCACCACGTCGATGCCCGACAGGTCGAGAAGCGCAAGATCGGCCACCTGCGTGAAGGGGATCGCGCGGTCACCGATGCGCAAGACGCCCCCGCCCACCTCGACCCGCTCGGGCCACGGGCCGAAGACGCTGTCGTATTCGAAGAGATGCGCGCAGGTGGCCAGCGGCGCGATGTCGTTCAGCGCCACGATCTCGATCTCGGGCCAGCCGCCCCTGAGCCAGGCCCGCAGCACCGAACGCCCGATACGCCCGAACCCGTTGATCGCCACCCTGATGGTCATGACCTGCCCCCTGCCCGTCGTTCAAGTCATGCCCCTGCCCGCGACGCGGCGCAAGGGCGGCCCATTCCCCTTGTTCCAGCGCCACGCTACGAAGACATGACGCAGCGGAGGACAAGATGACCAGCGACACCCGCCAGACCCGCATCACGACCAGCCATTGGGGCGCCTTCGAGGTCGTGACAGAGGGCGACCGCATCGTCGGGACGCGCCCCTTCGGCGCCGACCCCGCGCCGCCCGGCATCCCCGCGATCCTGCCCGCCGCCGTCCACCATCCCTCCCGCGTCGCCCGCCCTTCCATCCGCCGGGCATGGCTGGCCACCCGCGACCGCACGGGCCGCGGCGACGGCGATTACGTCACGCCGCCCTGGGACGAGGCGCTGGATATCGCCGCGGCCGAGATCGACCACATCTGCAAGACCCATGGCAACAGCGCGATCTACGGCGGCTCCTACGGC
>CBFIFZ010000005.1:0-241 GCA_965661995.1 Roseicyclus sp.
CGACCGGCACCCGGTCGATGGCGCGCATCATGTTCTCCTCGATCCGCTCGAGGTCATCGGCGAACAACTCGTGCCCGAAGTCCGGCGGCGTCCCCTCCTCGGCCCAGAAACGCACATCTTTCTCGTAGGCGCCGACCAGCAGGCCCTTGCCCTCCTGCCGAAGGTAATACTCGCCGTCGCGGTCGGCGACCGAAGGCAACCGGCGGTCCATCGCGGCGATCGCGGGGCTCGTCTCGGTCAC
>CBFIFZ010000005.1:251-36867 GCA_965661995.1 Roseicyclus sp.
GGGGGTCTCGACGATCCATGTTCCGTCCGCCTGCGGAACCGTCGCCATCACCGGGGTAAAGCGGTGGATCTCCGCGCCCCGCTGCCGCGCCCCAACCGCATAGGCATTGGTCACGCCCGAGGGGTCGACGTTGCCGCCGTCGGGCTCGAACATGATGCAGCGCACGCCAGTGTAATCGACCAGCGGATGCAGCCTCTCCGCCTCGTCGCGGCTGACCTCGTGGAAATTCATCCCGTAGCGCCGGGCCTTGGCCTCCTGCAGGCGCAGCTGCGCCTCGCGGTCCTCGGTCTGGGCGAGATAGAGGCTGCCGGGCTGGAACACGCCGCAGGATTGGCCGGTCTCGGCCTCCAGATCCTTGTAAAGCTGCATGGTGTAATGCTGCAGGCGGCTGATGTTCGTGCTGTCGTGCAGCCCGTGGATGTTCGCCGCCGCGTGCCAGGTGCTGCCGCTGGTCAACTCGTCGCGTTCCAGCAGAACGGCATCGGTCCAGCCCGCCTTGGCAAGGTGGTAGAGGATCGAGCAGCCGATCACGCCGCCTCCGATGACGACGGCTGAGGCATGGGTGCGCATGGGGGCGTCCTTCCGGGTCTGGTCAGGGCCAGACTGCGCGGTGCCCCTGCCCGTCTCTGGCCCATGCCCGACCTGCGAAGGTCAGAACGCGCCGTAGGTGGCTGGAATTGACACCGCCTCGGCCCGGTCGCAGGGTGCCGCGAAACACACACCGAAGGAGAGGGACATGGCCGCGAAAATCGCATTGGTGACCGGGGGCGCACAGGGCATCGGGCTGGCCTGTGGGCGGGCACTTGCAGCTGAGGGCTACCGCGTGATGCTGGCCGATATCCGCGAGAGCGTGGTTGAGGCCGCCAAAAGCGTGGGCGGGCGCGGTTTCGTCTGCGACGTGGCCGACCTGTCGGCGCTGATGGAACTCTTCGACACGATCGAGGCCGAGGAAGGGCCGGTTGCAGCACTGGTGAACAACGCAGGGATAGCCAAACCCGGCGATTTCCTCGGGTACTCGATGGAGGATTTCGACGCGGTCATCGGGTTGAACCTGCGCGCCGTCTTCGCCGCCACGCAGCGTGCGGCCAAGGGCATGGTCAAGGCGGGGATCAAGGGCGCGATCGTCAACATGTCGTCCATCAACGCGGTCGTGGCGATCCCCGCGATCCCGGCCTATTGCGCGTCGAAGGGCGGCGTGCAGCAGATCACCAAGGCGGCCTCGCTGGCGCTGGCCGACAAGGGCATCCGCGTGAACGCGGTCGGCCCCGGCTCCATCGACACCGAGATGATGGCGGGCGTGAACGCCTCGCCCGAGGCCTATGCCCGCGTCATGTCGCGCACGCCCATGGGGCGCGTGGGCACCGCCGACGAGATCGGGAATGTCGTGGCCTTCCTCTGCTCGGACAAGGCCAGCTACGTGACCGGTGAGACGATCTATGTCGACGGTGGCCGGCTGGGGCTGAACTACACCGTCTGAGCGGTTCCGCGGGCGAACAGCGCCATGACCCGCACCGTGGTCATGGCGCCGATCCACATGGCGAAGACGGCGAGGAAGGCGGTGGTCGAAAAGACCGCCCCGCCCGAGACGCCCGCGCCGACGGCGCAGCCCCCCGCCAGCATCGCGCCGAAACCCATCAGGACCGCGCCCACCAGGTAGCGCTCCATCGGCGTGTCGGCGCCGAAACGCTCGAGCTTCCATTCACCGAAGGCAAGCGCCGCGGCGCCTGCACCGACGAAGACGCCGGGCACGAGGCCGATGCCGAAGGACAGCACCACCGAGCGCTGCGTGACGAGCGCCATCAGCGTGTCGGTCGCGGGTCCGGTGAAGGTGACCGACGAGACCGGCACGATCTCGAAACTGGATGCCGCGATGGCCGCGGTCAGGGCCCAGCCCATCGCGACGGCCCCGCCGACGACGCCCGCGCCAAGGATCACGCCGGGCGAGAGTTTGCGCAGCCACGCGAAGCCCACCGCCGCCAGCAGCGCCGTTCCGGCAAGAAAGGACGCGCTGGCGGGGTTGAGGCCGAGCGTATCAAGCAGGCTCCGCCCTGCCCCGCCCGGCACGGTCCAGAGCGCGGTGAGCGTCTCGCGCGCGGGCGCGAGGATGCCGGTGTAGCTGGCTTGCGCGACCAGCGTGACGACCAGCCCGGTGATCAGCGCGCGCAGGTTGCCCGTGGCCGAAAGCACCAAGAGCCGCGAGGCACAGCCGCGCGCCAGGATCATGCCCACGCCGAACATCAGACCGCCGATCAGCGCGCCCGAGACCGAGCCTTCGGCGGCGAGCTGGCGGGTCGAGGACACGTCGAACAGGCCCGCAGTAACCCCCAGCTGCGTCAGCGACATGGCCGCGAAGAAGGCCACCAGCCAGATCGCGAGCTTGGGGCCGAAGACCCCCTCGGCCACCTCGGCGGTGGCGGCGCGCAGGCAAAAGCGCGAACGCTGTGCCGCCCATCCGAAGACAAGGCCCGTCAGCGCCCCGGCACCGGCCAGCACCAGGGGTTCGCCGCGGGCGATCAGGAGATCTTCCAGCATCGCGCCGTCTTTCGTTTGTCCAAGGCTGGTCTAGGCGCGGCCGGGGCCGCGCGCGTTGACCTGCATCAAGCGCCGTCTCAGTCGGCGATGGCCTCGAGGATGATCGCGTCTAGCAGCGCCTCGACCTCTTGCATGGGGCCGTCGGGATAATCACGGTGGCCGATCATCACCTCGCCCTCCATCTCGGCGATGAAGATGCCGTAGGGGCAATGCACGATGTTCATCGGGTCGGCCTCCATCACGCGGCGCGAGACGGTGGCCGAGCAGAAGAGGAATATCTGCGCATTGTCGAAGATGTCATCGGCGCCTTCGATATCCTCGCCGGTGCGGTTCAGCATGTCGCCGACGTGGCTGGTGTAGTCGATCACGAGGCCGCGGTTGATGATCGCGTTCTCGATCGCGAAGCTCGCGTCGTCGAAGCTGCCGCCGTAGGGAAAGGACACGACCTCCTGCGCCGTTGCGCCCACGGGCGCCGCGACGAGGGCAATACCGATCAACAGGGTTCGCAACATGGGGAGGTCTCCTTGCCAATGGGGGCCGCGGGCAGCGAGGGCCGCCCGCGGCAATGGGGTCAGACGAACATGTCCGTCGTGATCGCCTCGTACCAGTCGAGGCTTTCGCGGTAGGTTTCCGCCCGCACCTCGGCGGTTTCGCCGAGCTGGCTGACGAATGTGTCCGAGGCGACGATACCCTCGTCGGTGGCCTCGTAGGTCGCACCGACCTTGACGCCGTCCTCGGTGCCGATCAGCGACCAGCAGGTGTTCGAGAAGCGCGCCGGGAACTGGCGCGCATCCGTCAGCGCCGCGACGATCGCGTTGGCGCAGACCTTGGCCTGGCTGTTGGCCGAGAAGCCCGACTTGGGCATCGCGCCTTGCGCAGCCGAGTCGCCCAGGACATGGATGTTGGGATCCACGCGGCTGGAGAGGTCATAGGCCGAGACCGGCGCCCAGTTGCCGTCGGTGATGCCTGCAGCAAAGGCGATGGTGCCCGCGCGCTGCGCCGGGATGACGTTACAGACGTCCACGTTCTCGACGACACCGTCGATGGTGATGGTCATCGCCTCGGCATCGACCTCGACGTTGTCGCCGCCGAAGCCGGGGCCGATCCGCTCGACCATTCCGGTGTAGTGGCGGTCCCAGCCATCCTCGAAGAGGGCCTGCTTGGAGAACCCTTCCTTCGGATCCGCAACGAGGATCTTGGCGGTCGGGTTGTTCTCCTTCAGGAAGTGGGCGACCATCGAGATCCGCTCGTAGGGGCCGGGCGGACAGCGATAGGGGTTCGGGGGCGCCACCATGGCGAAGGTGCCGCCTTCGGGCATCGCCTCGAGCTGCGCGCGCAGAAGCGCCGCCTGAGTGCCGCCCTTGTAGGCATGCGGCATGCGATCCTGAACGTTCACGGACCAGCCCGGAACGCTGTCGGGGATGAAGTCGATGCCCGGGCTGAGCACGAGCCGGTCATAGGGCACCGAGCCTCCGCCCGCGAGCGCCACGGTCTGCGCGTCGCGGTCGACGCCCGCGGCCCAGTCGTGGATCACGTTGATCCCGTAGTTTCCGGCCAGTCCGCCATAGGAATGCGCGGTGTCCCCAAGGTCGAAGAAGCCGCCGAGATAGAGGTTCGAGAAGTAGCAGGTGTAATACTGCCGCGAGGCCTCGATCAGGGTGACGTCAATGGCGTCGCCCCCGTCGCGCGCGATGTAGCGCGCCGCCGTGGCGCCGCCCGAGCCGCCGCCGACAACGACGACGCGGGCGCGCGTCTGCGCACGTGCAATCATCGGGGCCGATAGCGAGGCGGCCGCGGCCGCGGTGGTGCCAAGAAACACCCGTCTGTTGATGGTCATTGCGTTTCCTCCCTTTGCGCCCCTTCGGGGCTGTTGTGGCGCGGGGCGGGTCTAGTCGCCGCGCACCGATGCGGCCGAGACGTTACTCGACTGATGCGAAATAGGCCGCAAGCGCCGCTATTTCCTCGTCCCCGAGACGCCGGCTGACCGTATTCATGACCTGATGCTCGCGCGTCCCGTCACGATATGCAACCATTCCGGCGATGAAGACCGAGGGCGCAAGACCGCGGATGGAGGGAATGTCTCCGCCACCCTCGTCACGGTGGCAGGCGCTGCATTCATTTGCGAGAAACGCGCCATAGGGCACGTCGGGCGCGATCTCGAGGATCGCCGCAACCTCCGGATCGACGGCGGTGGTGTCGGGGTCGGCCACCACATCCTCGGCGCGGCCGCCCGCCTCCAGCATATAGGCGACCAGGTGCGCGCGGTCCTCCTCCGAGCGGATGCCGCGGAACACCATGCGGGTGCCGGGGAAATAGTCGCGCGGGCCCTCGAGAAAGCGGTCGAGTGCGCCTGCATCCCAGACCCTCCCCTCGGCTCCGGCGGTTTCCAGCACGTCCGAGAACTCGTAGCCCGCGACCGCGCCGATGGCGCGACCCACGATCCCGTTCAGGTGGGGGCCGACGCGGTGGACGGCCCCTTCCCCGATCATGTGGCACGCGGCACAGGGTCGATAAAGCCGTTCACCCTGTGCCGCGTCGCCTTCGGCGTCCGACGGGGAGGGCGCCGCCGCCAAAGCCGCAAGGGCGAGCGCGCCGATGGTTGCGCGCAACCCCCTCATTCGTAGTCGCCCCCTTCGGCCCGCATGTAGGCGATGAGTGCCGCCGCATCCTCTTCCGAGCGCAACCCGCGGAAGGCCATGCGGTTGCCTGGGATGAAGCCGCGCGGGTCCATCAGGTAGGCGGTCAGCGTCTCGTCATCCCAGACCATGCCGGCGGCATTCGCCTCGGCGAAGGCGGGCGAGTAGCGGAAGCCGTCATGGACGCCCACCGGCGCGCCGTAGGTGTTGTTCAGCATCGGGCCGACGCGGTTGGTCGCCCCCTCGCCGATCTGGTGGCACGAGGCGCACTGACGAAACAGCCCCTCGCCTGCCGCGACCAGTTCCGGGTCGGGGCCCGCGGGGGCCTCGGGCTCGGCGGCAGCCTCGACGACGGTTTCCTCGGCGGCGGGCATCACCTCGGCCGCGGGTTCGGCGGCGGCCTCTTCCTCGGTCTCGGGGGTCACGTTCAGCACCATGGCGCGGGCCGTGACCTCGATGCTGTCGGCGCAGTTCTCCATGCAGGGCTCACCGGTGAAGAGCGTGTATTCCGTCTCGGCCCGGTCATCCATGAAGAAGGCGTCCTCGTTCGGCATCGCCACCTCGAGGAAGTTCTCGTTCGACAGTTCGAAATCGTCTTCGACCATGTTGTTGAGATACATGAGATAGGCGACCAGTGCATAGACCTCGTCGTCTTCCAGCGACTGAGCGGCGCCGTAAGGCATCGCGCGGTGGACGTAATCCCAGACGGTCGAGAGATACGGCCAGTAGGAGCCGACGGTCTTCACCGGGTCCTCGCCGTCGAGCGAGCCGAAGCCGCCCGAGAGCACCGGCCAGCGGCCGACTGCCTCGCCGAAATCGCCGTGACAGGCCGAGCAGAGGTCGATCCACAGCTCTTCCCCGGTCCAGACGTCACCCGAGCCGACCGGAAGACCCTGCCCGTCGGGGCGGATGTCGATATCCCAGGCCGCGATCTCCTCGGGAAGCGCGGTCCGGCCGAGGCCGTAGCCGCCCTCCTGGCTGGGTGCGGGGTTTTCCTGCGCCAGCGCGAAACTCGCGGTCGCGGCGACAAGCGCTGTGGAGAGGGTGAGCGTTTTCATGAGCTTAACCGACTTCGACATTTTCCGCCTCACCGCGTTCGTTGATGGCCCAGGTCTGGATGCCATTGTTGTGATAGATCGAGTTCTCGCCGCGGACCTCGCGCAGCTGGTCCTTGGTGGGCTGCACGTAGCCGGTCGAATCGTGCGCCCGGCTTTGCAGCAGCAGCGGGCTGCCGTCCCAGTTGAACTCGAAGTAGAAGCGGTGCATCGACTTGTCGAAGCTCGGCCCCGACATGCGCGCCCGGTGCCAGTTCATGCCGCCGTCGAGTGTCACGTCGACCCGCGGGATGGTGCCGCGGCCCGACCAGGCGACGCCGGTGATGACGGTCGGCCCGGGGCCATGGGTGATCGGCGCCTGCGGGCTGGGGTTGGTGATGACCGATTTCGCGTCCATCTCCCAGGTGAAGCGGCGGGCCTCGCCATGCTCCAGCAGGTCGGTGTATTTCGACGTCTCTTCGCGGTGGTGCCAGGGCTGGTCGCCAACCTCGATCCGGCGCAGCCACTTGACCCACATGTTGCCTTCCCAGCCGGGCACGACGAGGCGGACGGGATAGCCCTGTTCCGGGCGCAGGCGTTCGCCGTTCATGTGCGTCGCGACAAGACAGTCATCGAGCGCCTTTTCCATCGGGATCGAGCGGGTCATGCCGCTGGCATCCGCGCCCTCGGGCAGGATCCAGGTGCCGTTGGTGCGCACGCCCGCCTCTTCCAGCAGAAGCCGCAGGGGAACGCCGGTGTAGACCACGTTGTGGATCATGCCGTGGGTGAACTGCACCCCGTTCAGCTGCGCACCGCGCCATTCCATCCCGGTGTTGGCCGCGCATTCGAGGAAATAGGTCCGGTTTTCACGCGGGAAGCGCATCAGGTCTTCCATCGTGAAGACCAGCGGGTTGTCGACAAGGCCGTTGATCATCAGCCGGTGCGTGCCCGGGTCGACCTCGGCCACGCCGCTGTGGTGGCGCTCGAAACACAGGCCGTTGGGCGTGATGATCCCCTCCATCTCGTGGAGCGGGGTGAAGTTGACCGAGCTGACGGTGTCGGCGGTCAGCCACTCCACGTTGCGGCGCACCACATGCGCCTCGTGGGGGGACGGCACGCCATAGGGCGCGGCATCGACGCCTGCGCCGAGATACTGCTGCCAGGGCTGCATCTCGGTGATCGCCGGGTCAGGGCCCGCGGCCTGCGCATGCACCAGCTTGCCGGTGGCGGCGGCACCCGTCGCCACGGCGGCCCCGGCCAGGAACTGCCGTCGGGATTGGGTGAATTTGGGGGTGTCGGTCATCTGTCGATACCTCTCTCTTTAATCCGGTGCGGTCTCAGCCGCCGATCACGTCAACGGTGTTGTTGGGCTCCAACGTCACGGTGCCCTGCTGGCGGATATGCGCCTCGACCACCTCCCAGATGGGCGGGCCTTCGGTGCCTTCGTTCACGCTGGCCCAGCCGGCGACCACGTAGTTCTGATCCGGCCGCAGCTCTTCGCCGGTCGCCAGGAGCGTCATGTCGGTGATCCGCCTGCCCTGCGGCTGCGCGATGTCGATCCGGTAGCCGAGGCCGCCGATCCGCACCATGTCGCCGCCCTGCTGGTAATAGGCGTCGGGGTTGAAGATGTTGGCTGCCACGTCCTCGAAGATCGTGTGCAGCATCTCCCCCGACATCTCGGTGCGGTAAGCGTTGGGATAGGTCATCGCGGTGACGTTGAAGATGTCCTCGCGGGTGATGTCCTGACCCGGCAGCACGGCCGCGCCCCAGCGGAAGCCGGGCGACAGAGCGATCTGCGCGTCGCGCTGGGAAATCAGCGCGTCGCAGATCACATCGTCCCAGGTGCCGTTGAAATTGCCGCGCCGGAAGAGGAGCGAACCTGCCTGCCCGATCACCTCGGACATTTCCTCGGCATAGGGGGCGCGCGTTTCGTCGACCAGCGCGGTCATTTCCGGGTCGGGCGCGATCACGTCCGAGAAGACCGGGATCAGGCGGTGGCTGAGGCCCCGCATCGCCCCGTCCTGCACGTCGAGATCGACGCGGGAGACGAACTTGCCGTGGCTGCCGGAGGCAATGAGGAAGGTGTTGCCGACCTGGACCGCCTCGGGCAGCGCGTCATGGGTGTGACCGGTGAGGATCACGTCGATGCCGGGGATGTCCCGGGCGAACTGGCGGTCCACGTCGAAACCGTTGTGCGACAGAAGCACCACCACCTCGGCGCCCGCGGCGCGGACCTCCTGCACGACCTCGGCGATACGCTCGCGGCGCAGGCCGAAACTCAGCTCGGGGAACATCCAGCCGGGGTTGGCGATGGGCATGTAGGGGAAGGCCTGCCCGATCACGCCGATGGCGGTGCCGTTACGCTCGAAGATCTTGTAGTCGTCGTAGACCGGCTCGTCCCACTCGATGTCGAAGATGTTGGCCCCGAGGAACGCGGGGTTCACGTGGTTCTCGATCAGCTCGTTCACGCGGGCCGAGCCCAGCGTGAATTCCCAATGCGAGGTCATCGCCTCGACGCCGAGCGCGTTCATCAGCGTGACCATGTCCATGCCTTCGGTGCGCAGGGACGGAAGCGAGCCCTGCCACGTGTCGCCGCCATCCAGCAGCAGCGCGTGCGGCGCGTCGGCGCGGATCGCGTTGACGATGGTCGAGATGCGGTCGAGGCCCCCCATCCGGCCATAGGCGCGCGCCATCGAGGTGAAATCGTCATAGGTCAGCGCGTAATCCAGCGCGCTGCCCTGCTCGATGCCGAAGCGCGCGCGGAATTCGCTGCCCACCAGGTGCGGCGGCTGGCCCGCATGGATGCCGACGCCGATGTTGAACTCCGGCTCGCGGAAATAGATCGGCTGGGTCTGGGCGTGCATGTCGGTGATGTGGATCAGCGTCACGTTGCCCGGCCCGCCCGAGCCGATCAGCTCGTCCTGGCTGAGCGTCTGCTGGGCTGCGAGCCGCGACCAGTTGCCGAAGCCCGAGGCGCCGTAAAGCGCGGAGGTGGCGAGGGCGGCCTGCACGAAGTGGCGACGCGAGATCATGGGTTCAACCTCTGATGTTATTCAGGTTATTGAATGTATTATGGCGAAACCCGCCCCGGATTGGTCCGGGGCGGGTCTCGATATCAGGTCAGTTGCGGACGGCGGGGCCTTCGACCGTCAGGCCGTTGCCGCGCGAGGCGACGTAAAGCTCCAGCGCCACGAACTCGGGGCTGCCGACGCCGTAGGGCTCGCCGCGCGTGTCACGGATACAGCCGCGGAAACGGTTGTGGACCGAAACGATGTTGGCGTTCTTCAGGCGGTAGGTCGGGAAGCCGTTCACCTGCCCCTGGCTGAGGTGGTCAGCCCGGATCAGGTTGCCGTAGTTCTGCTCGTGGCAGTGGGCGCAGCTCAGCTCCATCTGGCCGTAGGCGGTGTAATAGATCTCCCGCCCAAGCTCCCATGCATCCGATGCCGGGCCGTCGATGGCCACGTCGACCGTCTGGCCGCGCGCGACCGAGGCGATCAGGGCAACCATGTTGCGCATCTGCTGGCTGTCGTAGCCATACGGCTCTTCCATGCCCATGCGCTCGGTCTGGCACTCCTGCACCTGCATCTCGACCGTCTGAACCATGCCGTGCTCGGCATCCCACTGGGGATAGCTCGGGCGCACGTTGGCCAGGCTCTCGGGGTTCTCGTGGCACGAGGCACAGCTGTTGCCCTCGGACCCCATCGCCGTGTTGAAGGCGCTGATGCCCTGTTCCACGTAGAGCATGCCGGGATTGTCGAAATCATCGGCCTGCATGGCGCGGGTTTCATCCGTCCGGAACACCCAGCCCGAATAGAGCGTGCTGAGCGCGCCCTCGAGATGGGCAGCCGGTTCGGTTTCGGTGACGATCTGGATCTCGCCGTTGATGACGAGGCTGTCGCCGGTCCGGATGTCGGCAAGGCCGACACCGGCGGCCGCGACGGCGAAGACCGCCGCCGAAACCCCGCCGAGAACTGTTTTTCTTGTCATGGCCGTTACTTCCTCCCTTGCGACGGCTTGGTACTGGATCGGATCAGGCGACGGTGATGTCTGCCGTTTCCGTGTAGACCGAGCCGTCGTCGTCGTACCAGGTAAAGGCGAAGGTGCCGGTTTCGTTCACCGTCGCGTCGAACTGGAAGTACGGGTTGGTCGAAACCGCGGGTTCGATCGTCACGTCGATGACCATCTCGCCGTTGAACTCGCAGGTGAAGCGATTGATGATCGACCGCGGGATGATGTTGCCGTCGCCGTCACGGCGCTGGCCCGACTCCATCGGGTGGCTGATCAGGGTACGGACCGACACGCTGTCGCCGGCCGAAGCATCACGCGGAACGCGGACGCGGGGAACAACATTCTCTGCCATTGTATTTCTCCTTGTCCTGTCTGGTTCAGCCGCCGCAGCCGCCGATGGTCACGCGCACGTTCTGGCGCGCCTGCTTGAAACTGCCGTCGGGCATGCGCGCGATGGCGACGACTTCCTGCTCGCCGGCAAGGCGGATGCGGGTCGACGCGAGGCGCGAACCTGCGGCGGGGCCGAAGTTGAAGGTGCAGACATCGGCCTGCGGGTTGCCGGCTGCCAGCAGCATGATCGCCTCGGCGCCGGGGGCGTCGACCTCGATCGGAACGGTGTTGCCGTTCTCGGCGATCTCGGGCGCGATGAGGTTGATGCCGTCACCGGCCATGTCGGCGCCGCCGGTGAAGGCCGCGATGGCCTCTTCCAGCTGGGCGGCATTGGCGATGTGCGGCAGGCCGAAGAAGGCGGCTGCAACCGCCAGGCCGGTGCCGACGAATTGCCTGCGAGTCTGGGTCATGAGATCAGTCTCCTTGGTCTCGGGTTTCGGGGTCGACCGGATCAGTAGTCGGTCAGCGTCATAAGGTAGGCGATCACGTCCTCGATCTCCTGCGCCGACAGGATCGGCTGGAGGTCTTCGGGCGCGGGCCGGGTGGTGAACCGGTCGCCGGGGCGAATGAAGCCCGACACCTTGTAGAAGGCGGGCATGATCGAGTCGGGGAACACCGTGTCGGCATTCACCATAAGGCCGCGCAACGCGGGCTCGTCCCAGCGGGTCGCCACTCCGTCGAGCGACGGGCCGACCTCACCATGCCACGGCTGGTCTTCCAGCGCGGTCACGGCATGGCAGGCAAGGCAGTTGCCCTGCGCACGGCTGACCATGATCTCGCGGCCAGTCTCGGGGTTGCCGGGTACGCCGGTGAGCGATTCCATCACTTCACCGTATTCGGACATCACCACGTCGCCTGGGGCGATGATGTCGGCTTGAAGACTGGTTGCGGCGACCGCGAGGCCCGCCGCCAGCAGCATCTGGCGCTTCACTTGGTTGTCCTCCCTTTCGGCCGAGTCATTGTGGCCTGTGGTATACCGTAGCCGTGCTCACCCCATGATTGCAACAACACATTTGATTTTTTGCATGTGAACACTACCGCACCCCTACTCGGTGGCACCCTGTGCGGTCTGCTCGGCGAACATACGGGCATGATATCGCTGGAAATCTTCCTCGCCCGCGTAACCCTCTTCCAGCACCCAGTTCAGCATGTTGAAGGTGGTCCAGGCGCCGAATGCACCGGGCATCGTGACCACAGCGGCCTGCGGCCCGGTGACGCCCTCGGGCACCTCTTCGGGGAAAAAGTAGATTGTCGGCGTGAAGAGCATCCCCCAGCGCCGGGCGAGGTCACGCTCTTCCATCATCTCGCCGTCGAAGTCGGTCACCTCGGTCGAGCCGTGCATGTTGATGCGGACGAAAAAGAAGTCTTCCTCGAGCATCTCGAGGATATCGGGCCGCACCCAGACCTCCTCGTGCATGCGCGAGCAGTAGATGCAGCCGCGCTGTTCGATGATGATGGCAAAGCGCTTGCCATCTGCATTGGCGTCGCCCAGGTCCTCGCGCAGGTCGCGGAAGGTGTCGTGCAGCCAGGGCGCGACATGCAGCCCGTCGTCGCCGATCTCGGCCGCGGCCGCACCCGAAAGCGCCAGCGTGGCGCCCATGATCAGTCCCGTCAGTCTTGCGAACATGGCGTGGGGCCTCCTCTCCCCCTCAAGCAGTGCGCGTGATCCTAGCCGATCGTCTGGAACACCTCGAAATTGTCGATCATCCATTGCCCGATGTAGAGCAGCGCGTTGGTCGCAATCAGCACGCCGAAAACGACCAGCGCGGCGCCCATGACCTTCTCGACCTTGCCCAGATGCCGCCTGAAACGGCCCATCAGCCGCATGAACGGCCCGACGAAGCCCGCCGCCAGCACGAAGGGCAGCGTCATGCCGATGCCGTAGGCAAACAGAAGCTGCATCCCCTGCCCCGCCGAGCCGGTCGTGCCCGCCATGAACAGGATCGCCGCCAGCACCGGGCCCACGCAGGGCGTCCAGCCGAAGGCGAAGGCGAGGCCAATCAGGTAGGCGCCGCCCAGCCCGAGGTTCGCGGTGTCGCCCGGTTCGGCGCGCAGCGAGCGGTTCAGAAGGCCGATCCGGATCACGCCGAGGAAATGCAGCCCCATCACGATGATCAGCGCCGCAGCCACGTAGCGCAGCACGTCCATCCATTCCCTGAGCGCCTGACCGAAGGCCGAGGCCGAGGCGCCCAGCGCCACGAAGACCGTCAGCACCCCCGCCGCGAAAAAGGACGCGCCGACCACGGCGCGCACCCGCGTCGCCCGCGTGACCGCCCCGCCCTGCGCCACCTCGGCGGCGCTCATGCCGCCGAGATAGCTCAGGTAGAAGGGCACCATCGGCAGGATGCAGGGCGACAAGAACGACAGGAGGCCCGCAAGAAAGGCACCCGTCAGCGAGATGTCGAACATTTTGAGAGCCGCCCGTGGACTTCACATTCAAAAATTCATATTAATGACGCGACGGAGGTTTCGTCAATGTTGCAATTGCAATGGCTCACTCGCTCAAGGGTTGCCCTTTTCGGGGCGGCCCTGTTGTGGCTGGTCGCAGCCCTGCCCCGGCCCGCCGCCGCGGCGGACGGCTGGTCGCTTGTAATGGTCGAGCAGGCCGGGTGCAGCTACTGCGCGCGCTGGCACGCCGAAGTTGCGCCGGAATACCCGCTGACGCCCGAGGGGCGCTTTGCCCCGCTGCGCACGGTGAACCTGCGCGATCTGCCCGATGACGTGAGTTTCACCAGCCGCCCGGTCTATACGCCCACCTTCGTGCTGGTACATGCCGGAGAGGAAGTCGGGCGCCTCGAGGGCTACCCGGGCGAAGACTTCTTCTGGGGCCTGCTTGGCCGCCTGCTCGAGCAGGGCGATGCGACCTGGGCGACACAGGAGACGGGCGGATGAGCCGCCGCCGCTTGATTTGCTGCATCGCAGCGAGAAGGATGCCGGCATGAGCCCGCGCGACGACAGCACGCCCATCGACACCGATGATGGCGTCATGGTCTCGACGATCCTGCCCCGGATCGACGAGCCGATGGATGACGCGACGTGGAAGCGCATCCGAGAGAATGCCCAGACGGCCTCGGATTTCCTCAAGGCGATCAGCCACGAGGGACGGCTGATGATCCTCTGTTCGCTCGCCAATGGCGAGAAATCAGTGACCGAGATCGAGGCGATGCTCGCCACGAGGCAGGCCGCCGTCTCGCAGCAGCTCTCGCGCCTCCGGCTCGAGGGGCTGGTGACCGCCCGTCGCGACGGCAAGCAGATCTATTACCGTTTGACAGACGACAGGGCGCGCGTGATCATCGAACGTGTTTACGAGTTGTTCTGCACCTGAGCCTTCGCCACCAGACCGGCGCGGTTCGGGTCCAAGGGAGGGAACATGCTCGACACCCTGCTCGCCACGCTGGGAGAGGCGTGGACGATCACGCTCATCGGACTGACCGGTGGTCTCGTTCTCGGCCTCGCCGCCCGCTTGGGGCGGTTCTGCACGCTCGGCATGATCGAGGATGTGCATTACGGCAATGAGCGCGCGCGGCTCTGGATGTGGGCGACCGCACTCGGTGCCGCCATGGCGGTGAATTTCGCGGCCGAAGCGGCGGGGATGATCCGCCTGCACCAGGCGATCTATCTGATGAACGGCTTCACGCTGGCGGGTGCTGCCATCGGCGGACTGATGTTCGGCTATGGCATGGCGCAGGCGGGGAACTGCGGCTACGGGATGCTCGCACGGCTGGGCGGCGGCGACCTGCGCGCGATGGTCATCGCGGTCGTCATGGGGATCGCGGCCTACGTGGCCCTGTCGGGGCCGCTTGCGGCACTTCGTGCCCGCCTCTTCCCGTTCGAGCCGCACCCCGAAGCGCCACAGGGCTGGGCGCATTGGCTGGGCGAGGCGACGGGGCTTGCGCCCTGGGCCGTCGGCGGAGCGCTCGGCCTCGTGCTGATCCTGGCCGCGGGCGGCGCGCTTGCGCGGAGCGGCCACTGGAAAGAGCTCTTCTGGGCCGCCATGGCGGGCGCCGCGATCTCGGGCGGGTTCCTCGGCACCGCATGGGTCGCCAACACCGGCTTCGAGCCCTGGCTCGTGCAATCGCACACCTTCACCGCGCCCGTGGGCGACTCGATCCGCTACGCGATGTTCTCGTCCGGGCTGCAGCCCGATTTCGCCATCGGCTCGGTCGCGGGCGTGCTGATCGGGGCCTTTATCGGCTCGCTCATCCGCGACGGGTTCCGCTGGGAAGCCTGCGACGACCCGCGCGAGCTGAAGCGCCAGATGGGCGGCGCGGTCCTGATGGGCTTCGGAGCCGTGATCGCCGCCGGATGCTCGGTGGGCCAGGGGCTTTCGGCGCTGTCGCTCCTGTCGTTCCATGCGCCGGTCGTCGCACTCGCGATCTGGCTGGGCGCTTGGCTCGGCCTGCGCCAGTTGATCGAGGGGCTGGGCCTCGCGCGCGAGGTCTGACCCCGGCAACGAGCGGCTGCCCGCGCCCAAGATGACGGAGGGATCGCCATGTCACGGCTCAGGCCTGTCTTGCGTGTCTGCGCGCTGGCCCTGGCACTTGCCGGCCCCGCCGCCGCGCAGGTCACGGATTGCGCCGAAGGGCAGGTTTCCATCGGAGGTGCCCCGCCCGCGCTTGCCGCAGATCTCTGCCGCATGTCGCATGACGCCTTATCGGCGATGACCGCCTGCGCGCTTCAGCAGAGCCGCCCGATCCACGTCGATGTCGTGGACGAGGTCCCCCACCCTTTCGCGACCTGTCTCGCGGCCTTCGACTGCGACTATGACCGCGTGCGCATCGTGATCCGCGACGATTACGCCGGGCTCGTCGAGCCGGAGGACCCCTATGCGCAAGTGCCCCCCGAGGTGCTGATGAGAGCGCTCCTCACCCATGAACTGGCCCATGCGCTGGTCTTTCAGACAGCGGCGGGGCGAGAGGTCGCCCTGACCGACCACGAATACATCGCCGCGGCGATGGAGCTGGAGCAGATGCCGCCCGAGTGGCGCGCGCTGATCCTCGACAGCGCGGGGTTCACCGCCCCCGCCGAGGGGCGGATCAACATCTGGATCTACCGAATGTCGCCCCGCCGTTTCGCGGCCAATGCCTGGCTGCATTTCAGCCAGCCAGGCAATGGTTGCGCCCTCGTGGATGACCTCGTCGGAGGAGTTCGCAGTTTTGAGACCGATCCGCGTTAAGCCCTCGAAACGCCCGCGCCTAGCGGTCTCCGAACATGTCGCCGAGCCCGCCGAGGACGGACCCCTCGCCCTTCTTCCCGCCGGGCATCGCCGCGCGCAGCACCCGATCGGCCAGCCGCGAGAACGGCAGGCTTTGCAGGTAGACCGTGCCCGGCCCGCGCAGCGTGGCGAGAAAGATCCCCTCGCCGCCGAAGATCATCGACTTGAGGTTGCCCGCCCGCTCGATGTCGTATTGCACCGTCCCCGACATCGCCGCGAGGCAGCCGGTGTCGACGCGCAGCACCTCGCCCGGCTGCAGCTCGCGCCGGATCACCGTGCCACCGATATGGATGAAGGCCATCCCGTCGCCATTGAGCCGCTGCAGGATGAACCCCTCGCCCCCGAAAAAACCCACGCCCAGCTTGCGCTGAAAGGCGATGTCGGTCGTCGTGCCGAAGGCCGCGCAGAGAAACGCGTCCTTCTGGCAGACCAGCGTGCCGCCGACCTCGGCCATGTCCACGGGGATGATCTTGCCCGGATAGGGCGCGGCGAAGGCCACGCGCTTCTTGCCCTGCCCGTCGTTGCGGAAATGGGTCATGAAGATCGACTCGCCCGTCAGCACGCGTTTGCCGACGTTCAGAAGCGAGTCCATGATCCCGCCCGAGGGGCGGCCACCGTCGCCCATCCGGGTCTCGAAGCCGATGCCGTCCTCCATGTAGTTCATCGCGCCCGCCTCGGCGATCACGACCTCTCCGGGGTCGAGCTCCACCTCGACGATCTGCATGTCATCGCCAAAGATCTCGTAATCTACCTCGTGGCATTGCATCGGTTTGCGTCCTTCCAGCTTCCTGAGTTGCACGGGCGGGCCACGGCGCCCGCATGGCCAAGCTTAGGCGAGCCCGGCGCGCCGGGGAAGCTGCCCGCGGCTGGAGGAAACCCCTACCCTCCCCCGGCCTCGGCCGACGGTGCGCAGGGCGCCGAGAAGGCTGTCGGAGGTGAGAGGGAGAGGCCGGTCTGAGGCCACTTTGACCGTGACGCTGACCGACGATACATGAACTCTCTGACACGGTATTCGGCTGGCGTTGGCACGCCCGCCTCTTGAAAGGAAGATGAATGACGGACACTCCGACCACCGGAGGATGCCTCTGCGGTGCCGTGACGTTCCGCATATCGGGCGCGTTCGAAAGCTTCTTTCTTTGCCACTGCACCCGTTGCCGCAAGGATAGCGGTTCGGCCCATTCGGCAAACCTGTTCTCGACCGTGGCAAAACTCGACTGGGTGTCAGGGGAGATGAATATCAGGACATTCAACCTCCCCGGACCCCGGCATACCAGGAGCTTCTGCGCAGATTGCGGGTCCGCCTTGCCAGTCTTTCAGCAAGACCTTGGTCTGCTTGTCGTGCCGGCGGGATCGATTGATCACCCCATCAACATGCGACCCGACGCGCATATCTGCTACGCAAGCCGCGCGGATTGGGACAACGACCTCGCCTCCATCGAGAAAATGGACGGACTCCCCGGATAGGCTCCAACCTTGAATGCAGACCCGGAGCGCCGATCAAACCGACATAAGATGAAACTCCGTTTCGTCCGCAAAAGCCGCCTTGCCCTCTACCCTCTTTCCGCCTCGGCCACGTTGCGCTTCACGTCGAGAAAGCTGTCCGGCGTCACGGAAATCGTGTCGATCCCGGCCTCGACCAGCAGCCGTGCAAAGGCCGGGTCGTTCGAGGGCGCCTGCCCGCAGAGCCCGATCTTGCGCCCGGCTTTCTTCGCCCGCGCGATGGCCTCGCGGATCATCCACAGCACCGCCGGATCACGCTCCTTGAAGACATGGGCCAACTCGCCGCTGTCGCGGTCGACGCCGAGGGTCAGCTGCGTCAGGTCGTTCGACCCGATGGAGAACCCGTCGAAGCGCTCGGCGAATTCCTCGGCCCGGATCACGTTCGAGGGGATCTCGGTCATCACGTAAAGCTGCAGCCCGTCCTTGCCGCGCTCAAGACCGTAGCGCGCCATGACCTCGGCCACGCGGTCGGCCTCTTCCGGGGAGCGGCAGAAGGGGACCATGATGATCGCGTTGTCGAAGCCCATCTCGCCCCGAAGCCGCTTGATCGCGTGGCATTCGAGGGCGAAGGCGCGCTCGTAGAACTCGGAGTAGTAGCGCGCGGCCCCCCGCAACCCGATCATCGGGTTCTCTTCCTCGGGCTCGTAGAGCCTGCCGCCCAGAAGCTCGGCATATTCGTTCGACTTGAAGTCCGACAGGCGGATGATGACGGGGTTCGGATACCAGATCGCGGCGATGCGGCCCAAACCACGCGCCAGCGTTTCGATGAAATAGTCCGTGGGGGTGTCGTAGCCGCGGATAAGCGCCGTCAGGTCGGCCTTTACCTGCTCGTCCGTCAGGGTGTCGTAGTCCAGCAAGGCCAGCGGATGCGCCTTGATCACGTTCGAGATCAGGAACTCCATCCGGGCAAGGCCAACGCCCGCCGCGGGCAAGCGCCACCAGCGCGTCGCAGCCGAGGGGTCGGCCACGTTCAGCATCACGCGGGTCTGTGTCTCGGGGATGTCGTCGAGGCTGATATCCTCGGTCGTGATCTCGCCGATCCCGTCGTAGATCGTGCCCTTGTCCCCTTCCGCACAGGATACGGTCAGGTCCTGGCCGTCATGCAGCACATGGGTCGCGTTGCCCGTGCCAACGATGGCCGGCAGGCCAAGCTCGCGGCTGACGATGGCGGCATGGCTGGTGCGCCCGCCGTGGTCGGTCACGATGGCGGCGGCGCGTTTCATGATCGGCACCCAGTCGGGATCGGTGATCGAGGTGACAAGGACCGAACCGTCGACGAACTTGTCGATATCGGCCGCCGAATGGATCAGGCAGGCACGGCCCGCGGCCGCCGCATTGCCCACGCTGAGGCCCTCCAGCACCTTGGGGCCTGCGGGGGTGACGGTATAGGATTGCAGGACATGGCTGGATTTGCGCGACTGCACGGTCTCAGGGCGGGCCTGCACGATGTAAAGCTCGCCGGTGATCCCGTCCTTGGCCCATTCCATGTCCATGGGCAGGCCGTAGTGATCCTCGATCGTGATCGCCATGCGGGCCAGTTCCAGCACTTCCGGGTCGCTGAGCGTGAAGCGCGCGCGCTCGGCTTTCGACGTGGGCACGTTGCGCGTCTGCGGCTCGCCCTCGCGGCCGTAGATCATCTTGACCTCTTTCGCGCCGAGGTCCTTGGCGACGATGGGGCTGAGGGAGGTGTCGCCCGCGAAGGGCTTGAAGACCATGAATTCATCGGGGTCGACCGCCCCCTGCACCACGTTCTCGCCCAGCCCCCAGGCCCCGGTGATCAGCACGAAGCGGTCGCAGCCGGTTTCCGTGTCGATCGAGAACATGACGCCCGAGGACGAGATGTCGGAGCGCACCATCATCTGCACGCCGACCGACAGCGCGACCTCGGAATGGTCGAAGCCCTGCACGCGGCGGTAGCTGATCGCCCGGTCGGTGAAGAGCGAGGCGTAGCAGCGGCGGCAGGCGGTGATCAGCGCCTCCTCTCCCACGATGTTGAGAAACGTCTCCTGCTGGCCCGCGAAGCTGGCATCCGGCAGGTCCTCGGCGGTGGCCGAGGAGCGCACGGCGACGGAGGGCGCCGTCTGCCCCAGCCGCTCGCCCAAGTCGCGGTAGGCCGTGCGGATGTCGGCCTCGACCGCCTTGGGCCAATGCCCCCGCTCGAAGGCCTTGCGCAGCGCGGCGCCCACCTCGGCCAGGGTCATCCGCCCCGCCTCCAAAGCGGCGACATGATCGGTGATGACGGACGCAAGATCGTTCTCGGCCACGAAGGCGCGGTAGGCGTCCGAGGTGGTGGCAAAGCCCGTCGGCACGCGGATGCCCTTGGGCCCCAGCGTCGAGATCATCTCGCCCAGCGACGAGTTCTTGCCGCCGACAAGGGCCACGTCCTCGCGCTTCAACTCCTCGAACCAGATCAGGTTGGCCGACATCCCGCGTTCCTCCGCTGTGTTCCTCGCGTCCTCGGGCCACCCTACGGCTCGACACGGCCCCTGCACCTTGACCCGTGTCAAACAGTTTGCAGCCGCAAGAACCTAGGATCACCACAGGCAGAAGAGGCGCGCGGTGCAGGCAGACCCCGATCCCAGATCACCCCAGTCCCGCGGGCTGAGCGCGCCCGAGGTCGCCGCGGCGCGCAGCGCACACGGCTGGAACGAGCTGCCCGAGGGCAAGCCCCTCTCGCCGCTGACGGTGCTCTGGCGGCAGTTCACGGGCCTTCTGGTGCTCATGCTGATCGGGGCGGCCCTGATCGCCCTTGCGCTGGGTGAGGTGGTGGATGCCATCGCCATCGGCGCGGTGGTGATCCTGAACGCGGCCCTCGGCTTCGTGCAGGAATGGCGCGCCGAGCGCGCGATCCGGTCGCTGAAGGCGATGATGTCGCCGCAGGCCGTCGTGATCCGCGAGGGCCGCGAGCAGGTGATCCCCGCGCGCGAACTGGTACCGGGCGACGTGATCCTGCTGGCCGAGGGCGACCGCGTGCCCGCCGATGCCGAGATCCTGGCCGAGGCGGGCCTTGGCCTCGACGAGGCGGTGCTGACGGGTGAATCCGTGCCGGTCTCCAAACCCGCAGGCGAGGCGATCTTGAGCGGCACGACCGTTACCCGCGGCCATGCCGAGGCGCGGGTCGGCCGGATCGGGGCGGCTACCGAATTCGGGCAGGTGGCCGAACTGACCGGCACCGTGCAGACCACCGAGACCTCGCTCCAGCGCGAGCTTGGCCACCTTGCCCGGCAACTGGGCTGGATCGCTCTGGCGGTCGCCGCGGTTGTCGCCGGCATGGGCGCCTGGCGCGGGCTCGAGACGCTCCAGGTCTTCATGCTGGGCCTCTCGATGGCCGTGGCCATGGTGCCCGAGGGGCTGCCCGCCGTTGTCACCGTGACGCTTGCCCTCGGCGCGGGCGCGATGGCGCGGCGGCAGGCGCTGGTGCGCCACCTGCAGGCGGTCGAGACGCTGGGCGCGGCCAGCGTCATCTGCACCGACAAGACCGGCACGCTGACCGAGAACGCGATGACGGTGCGGCGGCTCTGGACCGCGTCGGGCGACTACGGCGTCACCGGGCGCGGCTACGACCCCACCGGCCATGTGGAGCGCGCGGGCGCGAAGCTGCGCGCCGGGGACGATGCGCTTCTTGCGCGCGCATCCGAGGTGGCGCTGGCCTGCACCCATGCGCGGCTCAGGCGCGAGGGGGACGACTGGCGCGCGCTCGGCGACCCGACCGAGGCCGCGCTGATCGTGATGGCGCACAAGGCCTGGGCCGACACGCCCGACCGCAACGCGGTGCTCGCGGAGCTGCCCTTCACCTCGGACCGCAAGCGGATGAGCGTTCTGATCCGCGGCGAGGGCGGCAACCGCATTCTGACCAAGGGCGCACCCGAGCTGATCCTTGACCTGTGCACCGGGATCGAAACGGCGGAGGGCCCCCGGCCCCTCACCCCCGACCGGGCAGAGGAGGCCCGCGCGGCAGCCCATGCGATGGCCGAGGAGGGCATGCGCGTCATCGCGCTGGCCCATCGGGAAACGCCGGAGGACAGCATCGCCGAAGAGGCGATGACGCTGATCGGCCTTGCCGGCCTGATCGATCCGCCCCGCGCCGAGGTGGCCGAGGCGATCGCCGCGGCGCAGGCGGCGGGCATCCGCACGCTGATGATCACCGGCGACCACCCCGAGACCGCGCGCGCCATCGCCACAGCCCTCGGCCTGCCCGCGGCCCGCGTCGTCACCGGCCCCGAGATCGAGGCGATGGACGAGGCGACACTGGCCCGGACGGTGACGGGCGAGGTCGCCTTCGCCCGCGTCTCTCCGGCGCATAAGCTGCGCATCATCGCGGCGCTACAGGCACAGGGCGAGACCGTTGGCATGACTGGCGACGGCGTGAACGACGCGCCCGCGCTGAGGAAGGCCGACATCGGCATTGCCATGGGCATCCGCGGCACCGAGGTGGCCAAGGATGCCGCCGATCTCGTCCTGCTCGACGACAACTACGCCACCATCGTCGGCGCCATTGCCGAGGGGCGGCGACAGTTCGACAACACGCGCAAGTTCGTGCGCTACCTGCTCAGCTCGAACGCGGGCGAGGTCGTGGCGCTTCTGATCAACACGGCCATGCTGGCGCCGCTGATCTTCCTGCCCACGCAGATCCTGTGGATGAACCTGGTCACCGATGGCGTGACCGCCGTGGCGCTGGGGCTGGAACCGGGCGAGAAGGCGCAGATGAAGGACCCGCCCCGCCCGCGGACCGAGCGGATCCTGTCGCTGAAATCCGCGCCCTTGATCCTTGGCCTCGGGCTTTATACCGGGCTGGCGAGCCTCTGGATCTTCGAGACGCTGCTGCCGCTGGGCACCGATCTTGCGCGCACGGCGGCCTTCACGGCGATGGTCGTGTTCGAGAAGGCGAGTGTCTTCGCCTTCCGCTCGCTGCGCACGCCGGGGTGGAAACTGGGCTACCTGTCCAACCCTGCCCTGCTCATCGCCTTTACGGCGATGATGGCGCTGCAGGTGGCCGCGGTCTATTGGCCGCCCTTGCAGACGCTTCTGCAGACCGTGCCGCTGCGCCTGTCGGACTGGGGCCTGATCGCGGGCTTCGCGCTGCCGCTGCTGATCCTGCCAGAGCTCTGGAAGACCGTGCGGCGTCCGGGCTGACGGCCAATGCCCGGCGGCCCCCACCCTGCGCTGCCAGTCCTCGGGTCACCGCCCCGACCAAGCGCGGGGTCAGGTCAATGAACAGGCACACCTGCACGATTTTGTTGCGCTGCGCGACTTCGGGCGGTAACAATTAGTTTATGTGACAGCGTAAATCGTCTTCGCGTCGTGCTTTGAAGGTTCCCGCACAAACGGTACCCGGCCATGTCCCCTGACCTTGGGCTTCCTGGTCGATGCGTCATGCGCAATCGGTACTGGTGCATAACCGGAGGTTGAGGGTACCGACATGATGGAAATGGCCGAGTATATCGCGCTCGAGAACACCGTGCTGGCCCTCGCCTTCGTGCTCAGCCTGATGTTCGGCGCCATCGCGCAACGGACCAGTTTCTGCACGATGGGTGCGGTCAGCGACGTCTACAACATGGGCAGCTGGACGCGGATGCGCGTCTGGGGAATGGCCGCCGGTGTCGCCATGCTCGGGTTCGGGCTGTTGTCCTACCTGGGCCTGATCCGATCGGCGGATACGATCTACAGCGCCGGGTCGCTCAATTGGCTCGCGGCCGTGGGTGGCGGCCTGCTGTTCGGCTTCGGCATGGTCCTTGCGTCGGGATGCGCGAACAAGACCCTGATCCGGATCGGCGAAGGCAATCTGAAATCCGTGGTCGTCTTCATCATGATCGCGCTTGGGGCGACCTCGGCCATGTGGGGGTTGTCGAGCGTGCTCTACTCCTTCGCGGTCGACCACGGCACGCGCTTCACGGAGAACGGCACGCTCGTGTCGGCTTGGATCGCGCCATCCGCGGGACTGGACACCGATACCGTCGGGCTGGTGCTGGCGGTGATGATCGGCGGTGGCCTGACGGCATGGGCCCTTGCGAGCAAGAAATTCCGATCCTCCGCCAACAACCTGCTGGCCGGGGCGGGGATCGGCCTTCTCGTGGTCGGCATGTGGTGGGTCATCGGGCACCTCGGCTACGTCGAGGTCCACCCCGACACGCTCGACACGGTCTACGCGGGCACAGCGGCCGGCGGCATGCAGTCCTTCAGCTTCACCTCGCCCATCGCGCGCAGCCTCTACCTGCTGACGATGACGGACCCCACCCGGCCGCTTCTGATCTCGGTCGGGGTTCTGACGGTGCTCGGGGTGATAATCGGCTCGTTTCTCCACGCGATCTACAGCCGCACCTTCCAGTGGGAGGGCCTGCACGGCGAGCAGGATACCGCCCTGCACATGATCGGCGGCGTCTGCATGGGCGTGGGCGGCGTCGTTGCCGGGGGCTGCACCGTGGGACAGGGGCTGTCGGGCGTATCCACGCTGAGTGGCGAGAGTCTCATCGCCGTGATGGGCATCATGCTCGGCGGTGTCGCGGGCCTGCGCCTGCAGATGTGGCTGCTGATGCGCAATGAATGATCGCCAACAGGCATGTGAGATCGGCTGCAGGAGCTATAGCCGAGGCCATCGGGACGGAACGTGGAAGGAGATCCCATGAACATCGACAAAGAACTCAACGCGCGCGGGATGAACTGCCCGATTCCCCTGATGAAGACCAAGAGAGCGCTGGAGACGATGGACAGCGGCCAGGTCCTGCGGGTCTACGCCACGGATTCCGCATCCATGAAGGATATCCTCGAGTTCGTGACCGGGGCCGGTCACACGATGCTGGACCAGGAGCACGTCGGCAGGGACTACATCCACACCATCCGCCGCGGCTGAGGAGGCCCGGGTCCGGGCGTGGGCGGCGCGACCCGCGGCATCTGTCGCGGGACGGGCGGACGAGATGATGAACGCGGGGGGCGACCAAACGGATGGCTGAAAAGATCACGGACCGGCTGAAGAGGCATATCTACACACTCTCGCCACCGACGACCAAGGCGACCGATGTCGCGACGCACGCCCTTCGGGTGTTCTACCTGCGCGACCGAGAGCGGATCGTCTTTCCCGCGACCGACCCGGAGGATTTCACGCTGCTCGTCAAGGGCGAGGTCATTGCCGACGGCAAGGACAGGATCACGGTTCATCCCGGAACCGCCGGAGAGGTGTATCGCTTTCCACCCGGAACCGGCGAGACCTCGATCGAGGCGGTGAACGCCGCGGTGCTCTGCCGGGGAAATGACCGAACGGTCGAGGAGCTTCTCGCGCTCGAGGAACTCGGGCGGCACGATCCTGCCGCGGGGGCCGTCGACCCGGACGACATCCTGCTGAAGCTCTGGAACACCGAGACCTTTCGCCACCTGCCGATGGAGAACGCCTATCACGCGCTGCAACGGATGACGCGGTTGCGGGTGGCCCGCGGCGACGAGATCGTGCGGCAGTACGAGGAGGGAGACGCCTATTACATCATTACCGAGGGCACGGCAGAGGTTTGGCGGGAAGACCTGGACGACGATGAACCGCAGATGGTGGCCCTGCTGGGGCCCGGCGATGCATTCGGCGAGGAGTCGCTGGTGATGAACGGCTCACGCAACGCCACGGTGAAGATGATCACCGATGGCGAGGTGCTGCAGCTGAGGAAGGATGACTTCGCCGAGCTGATCTCGATGTCGCTGATCGAAAAGGTGAAGCCCGCGGCGGCCAAGGTCCTGATGGAGACCGGAAGCCGGGTCCTCGACGTCCGCTACCAGGAGGAATACGAAGCCGCCTGCATCCCCGGCTCGGTCTGGATCCCCCTGCCCGATCTTCGGGCGCGCATGGATGAACTCGACAGCCTGACCAGCTACCTGGTCCTGTGCAAGAAAGGCAGCCGCGCCTCTGCGGCGACCCTGCTGCTCAAGCAACGCGGCCTCAAGGCGGTGGTCATCGAAGGCGGCATCGACGCCTGGCCCGATGACACCACGGGCGGAGCCTGACGCGTCGGCAGACCCCGATACCCGCTGACGATTGCCGACCGGAAGGACGGGGCGGCGCGCCCCTGTCGCTCACCGGCGAGCTCGTGCCGGGGACCCCGCCCTGTGTCCGGTCGACTTGCCGCTGTCTTCATCAGCGGCCCCGCCATCGGCACGGGGCGCAGGGTGCGGGCGCCCAGGGTGTCGAAGAGATCGGGGGGCACGTTGCAGGCGGGGCGGAACAGGTTGAACCCCCTCAGCCGAGCTTGGCTATTCCGACCCGTTCTTCTTCAGCCGGATGGTCGAGCGCCACATGGGCGCAAGCCCGTCGAAGTTTCGCGACACGTGGCAGGGCGGCGTGCCGCCGGTCACATGACAGCGCCGATTTGCCAGGGTACGAACTCGTTGTCGCCGAGGCCCAGTTCCTCGCTCCGCGTGCGCTGACCCGAGGCGGTGGCGACTATCAGCTCGAAGACCTCGGCCCCCTTCTCGGCGATGCCGACGCCGCGGTCGAGGATGTCGCTGCAATCGAGGTCCATGTCACCGCGCATCTTCTCGAACAGCCGCCCGTTCGTGGCGAGCTTGATGGTCGGCGCGGGTTTCGAGCCAAAGGCCGATCCGCGGCCCGTGGTGAACACCACGATCTGCGCGCCGCCCGCGATCTGGCCGGTCACCGACACCGGGTCGTAGCCAGGGGTGTCCATGAAGACGAGACCGGGTGCCTCGACCGTTTCCCCATAGGCCACCACGTCGTTCAGCGGCGTAGAACCGCCCTTGGCCACGGCACCGAGCGACTTTTCGAGGATGGTCGTGAGCCCCCCCGCCTTGTTGCCGGGCGTGGGGTTGTTGTCGAGCGAGCCACCGTTGACCTCGACATAGCTTTCCCACCATTTCAGCCGTGCGACCAGCTTGCCCGCGACCTCGGCCGAGCAGGCCCGGTCGAGCAGCAGGTTCTCGGCCCCGTAGATCTCGGGCGTCTCGGCGAGGATGGCGGTCGCGCCATGCCCGGCCAGAAGGTCGCTTGCCACCCCGAGCGCGGGGTTGGCCGTGATCCCGGAATACCCGTCCGAGCCGCCGCATTGCAGCGCCACCTTGAGCGACGAGAGCGGGGCGGCACTGCGCCGCGTCTCGTTCACCAGCGGCAGGAGCCTGTGCACCTCGGCCACGATCCGGGCGACGGTCTCGAGCGTGCCGCCGCTGTCCTGGATCGTCAGGCCGTGAAAGCGCGTGTCGCGGCCATCGTCGAACATCGCCTTCATCCGGGCGATCTGCATCACCTCGCAGCCCAGCCCGACAAAAAGTGCTGCGCCGACATTGGGATGGGTCGCATGCCCCCAAAGGACGCGTTGCAGGTTCTCCCACCCCGGACCCGAGGCGGCCATGCCGCAGCCGGTGCCATGCGAGAAGGCCGCGATCCCGTCGACGTTGGGGTAGTCCTTAAGGATGCCCGAGCGCTGGATCTCCTCGGCGGCGCGGCGGATCACGGTGGCCGAGCAATTCACCGTGGCCAGAAGCGCGATCATGTTGCGCGTGCCAACGCGCCCGTCGGCGCGCAGGTATCCCGGGAACTGCCGCGGTGTGACGGCGGGAATGGCAGCAACCGCCTCGGCCAGGCGGCTTCCGTGATCGCGCGCTTCCGGGTGGGCGCCGAAGGCGCAGTTGTGGCTGTGCACATGCGCCCCGGCATCGATATCGGCGGTCGCGTAGCCGATCAGCTGGCCGAACTTCAGGATCGCGCCACCGGCGGGGATCGGATGGCGCGCGATCTTGTGGCCCGCGGGCACCGCTGCGCCGAGGGGGGCGCCCATGCCAAGGGGCCGGTCGCCGACTTTGGCGCCGCTGGTCAGGATCGCGACGGTGTCGCGCTCGTCGAGAATGATCGCGCTTGTCATTGGGTGTAGGCCGAAACTGCTTCACGCGCGCCCTCCCGCGCGAGGCGCGCATAGCACGCGGTCACCGCTTCGCGGAAGCCTTGATGCCGGGCAAGATCGGTGCCGAAGATCGCTTCGTTGGAGAGAAGCGCGTCGACAGCCCCCTCCGCTCCGTCCGCCGCATCCGAGGCCGCGCGCAGCCGCTCGGCCATGGGGTCGCGCACCTCGATCGGCTGGCCCCTCTCGTCCACACCGCCGACGTAGCGCATCCAACCGGCCACCGCGAGGCAAAGACCCTGCGGCACCCGGCCCGCGGCCAGGCTGTCGCGGATGGTGCCCAAAAGCCGCTGGGGAAGCTTCTGGCTCCCGTCCATCGCGATCTGCCACGTGCGGTGCCGGATCGCGGGATTGCGATATCGCTCGATCAGGGCCGCGCAATATGCGTGCAGGTCTTCGCCTTCGGGTTGGGGCACGGTCGGCAGGATCTCCTCGCGCCAGAGCTTCTCCAGAAGGGCCGCGAAGGGCGGGTCGGCGACAGCATCGGCAATCGTGTCGTGCCCGGCGAGGTAGCCGAGATAGGCCAGCGTCGAATGCGTTCCGTTCAGGCAGCGCAGCTTCATGATCTCATGCGCCTCGACCGAGGTGACGAACTGCGCGCCGCCCGCATCCCACGCGGGCCGACCCTGCGCGAAGTCATCCTCGATCACCCATTGCGAGAAGGGCTCGCAGACGACCATCGCGGGGTCGTGGTAGCCCTGATCGGCCTCGAGCCGCGCAATGTCGTCGGCGGTGGTGGCAGGGGTGATGCGGTCGACCATCGTAGCGGGAAAGCGGGTCTTTTCGGCGATCCAGTCCGCCAGATCGCCGTCCAAGGCCCTTGCGAAATCGAGGACCACGCCGCGCACGAGCGCCCCGTTCGACGGAAGGTTGTCGCAACTCAGCACGGTGAAGGGCGCCCTGCCCTCGGCCCGGCGCCGCGCAAGGGCCGCGACGATGAAGCCCGGCGCGGACCGCGGTGCCTCGGGACGGGCGAGATCGTGGAGGATGTCGGGATGCGCGAAGTTCAGCGCGCCCGTCGCGGGATTGTGGCAATAGCCCTTCTCGGTCACGGTCAGCGACACGATCCGCACGGCGGGGTCCGCCATGGCGGCCACGACCGCCGCGGGGTCCTCGGGGGCGACCAGCACGTCGGCCACCGAGCCGATCACGCGCGGCGACGGCCCCTCGGGGCGCAGCGTCAGCGCGGTGAAGCAGCCGCCCTGCGGTGCGAGCTGATCGCGCGCCGTGGGGCTTTGCAGGCTGACGGCCCGGATGCCCCACGCCCCGCCATCGCGCGCCAAGGCGCTGTCGGTGTAGACCGCGACGAACGACCGGAAGAAGGCACCGGGGCCGAGGTGGACGATCCCCACCTCGGGCGGCAGTCCGTCTCGGGAAAGCCTATCGCGCAAGCCAGCCTCCATCCACGTTGAGCACGGCCCCGGAGACGTAATTGGCCGCAGGCGTACAGAGGAATGTGACCGCCCCGGCGATATCGGCGGGCTCGCCCCAGCGACCGGCGGGAATGCGGCCGAGGATCTCGGCCGATCTTTGCGGGTCGTCGCGCAGCGCCTCGGTGTTGTTGGTGGCGATGTAGCCCGGCGCGACCGCGTTCACGTTGATGCCGCGCGCGGTCCATTCGTTGGCGAGGATCTTGGTCAGCCCCGCGATGCCGTGCTTGGACGCCGTGTAGGCCGGCACGCGGATGCCGCCCTGGAAGGACAGGAGCGAGGCGATGTTGACGATGCGCCCGGCCGCGCCGCGCGCCATGACGGAGCGTGCGAAGGCCTGGCTGAGAAGGAAGGCGGCCTTGAGGTTCACGTCCATCACGTCATCCCAATCCGCAACGCTGTAGTCGGTGCTGTCGGCGCGGCGGATGATGCCCGCGTTGTTGACGAGGATATCGAGATCACCCGCCCCGGCCAGACGGGCAGCACCCGCCTCGGGGTCGGAGAGGTCGAGATCGAACCCCTCGCCCGTGCCACCCGCGGCCTCGATCGCCGCGATGGTCTCGGCGCAGCTCGACCGGCCCGCCGCGATGACATGGGCGCCCGCCTCCGCCAGTCCGACCGCGATGGCCTGGCCGATCCCGGTGTTCGCCCCCGTCACCAGCGCCCGGCGCCCGTCGAGCCGGAACGCGCCACTCATGCCAGCGCCTCCATCGGGACCATGTCCATGTCGGTGAAATCGACGTTGTCGCCCGCCATCGCCCAGCAGAAGGTATAGGCCCCAGTCCCGGCCCCGGAATGGATCGACCAGGGCGGCGAGATCACGGCCTCTTCGTTCTTCATCACGATATGGCGGGTCTCCTCGGGCTTGCCCATGAAGTGAAAGACGCGCGCGTCGGGCGGCAGGTCGAAGTAGAGATAGGCTTCCATCCGGCGATCATGCACATGGGCGGGCATCGTGTTCCAGACCGATCCGGGCGCGAACTGGGTGTAGCCCATCAGAAGCTGGCAGCTTTCGGCGACCTCGGGATGGAGGAACTGGATGATCACCCGCTCGTTGGCCTGCTCCTTCGAGCCGAGCTCGACCCGCCGGGCATCCTCCTTGCGGATCAGACGCGTGGGGCAGCTGCGGTGCGCAGGCGCCGACAGGATGTAGAACCGCCCCGCGCCGCCGAAGGTCACCGGGCCCGAGCCGAGGCCGATGTAGAGAACCTCGCCCGGGCCGACGGCATGCGCCTGCCCGCGGACGGTGACCGTTCCGGCAGCCCCGATGTTGAGAACGCCCATTTCGCGGCGGTCGAGAAGGGACGGCGTGCCCGCCTGCGGCACCGCGTCCAGCTTCAGCGTCCCGCCCCCGGGCACCGCGGAGCCGAGGATCAGGCGGTCGTAGTGGCTGTAGACCAGCCTGATCTCGCCGGGCCGGAACAGGTCGCCCACGTGGAACTGCGCCCGAAGCCCTTGCGTATCAAGTCTGCGCACGCTGTCGGGGTCGGTGGCGTGGCGGATTTCGGCATCGGTGGTCATGGGGGGCTCCCTCAAAGAAAATCGTCGCGTCGTGGTGTGAAACTGTCGATCAACCGCCCGGCCTCGAGGCATTCGCAGCCATGCTCGGCGTCCGACGGGATGACGAAACTGTCGCCGGGGCCGACGTCGAAGCGTTCCGCTCCGATGGCGAAGCGGAAGCGCCCGCTTTCGACATAGGTGGATTGCACATGCGGGTGACGGTGCAGCGCACCGACCGCCCCGGTCTCGAACCCGAAGGCCACGACCATCAGCCCGGGGCTGTCGGCCAGCACGCGGCGGGTCACGCCCGTGTCGGGCGACATTTCGGGAAAGCGGACGGGGCCGGGCATGGGCACCTCCTACCGGAACAGGCCGGGCAGCCAGAGCGACAGCGCCGGGATGTAGGTGACGAGCATCAGCGTGAAGACGGCCGCCCCGTAGAAGGGCCAGATCGTGCGAACCACGGTGCCGATGGGCACTTTGCCCACGGCGCAGCCGACGAAGAGCACCGCGCCGACCGGCGGCGTGCAGAGGCCGATGCCGAGGTTCAGGATCAGGATGATCCCGAAATGTACCGGATCGACACCGAAGGCTGTGGCCACCGGCAGGAAGATCGGTGTCGTGATCACGATCAGCGGCGACATGTCCATGAAGGTGCCGAGGAACAGAAGCAGCAGGTTCAGAAGCAGAAGGATCACGATCGGGTTGTTCGACAGGCTCGAGATCAGGTCCACCAGCGTCGCGGGCACGCGCAGGTAGGCCAGCAGCCAGGCAAAGGCCGCGGCCGAGCCGATGACCAGCAGGACCATGGACGCGGTGCGCACAGCACCCAGCGTGGCGGCCACGAAATCGGGCCAGCTCAGCGTGCGGTAGACCACGATGGTCACGGCGATGGCGTAGACCACCGCGATGCAGGAGCTTTCCGAGGCGGTGAAGACGCCCGAGCGCACGCCGCCGAAGATGATCCCGACAAGGATCAGCCCCGGCAGCGCGTTGATGAGCAGGGCTGCGACGGCGCGCAGGCCGGGAAAGGGCTCGGTCGTGTAGCCGCGGCGCTTGGCGACGATCCAGGCCGTGACCATCAACGACATCGCAAGGATCAGGCCCGGCAGGATGCCCGCGGTGAACAGGTCGGCGATGGAGATGCGCCCGCCCGCCGCGATCGCGTAGATGATCAGGTTGTGCGAGGGCGGCAGCATCAGCGCGATGATCGAGGAGGTCACGGTCACGTTGACGGCATAGTCCCGCGCGTAGCCGCGCTTTTCCATCTGCGGGATCATCAGACCGCCGATGGCCGAGGCGTCGGCCGCGGCCGAGCCCGAGATGCCCCCGAACAGGACCGAGGCGCAGATGTTGACCTGTCCCAGCCCGCCGCGCAGGTGGCCCACGGCGGCGCCTGCCAGTGCCACGAGGCGCCGGGCGATATCGCCGCGCACCATCAGCTCGCCCGCGTAGATGAAGAACGGGATCGCCATGAGGACGAAGACCGATATGCCGGAGTTCAGCCTCTGGAACACCACGACCGGCGGCAGGCCGATATAGGTGATCGTAGCGAAGGAGGCGATGCCGAGGCAGAAGGCCACCGGCGTGCCGATCAGGAGCAGAACGGCGAAGGTGCCGAAGAGGATCACAAGCTCCACGTCATGCCCCCTTCCGACCGAGCGCGTCATCCAACGCGGCGTCGTCGCCGAAACGGCGCGTGGGCAGGCCGACGGCGCGGCGCAGCAGCCGCTCGACGGCGAAGAGCATCATCAGGACCCCGCCCATGATCAGCGCGAGATACTGGACCCCGCCCGGAATGCCGAGCATCGGCATCGTGTTCTGCCAGGTCTGCCGGGCCAGCACGATGCCGTAGAACACCATCCCGCCCGCGAAGACGAGAACGACGACGTCCGAGACGGAATGCAGGATCTTCTGCACCCGGTCGGGCAGGACATGGAGCAGCACATCGAAGCTGAGGTGATTGCCCTCGCGCAATCCCACCGCCGCACCGAGGAGGATGAACCATCCCATGAGAAGGACCGACGTGATCTCGGTCCAGGTCGGGGTGTCGTTCATCACGTAGCGGCCCCAGACCTGCCAGGCGATCAGCGCGGTCATGGCGACCAGCCCTGCGCCAGACAGCCAGAGCGCGGCGCGGCAGATCACTCCGACGACGTCGGAGATGCGTTGGACGGTCGATTTCACGAAAGCGGCCTTTCCCCTCGAGGTATCCGAACCGCCCGTTTGGCCGGGCGGTTCGGGGTGTGCGGATCAGTCGGTGGCCTGGATGCGGGCGACGAGATCGCGCAGCGCGTCCGTGGTCACGTGACGTTCGTAGACCGGCACCATCGCCTCGATGAAGGGGGTCTTGTCGATGTCCTCGACGATCTGCACGCCGGCGGCGCGGACGATCTCTTGCGAGGCCGCCTCGCGGGCCTGCCACTGTTCGCGCATGAAGGGCACGGCATCGCGGGCCGCCTGGCGGACCATCTCCTGGTCTTCGGCAGACAGGCGGTTCCACGCCATCTGCGACATCACCAGAACCTCGGGGACGATCAGGTGTTCGTCGAGCGTGTAGTAGCCCGCCACCTCGAAATGGCCCGAGCTTTCGAAGGAGGGCCAGTTGTTCTCGGCCCCGTCGATCGCTCCGGTCTGGATCGAGGTATAGACCTCGCCATAGGGCATCGGCGTGGCGTTGCCGCCCAGTGCATCCACCATGTCGACGAAGACATCGGACTGCATCACGCGGAAGCTGAGACCCTCGATATCCGCGACCGAGGTGATCGGCCGCTGGCTATTGTAGAACGAGCGCGCGCCACCGTCGAAATAGGCCAGCCCGACAAGATTGTGGTTCTCGAAGGCGGCAAGGATCTCCTGCCCGATCTCACCGTCGACGACGCGGTGCATGTGATCGACCGAGCGGAAGATGTAGGGCAGCGAGAAGACCTTGGTTTCCTCGATGATGTTGTTGAACGGCCCGAGGCTGACGCGGTTCATGTCGATGACGCCGAGCTGGGTCTGCTCGATGGTGTCGGCCTCCTGGCCGAGCTGCGCGGAGTGGAACACCTCGACGCAGATGCGCCCGCCCGAGCGCTCTTCGAGCAGTTGGCCCATGTATTCCACCGCCGTCACCGTCGGGTAGCCGTCGGGGTGCGTGTCCGAGGAGCGGAGCGTGATCTCGCAGGCCATCGCCGCCGAGGTCAGCGCCGTGCTTGCGGCGAGCGCCGCAAGAAAAGTCATCGTCTTGTTCATGGTTTCCTCCCTGTGGTCGCCGTCAAAGGCCGTAAGCGTCCTTTGCCAGCTGGTATGTGAGGTCGTGGGCGACCTCGAAAGCCTCGCTCTCGCGAAGGCGTCCCGTGGCGACGAGCGTCGCCAGGTAGGCGCAATCCGACCGCCGCGCGACATCGTGCCGGGCGGGAATGGAGCAGAATGCGCGCGTGTCGTCGTTGAAACCAGCGGTGTTGTAGAAGCCGCAGGTCTCCGTCGTGGCCTCGCGGAAGCGGCGGATGCCCTCGTAGCTGTCGAAGAACCACCAGGGGGGCCCGAGGCGCAGGGCGGGATAGGCGCCGGCCATCGGCGCAAGCTCGCGGCTGTAGGCCGTCTCGTCCAGCGTGAACAGGATGATGCGCAGGTCCGGCTCCATGCCGACGGCATCCAGCAGCGGCTTCAGCGCATGGACGTAATCGGTGCGCATCGGGATATCGAAGCCCTTGTCGCGGCCATGCCGCGCGAAGACCTGTGCCGAGTGGTTTCGGTGCGACCCGGCATGGATCTGCAGCGTCATCCCGTCCTCTAGGCTCATCCGCGCCATCTCGGTCAGCATCTGGCCGCGGAAGGCGTCGGCCTCCTCGGCGGTGCAGGTGCCGGCCCGCGCCTTGGCGAATAGCGCCGCCGCCTCCTCCTGCGAGAGGTTCTCGGTACGCGCCGAGGCATGGCCATGATCGGTCGCCGTCGCGCCATGTTCGCGGAAGAAGGCGCGCCGCGCGCGGTGGGCGGCGAGATATCCGCGCCAGGTTGAAGTGTCCTCGCCCGTCAACTCGCCGAACAGGGCGACGTTCCCGGCGAAGCCTTCGAACTCCGGGTCGATGACGGCGTCGGGACGGTAGGTGGTGATCACCCTGCCCGGCCATCCGCCGTCCCGCAGCTGCCGGTGCCAGCGCAGATCATCAAGCGCGCCTTCGGTCGTGGCGAGCACTTCGACGTTGAACCGCTCGAACAGGGCGCGCGGGCGGAAAGCCGGGTCGGCAAGCCGGGCCTCGATGTGGTCGTAACAGGCATCGGCGGTCGCCGCGGACAGCGGTTCGGACAGGCCGAAGACATGCTCGAAGGAATGGTTCAACCACATCTCCGAGGGCGTCGCGCGAAACAGGTGGAACCTCTCGGCGAAACGCCGCCAGATCGCGCGCGGATCGGTTTCGACCGGGCCGCCGTCGCTCCGCGGAACGCCGAGGTCGGGCATCGCCACGCCCTGGCTGACCAGCATGCGGAAGACGTAATGATCGGGCACCACGAAGAGCGATGCCGGATCGGGAAACCTGTCGTTCTCGGCGAACCAGCGCGGGTCGCAATGCCCGTGCGGGCTGACGATCGGCAGATCCCTGACGCTGTCGTAAAGCGCCCGCGCCTGGTCCCGCACAGCGGGGTCCGCGGGGAACAGACGATCAGGCTCTGTCAGGCTCATTTTGATTCCACATCTGCTGTCACCATATTAATCTGCTAATATGCTAGATGGCCAGTTGTGTCAAAGCATGAAATCGAATATGCCGTTGACGCTGTCAAATCGTGGAATTGCCATGCCCGAGCTCACCCTTGCGCCGCTTGCGCCACACCCCGCCCAAACCGCGACCCACCAGATCTTCCGCGCGCTGTATGACGCGGTCGTCTCGCTCGAACTGCCGCCAGGTACCAAGGTGTCGGAGGCCGAGATCGCCAAGCAGTTCGATGTTTCGCGACAGCCGGTCCGCGACGCCTTCTTCCAGCTCTCCAGGCTCGGCTTCATCGCGATCCGCCCGCAGCGCGCGACGCTCGTGACAAAGATCTCCGAGCGCGCGGTGCTTGACGCCGCCTTCATCCGCACGGCGATCGAGGTGGAATGCCTGCGCATGGCGATGCAGACACCCGGCGCGCACGACATCCGTCGCCTGCGCGAAACCCTCGCGCGGCAGCGCGACACGATCGACGACACGGACCCCGCCGCCTTCCATGCCTGTGACGAGGATTTCCACGCCCTGCTGTGCGAGATGGCCGGCCAGAGCCACGCATGGGAGCTGATCCAGGAAAAGAAGGCGCACATGGACCGGGTCCGCTGGCTGACGCTGTCGGTCGATCGCCGCCACGGGGTTCTGGCCGAGCACAGGGCGATCGTCGATGCGCTGGAGGCTGGCGATTCCGTCGAGGCCGAGCGCCGCCTGCGCGCGCATCTGGGTGACATCCGCAAGACGCTGCCCCTGATCCGGCAGGCGCATGGCGCGTATTTCGAGGGCGCGGAATGACCGTTCGGCTGCTCTCGATCGGCGAATGCATGATCGAGATGGCCCCGCAGGAGAACGGCGGATACGCGATGGGCTACGCGGGGGACACGTTCAACACGGCATGGTACGCGCGGCGCGTGGCCGGACCGGGGATCGAGGTCGCCTACATGACGGCGATCGGCGACGACGCGGCCTCGCACGGGCTGGCGGAGTTCATCCGCGCCTCCGGCGTCACGCCGGAAATCACGGTCCGGCCGGACCGGACGATCGGGCTTTACCTGATCACGCTGTCCGAAGGTGAACGCAGCTTTTCCTACTGGCGCAGCGCCTCGGCCGCGCGCACGCTCGCCGATGACCTGGAGGAGCTGCCGGGCGTCGGTCGGGGCGACATGGTCAGCTTCTCGGGCATCACGCTGGCGATCCTGCCCGAAGATGGACGCGAAAGGCTGCTGGCCGCGGTTGCCCGCGCCAAGGCGCACGGCACCCGCGTTGCCTTCGACCCCAACCTCAGGCCGCGGCTCTGGCCGGATGCAGATGAGATGCGACGTTGGATCATGGAGGCGGCGGCGGTTTCGGATATCGTGCTTCCGTCCTTCGAGGACGAGACGGCCGCTTTCGGCGATGCGACGCCTTCGGATACGGCGCAGCGCTACGCGCGTGCCGGGGCGGCGTTGGTCGTCGTGAAGAACGGGCCCGGACCCGTCATCCTGCACGGTGCCGAAGACTTGCCCGAAATCATCCCCTCGGCCCCGCCATGTGTCGTCGATACGACGGCTGCGGGCGACAGCTTCAACGCGCGCTTTCTCATCGGCCTGCTGGAGGGCGAGACCCCAGGCGCCGCCGCCAGGGCCGCCTGCGATCTTGCTGGCCGCGTGATCGGACAACGTGGCGCGCTGGCGGATGTATGAGCGGACAAGCGCCAGCAGCGGCGTGCGCAAGGGTGATGGGGTCCAGGCCCATCGGTCTGCCCGTCGCAACGACGAGGGCACTGGCGAACGGTCACTTGTGCCGGAGAACGGTCCCGTGCCGAACGG
>CBFIFZ010000006.1:0-35273 GCA_965661995.1 Roseicyclus sp.
CGAGCGTCTGTTGCGTGAAGCCCGCGACCTCGTCGAGCGCGGCGTGCGCGAGATCACGCTTCTGGGTCAGAACGTGAATGCCTACCACGGGGCCAGCCCCGAGGGGGGCGAATGGGGGCTCGCGCGGCTGGTACGCGCGCTGGCCGAGGTCGAGGGGCTGGACCGCATCCGCTACACCACCTCGCATCCCAACGACATGGAGGATGACCTGATCGCCGCTCATGGCGAGTGCGACGAGCTGATGCCCTACCTGCATCTGCCCGTGCAGTCCGGGTCCGATCGCATCCTCAAGGCGATGAACCGCAAGCATACCGCCGAAAGCTACATCCGCCTGATCGAGCGCATCCGCGCGGCCCGCCCCGACCTTGTCCTGTCGGGGGATTTCATTGTCGGCTTCCCCGGCGAGACCGAGGCGGATTTCCAGGCGACCCTCGATCTCGTGGCCGAGGTCGGCTACGGCAGCGCCTATTCCTTCAAGTATTCCGCTCGCCCCGGCACCCCCGCCGCGGAGCGCGCTCCCGTCGATCCGGTCGAGTCCGATGACCGCCTGCAGCGGCTGCAGTCGCTTCTGACCGCGCAGCAGCGCGAGACACAAACCGGCATGGTCGGCCGTACCGTCAGTGTGCTGTTCGAAAAGGCTGGGCGTGAGCCCGGGCAGATCGCTGGCAAGTCCGAGTACCTGCACGCGGTCCACGCCGACGGTCCCGACCGCCTGATCGGTCAGATCGCAGCGGTCGAGATCGTCGAGGCGCGGCCAAATTCGCTGGCCGGTCGACTGGTCGGCTGAGCGCTGTCAGCTGCCCGGCGGCGAGGTGCGCAGGATGTTGGTCATCACGGCGCTGAGCACGCCCGACTGCCCCACGGCCGAAGGGTCGCGGCAGACGCGTTCGGCGATGGCATGGGCCTCGGGAAAGCTGTACCCGACGTTCACCAGGCTATCGATGAACACCGGATTGGGCCTGTCCCAGATCACGTCATCCCAAGGTCCGCGGTAGCAGCTGACGGTGACGACCAGTGCGCCGGCCCCGTAGCGATAGCTATAACCATCGGCCTGCGCCGCGGCGCTTGTGATCAGGCATAGGCCAAGCGCGGCCATGAACGGGCGCAATGCCCCTGAAGCTGTCATGAATCTGTCCTTCCCCCAAAGGATATGTAAGGCCCGTAGCGGCGCAACACCGCCCGGACCTCTCACATCGTATCACGGACCGTTCGCCTTGGTCCGACGGAATGATTCATCCGGACATTCTGTTTCCGCTTTCGAAACGATGGCAAGTTGTCGGCCTGGCCGGAGATGTCGGGTCGGTCGGTACCGTGCTTTCTCCGGTGGTCGAGTTGATGCCGGAGCCTGGGCCGAACTTGCCGCTGCGGAAGTCGCGCCGTTTCGCTTTGGCTGCGTGCCTTGCGGCAGCGTAATCCACAAGAATCCTCTTCCCTTGTGGATGCATGCTGCTATCGTGCCGGAATAACTGGTGTTTTCCTCAGGTTCCCGCTTGCCCGCGAATCCCTGACAAGATTGCACCGGCACAAGTGGGGGATGTAAAAGTGATGACTGGATTGTCACGATTGATTTCACGTAGCGCCTGCAGCGTCGCCGCCGTGGCCATTGCGCTTGCGCTTGCACCCGTCGCGGCCTCGGCCCAGCAGAGTGTGACAGTCACCGGACGGGTCTCGCCCGGTGTCTGGATCGATCCCGATGGCTGCATGCACTGGGTCGCCGATGGCGGTGCCGAAGGATACATGGAAGGCCGGGTGAACCCGCACAACGGCATGCCGGTCTGCCTTGACGTGAACACCTGTGCCGTCGCCAACAACGACGTGCTCTTTCACACCGACAGTGCCCGACTGACCCATTCGGGACGCGCGCAGCTGGAACAGTTCTTCCGTTCTGCGGGGGCTTACGCCTACGCGATCTACGGGCATACGGACAGCCGCGCCTCGGATGAGTACAACATTCGTCTCAGCCAGAACCGCGCCGCCGCGGTCGCAGGCGTGGCGCGCTCGGTCGGCGCACGTGTCGCGCGCGAGATCGGCTACGGCGAGCGCCGTCCGGTCGCATCCAACGCATCGGCGGCCGGGATGCAGCAGAACCGTCGCGTTGAAATCGTGTGTTACCGCTGAGGGGTTTGTGATCATGATGAACATTATCAAAGGCGGTGTGCTGCTGTTGGGTCTGGTTAGCGTCGCTGGCTGTGTCAGCGTGCGCCCCTCGACCGGATCGGGCAACGAGGTCGTGGCGATCGGGGAAGACCGGGGGTTCGACCGTGGCAGCTTGAGCCAGCTCGAGGCGGGCATCTACATCGATCCCGACGGATGCCACATCTGGATGATCGACGATGGCCTCGAAGGGTATTGGTCGCGCCGCCGCGACCCCGTTTCGGGCCTTCCGGTCTGTACCGATGTCGCGCCCCCCAATTCGATCGTGGGCGATTTCCGGTCCGGCAGCAATTTCCGGGACTGGGTCCCGAACTGACGCTGATCGGGTCCTGCCGGAACAGAACGACGAGACGGGCACCTTCGCGGGTGCCCGTTTTCCGTTCAGCGCGACTACATCATGAAGAAACTTCCATGACAGGGCCCACAACCTGTTGCGTTGTGCCCGGTGCGTTGCCACACTCGGCCCAGGTTCAACACCAAACCGGAGCGTGATTTGGCGATCACCCCACTGGCGGCCCCCACCGATGGCACCCCGGTCGAGCTTTTGCTCGAGTTTCCCGACAACCGGCTTTTGATCGAGCTTTGCGGCGAATTCGACCGCAACCTTGCCCAGATCGAGCATCTCCTCTCCGTTCATGTCCTCCGACGCGGCAACCAGCTGGCGGTTCTGGGCGACGCGCGCGAAGAGGCGGCCGAGGTTCTGCGCAAGCTCTACGCGCGGCTCGAATCGGGCCGCGGGATCGAGCCTGGCGACATCGATGCCGCCGTCCGCCTGCGCGGCTCGGATGAGGGGACCGGTACGCGCGACGGCGACCAGATCGAGATGTTCCAGCGCGGCGCGCTCGAGATCGGGACCCGCAAGAAGACGGTCGAGCCCCGCACCGAGGCGCAGCAGACCTACGTCCGCAACCTCTACAAGAACGAACTGGCCTTCGGCATCGGCCCTGCGGGGACCGGCAAGACCTATCTGGCCGTCGCGGTCGCGGTGAACCAGATGATCAACGGCCATGTCGACAAGATCATCCTAAGCCGCCCCGCGGTCGAGGCGGGCGAGCGGCTCGGTTTCCTGCCCGGCGACATGAAGGAAAAGGTCGATCCCTACATGCAGCCGCTCTACGACGCGCTGAACGATTTCCTGCCCGCGAAACAGCTTGGCAAGCTGATCGAGGAAAAGACGATCGAGATCGCTCCGCTGGCCTTCATGAGGGGGCGGACCCTATCGAACGCCTATGTGGTGTTGGACGAGGCGCAGAACGCGACGGCCATGCAGATGAAGATGTTCCTGACCCGGCTGGGGCAGGGCAGCCGCATGGTCATCACCGGCGACCGGTCCCAGGTCGACTTGCCGCGCGGCGTGACCAGCGGCCTGTCCGAGGCCGAGCGCATCCTGAAGGACGTGAAGGGCATCAGCTTCAACTACTTCACGGCCAAGGACGTCGTGCGCCACCCGATGGTCGCCAGGATCATCGAGGCCTACGACGCCGACAGCCCCGCGGGCTGAGAGACCGGCCATGGCGGGCCGCCGCCGGTTTCTTGCCTTCAGTGCCGCGGCCCTCGCCGCTCCGATGGTGCTGCGCGCGCAGACCCCGCTCGATGCCGAGGTCGTGGTGATCGGCGCGGGAGCCGCCGGGATTGCCGCCGCGCGCCAGCTGATCGAATGGGAGTATGATGTCATCATCCTCGAGGCGCGGGGCCGGGTCGGAGGACGGGCCTGGACCGATGGCGGCGCGCTTGGGCTGACGTGGGATCGCGGAGCGCAGTGGCTGCACAACGGTCGCGCCAACCCGCTTCGGGCCGAGGCAGCGGCGCAGGGGCTTGCGCTGACCGAGAGCGATTTCGAAGACATGCAGGTGACGCGCGGCGGCGCGGCTGACAGTGCCGAGGCAGAGGCGCTCGCCACTGCCATGGACGAGCTGGAGGGCCGGATCGACCGCGCCGCGCGCGGTGCCGATCCGGGATCGACGCTTGCCGATGTCCCATCGGACAACCGGTGGGATGCCGCAGCCCTCCGGCTTGCGGCGCTGTCGATCGGGGGCGATCCGGGGCAGGTTTCCCTGGCCGATGCCGCCGCGCTGGAAAGCGGCGCCGACGCGCTTGTCGAAGGGGGCACCGGGGGGCTTCTGGCACGGCTCGCGCGTGGGCTTCCCGTCTCCCTTGGCCATGCGGTGACGGGCATCGACCTGCGCCCGGCCGATCACGTCGTGGTTTCGGGCCGCTTCGGTGCGCTCAGGGCCGGAGTCGTTCTGGTGACGCTGCCGCCCGCAGTGCTGGCGAGCGGCGCGCTGAGGATCACGCCCGACTCTCCGTCGTGGAAAGAGGAGGCGCTGGACGCCCTCGGCCCGGCAGAGTTCCTCAAGGTGGGGATGCGACTGGCCTCATCGGTGCCGGAGGCGTCGGAGTTCGCCGTCGACCTTGCGGCGGTCGACGCCGGACAGGCCGCGCTTTTGCACGTCGATCCTCGGATGCCGGTGGCCTCCGTCCTGTTCGCCGGGTCCCACGCCGCCGCCTTGCAGGCAGAGGGGCGTCGCGCCACCCACGCCGCCGCGCGCGCGGTTCTGCGCCATCACACCGGGGTCGATGCGGTTGCAGTGGACAGCCACGACTGGGCCGCCGACCCCTTCAGCCGCGGCCCCTGGGCCCGGCCGATGCCTGGCACCGACACGGCGCGCGAAGCCTACGCCGCGCCCATCGACGGCCGCCTTTTCTTCGCCGGCGAGGCGGCGCCGGGGCCGCTTGCCACGACGTTGGGCGGTGCATGGCAGTCGGGCATCGACGCGGCGGGCGAGATCTGGGAGGCGACCTGATCCAAGGCAGGAGTTGACGCTCGCCACGGCCCGGTGCATGGCCCGCCGATGGAGATCGACATTCTCATCGAGGACAACGGCTGGGACGAGGCGGCGCTCGAGGCGCTGGCCGATCAGGCCTCAGAGGCCACGCTCGAAGAGCTGGGCCTTGAGCCGCAACAGTTCACGGTCTCGATCCTTGCCTGTGGCGACGACCGGATCGCCACCCTGAACGCTGAGTTCCGCGGCAAGCCCGCGCCTACCAACGTGCTGTCCTGGCCCTCGGCCGAGCGCGCGGCGGCCACCCCCGGCGAGATGCCGCACCTGCCACGCCCGAAGCCCGTCGGCCCACCCGAAGAGCTGGGCGATATCGCGCTCGCGCTCGGTGTCCTGACCCGCGAAGCGCGGGAGGGCGGCAAGCCGTTCGAGCATCATCTTGCCCATCTTCTGGTCCACGGGCTGCTCCACCTGTTGGGTTTCGATCACATCACCGACCCGGATGCCGCCCTGATGGAGGGTATCGAGACCCGTGTCCTTGCCAGACTGGGGGTGCCTGACCCATATTGAGTCACAGGGCCGCAGTGGGCCCGGTTGGTATTTCGGAAAGGAGCCATGAGCTCGACCCCTGATCCCTCGTCTCCCGCGGCGCGTGGCGCGCAGGACGACGCGGACGACCCACAGCCGCAGAGGCCGGGTTTTTTCGCAAGGCTCTTCGGCGCGGATGACGCCGAGGCCGACAATTCAGACGACGATCCGCAGGCAGGCCCGGGCGGTGCCAATGGCACGGCCCTGCCTCAGTTCGGCATGGGGAACCTGCGCCGGATGCGTGTCGAGGACGTGATGATCCCGCGCGCCGAGATCGTTTCGGTCTCCTGTGACGAGGACCTTGCCGCGTTGGTCGGTGTCTTCCGCGACAGCGGCCTGACGCGCCTGCCGGTCTACGAGGGTACGCTCGACAGCCCGATGGGGTTGGTGCACCTCAAGGACGTGGCACTGCGTTACGGATTCAACGGCAAGGGCAACGGCTTCCAGCTGCGGACCATGCTGCGTCCGCTGCTCTACGTGCCGCCGTCGATGCCCATCGGCGTGCTGCTCCAGAAGATGCAGACCGAGCGCACGCATATGGCGCTGGTGATCGACGAATACGGCGGCGTCGATGGGCTCGTGACGATCGAGGACCTGATCGAACAGGTCATCGGCGAAATCGAGGACGAGCACGACATCGAGGAGGATCAGCCCTGGACCGCCGAGGGTGAGGGGCGCTGGCTGGCGCTGGCCCGCGCGCCGCTCGATGAGTTCGAGGCCGAGCTGGGCATGACCCTCTCCGACGTCGATGACGAGGAAGAGGTCGACACGCTGGGCGGTCTCGTCTTCCTGTTGTCGGGTCGTGTGCCTGCGCGGGGCGAGGTGGTGCCGCATCCCTCGGGCGTGGAGTTCGAGGTGATCGACGCCGATCCGCGCCGGATCAAGCGCCTGCGCGTGAGGATGCCCAAAGGGGCCGCCGGGTGAGCCAATCCGGCGCGCGGTGGTGGGCCGATCTGCGCCTGCGAGCGCGGCTTTCGCTTGCGGCTCTGGCGGGGGCGGTCGCGGCCATTGGCCTTGCGCCCTTCGACCTGTGGTTCCTCGGCTGGCTCGGCCTTGCCGCGCTGATCGCGCTGAGCGTGACGGCCCCCTCTCCGCGGGGCGCTGCGTGGACGGCCTGGATCGGCGGTGCCGCGCATTTCGCCGTGGCCCTGCATTGGATCGTCGAGCCCTTCTTCGTCGATGCCGCGCGCCACGGCTGGATGGCGCCCTTCGCGCTCGTGTTCATGGCCGGGGGGCTGGCGCTGTTCTGGGCTTTGCCCGGCTGGCTCGCGGTGCGGTTCGTGCCGTCGCGCAGTGCGCGGATCGTTGTGCTGGCGGGTCTTCTGGTGCTCTCCGAGGTGGCCCGCGGTATCGTTCTGACCGGCTTTCCCTGGGCGCAGCCCGGTCATGGCCTGATCGCCTCACCCCTGCTCGGGCTCGCGGCGTGGACCGGCCCACACGGGTTGACGGCGCTGGTGCTTCTGGCGGCCGCGGCCCTTGCCGTTCTGGTACTGCGCGGGTCGGTCCGGGCGGCCGCCGGCCTCGCGATAGCTCCTCTCCTGCTACTTATGCTGCCGACCCCAACGCCGGCACCCATCGGCCCCGACGCCCCCATCGTGCGCCTTGTGCAGCCGAACGCTCCGCAGCACCTGAAGTGGCGCGCGGACATGATCCCCGTCTTCTTCCAGCGTGCGCTCGACCTGTCGGAGACCACTGACGGGCCTCCGCCCGACCTGATCGTCTGGCCCGAAACCACGCTGCCCGTGCTGCTCGAGGATTCGGCTGCAACGCGCGCGCGCATCGCCCGGGTCTCGGGCGGGGCGCAGGTGCTGCTCGGTGGTCAGCGGTTCGAGGGGTTTCGCGCGCGCAACACGGCCGTGCTGCTCGATCCCGACGGCTTGATCCGGCAGGTCTACGACAAGCACCACCTCGTTCCCTTCGGCGAATACATGCCCGGCGGCGCCGCCGCCGAGGCGCTCGGCCTTCGCGGAATGGCCGAGGTTCTGGCGGGCGGCTATTCGCCCGGCCCCGGCCCCGACGTTTTCGAGATCGGCGGCGCGCTCGGCCGCGCCTTTCCGATGATCTGTTACGAGGCGATCTTTCCCGGCTACATCCGCGACGTCCCGCGCCCCGACTGGATGGTGCATTTGACGAACGACGCGTGGTTCGGGCAGGTCTCGGGCCCTTACCAGCACCTTGCCCTCGCCCGCCTGCGCGCGGTCGAGCAGGGGCTGCCGGTGCTGCGCGCGGCGAATACCGGTATCTCGGCCGTGGTCGACGGGCGCGGACGCGTGCTGGCATCGCTGCCCCTCAACGAAGCGGGCGCGCTCGATGCAGCCCTGCCGCCCGCGCTGCCGCCGACGGCTTACGCGCGGACCGGGGACTGGCCTGTCCTTCTGCTTGTCCTTCTGGCCACAGTCGCGGCTGTCGCGCAGGGGCGACGCCGCCCGCCGTTGCACCCGGCGGGTTAAGCGCGTAAAGCGCACCATGCTCCACAACGGCTTCCTGGCGTGGAGCCACATGTCTTTCAATGGAGCGCTTTCATCCCATGGCCCGCGACAACTACATCTTCACCTCCGAGTCCGTCTCGGAGGGGCATCCCGACAAGGTCTGCGACCGGATCTCGGACGCCGTTCTGGACGCTTTCCTCGCCGAGGAACCCGAGGCGCGCGTCGCCTGCGAGACCTTCGCCACGACCGGCATGGTCGTCATCGGCGGCGAGGTGGGCCTGAGCGACAAGGAGCGCCTCAAGACCTTTATGGGCAAGATCGGCGAGATCGCCCGCGACTGCATCAAGGACATCGGCTACGAGCAGGACAAGTTCCACTGGAACACCTGCCACGTGCTGAATTTCCTGCATGAGCAGTCGGCGCATATCGCGCAGGGCGTCGACAAGGACGGCGCGGGCGACCAGGGCATCATGTTCGGCTACGCCGTCGACGAGACGCCCGAGCTGATGCCGGCCCCGATCCAGTATTCCCACGCGATCCTTCGCCGCCTCGCCGAGGTGCGCAAATCCGGGCAGGAGCCGACGCTCGGCCCCGATGCGAAAAGCCAGCTGACCGTGCGCTACGAAGGCGGCAAGCCGGTCGAGGTGACCTCGATCGTGCTCTCCACGCAGCACCTCGACGAAGACATGACCTCGGACGACGTGCGCGCCGTGGTCGAGCCCTACATCCGCGAGGTCCTGCCCTCGGGCTGGATCACGGAAGCCACGAACTGGTGGGTGAACCCCACCGGCAAATTCGTGATCGGCGGCCCTGACGGGGACGCGGGCCTGACAGGCCGCAAGATCATCGTGGACACCTACGGCGGTGCCGCGCCGCACGGCGGCGGCGCCTTCTCGGGCAAGGACCCGACCAAGGTGGACCGCTCGGCGGCCTATGCGGCGCGCTACCTGGCCAAGAACGTGGTCGCGGCGGGGCTTGCCCGGCGCTGCACGCTGCAGGTGAGCTATGCCATCGGCGTGGCCGAGCCGCTGTCTATCTATGTCGACACCCACGGCACCGGCATGGTCGAGGAAGAGGCGATCGAGAAGGCGGTGCGCGAGGTGATGGACCTGACCCCGCGCGGCATCCGCCTGCATCTGGGCCTGAATCGCCCGATCTACCAGCGCACGGCGGCCTATGGCCATTTCGGTCGCGCGCCCGAGGCCGATGGCGGTTTCAGCTGGGAAAAGACCGATCTGGTCGATGCGCTGAAGGCGGCGGTCTGATCTATCCCGCGCTGGCCCCTCAGGGGGTCGGCGCGAACTCCGCCCAGACGGGCAGGTGGTCCGAGGCCTGACGCGCGTGGCCGTCGCGGATCACGCCGCTGCCGGTGACGGCCAGCCCCTCCCCATGCACGAAGCGATCGAGCGGCGCGACCGGATAGGCCGCGTGAAAGCTGCGCCCGGGCGTGACCAGCGAAAAGGAGCGGCCAAGCGGCTCGAACCCGCCTTCCGGCGCCCATTCGTTGAAATCGCCCGCGATGATCGTGCGGCCCCGCGCCTCGGGCGCGATATGCTCGCCGAGGGCGTGCATCTGCCGCCGCCGCCAGCGGCGCAGCAGCCCCAGATGCGCCCCCACCAGCGTCACGCGGCCCAGCCCCTCGCGCTCGACCTCGACCAGCACCGCGCCGCGCGGCTCCAGCCCCGGGAGGGGCAGGCGGCGCAGGCCCAGGACCCGGACGCCCGGCTTCACCAGCACCGCGTTGCCGTGCCAGCCAAGGCTGACATCCGTCGCGCCCAGGTCGACCGCGTCATAGTCGCTTTCCATCTCGATCAGGCGCTTGGGTATCGCGGCAGGCCGCGCTCCGAGGCGGCGGTCGGCCTCCTGCAGGATCGCCACGTCGGCCCCGCTTTCGGCGATGACGCGCAACACGCGTTCGGGGTTGTGGCGCCTGTCGAGGCCCACGGCCTTGCGGATGTTGTAGCTCAGAACCCGCATCGCGTCCCCTCAGAGCACCGGCGCAAAAAGCCGCGCCACCGGCGCACCGAGGCGGATGCCGAGCGGCTGCTGGGCCAGCGTCTTGTCCAGCAGCGCGGAGCGGGCGAAGTCGGCGCGCAGCATCTCTTCGACCTCCGAGGCGACCCCGGTATCGAGGAAAAGCGCCATCGTTTCGAAATTCAAGCGGAAGGAGCGGTTGTCGAAATTCGTGCTGCCGATGCCCGACAGGCAATCGTCTATCAGCAGCGCCTTCTGGTGCAGGAACCCTTCGGTGTAGCGCCAGATCTCGACACCTGCTTCCCGCAATTCATCGAAATAGGCGAAGGCGGCGAGCCAGGGCAGGTAGTGGTCGATCACGTCCGGCACGAGGATGCGCACCTCGCGCCCGCGCGCCGCGGCGTGTTTCAGCGCGGCGATCAGGGCAAGGTCGGGCACGAAATAGGGCGTGCTGATCCAGATGCGCCGCTCTGCCGCGGCGATGGCCGCGAAGAACAGGGCCGCCGCCCCGTCCTCGCCATCGATGGGGCCGGTCGCGACGACCAGCGCCTCGGTTCCGCCCGCCGGGTCGGGGGTGGACCAGTCCAGATCACGGCGCAGCGCGGTGCCGGTCAGCCAGTGCCAATCCTCGGCGAAGATCAGTTGTAGCTGGTTGACCACGGGCCCCGTCAGCCGCACGAAACTGTCGCGCCACACGCCGAAGGCCGGGTTGCGGCCCATGTAATCGTCGCCGACGTTCAGCCCGCCCAGATACGCCTCTCGCCCGTCCACGATCAGGGTCTTGCGATGGTTGCGGAAATTGATCTGAAGCCGCCGCGCGATGGGGCGGTTCCGCCGCTGCGCGACGCCGTTGATGCCTGCCTCGGCCATGCGGCGCAGTGTGTGACGGCTCAGACCGTTGGACCCGACGGCATCGGTGTAGAGCATGACCGAGACACCCCGTTCGGCGGCGGCGATCATCCGGTCGATCATCTCGGTCCCCAGGCCGTCATCGCGCAGCGTGTAGAACTGCACCAGCAGGTAGCGCTCGGCCCGGTCGATCGCGTCGAACAGCGCGTCGAAGGTCGCCTGCCCGTCGATCAGCAACTCGGCCCGGTTGCCGGGAACGAAGGCCATGCCCGCGATCCGTTCGAACGGGCGGCGGTCGATCCGGTCGCAGGAGGGGCAGGGGGGGCGCAGACCCTGCGGATCGGACCGCTTGTCGTCGAACAGAAGGCGGCTCGCGCGGCGATCCTTGGTGCGGCGCTTGTAGCGGTGCGGGCCGAAGAGGCCGTAGAGCAGCACGGCGACATAGGGTGTCGTCAGCAGGAACACCACCCATCCGACTGCGCCTTGTGACGTGCGTGCCGTCTGCGCCGCCCGCCAACTCAGCCAGACGGCCAGCACGACGAAGACCGCCGAGAGAAGCGCGAGGATCGACCCCGTCACGCCGCTACCCCGGCCGATGCGGCGTGCCGCGCCCCAGCGCCTGCACCACGGCGATATGGCCCATCAGGTCGCGCAGGCTGAGGATGCCGCGCAGCCGTCGCCCCTCGGCGACGATCAGCTTGCGATGCGGCCCCTCCGAGAAGCGTTGCAGTGCCTCTTCCGCGGTCATGCGGGGCACGATCAGGTCCGCGTCCCCGAGCGGCATCATGACATCGGTGACGCGGGTCGTGGGCCAGGTTTCGCGGGGAACCTCGCGCATGCGCGCGGCGTCGATCTGGCCGATGACGATGCCCTGCTCGACCACGGGGGCGAAGCTGACGGCATGGGCCAGCATCACGCGGTCGGCCACGTCGGACAGGGTCATCTCCGGCGAGACTGTCCAGGGATCGGGCGTCATCAACTCGGCCACCCGGCGACCGCGCAGGCTGTCCTGCATCAAGAGCCGCTGATAGGTGCCGCGGCTTGCATTCAGCACGAAGAAGCCGATCAGCACCAGCCAAAGCCCGCCGATCCCGCCCCCTGACAGTGCCGAGAACAGGCCAAGCGCCATCAGCCCCAACGCCAGCACCGTGCCCGCGCCGCTTGCCTTGCGCGTCGCCTCGAGCATGTCGCCCGAGCGTTGCCAAAGCCAAGCGCGCAAGACCCGGCCTCCGTCGAGCGGGAAAGCGGGCAAGAGGTTGAAGACCGCGAGGATCAGGTTGATCGATGCGAGATAGGCGAGGATCGTGCCGAAAATACCGGCCGAGTCTGTAGTCATGGCCGCCAGCCCGAAAAGGCCCGCAAGCAGAAAGCTCATCGCGGGACCCGCGATGGCGATCCAGAATTCCGAGGCCGCGCTTTTCGGCTCGTCCACCAGTTCGGCCACGCCCCCGAACAGGAACAGCGTGATCCCCCCGATCCCCAGCCCGTAGCTTCGCGCGACGAGCGAATGGGCCAACTCGTGAAGGATCAGGCTGCCGAAGAGCCCCAGCATCGCGATCACCGCGATGGTGAGATAGGCCCCCTGCCCAAGCCCCGGCAGCACCTGCGGCAGGTAGCCCGAGGCGAGGCTCCAGACGATCAGCGCCGCGATCAACAGCCAGCTGGCATCGACCTTGATCTCGAAGCCGAAGAGATCGAAGAGCTTGACGGAATGTCCGAACATCGCGGGCCTCGCATCGTTTTGCTTGTCATAGCTAAGCATCGGGCGCATCGAATGGAAGTCGGGCCAGGGGATTGAGGCCCGTGGCCCGCGGCGCTACACCCCGCGCCGATGCACCCCGAAAGGCCCGTCATGCCGCAGCCGCCCGAGCGCCCGCACCGCAACTTCTACGGCCGCCGTCGTGGCAAGCACCTGCGCGACAGCCAGGAGGCGTATCTGCAGGAAGACCTCGACGCGCTGTCGCCCGGCGCGGTCGACTGGGACGCGAACCCCGAACGCCGCCCCCTCGACCTGCAAGCGCTCTTCGGCGGGCGCGAGGTCTGGCTCGAGGTGGGCTTCGGCGGGGGTGAGCACATGGTCCACCAGGCAGGGCTGAACCCGCAGGCGGGCATCATCGGCTGCGAGCCCTACATCAATGGCGTCGCCATGCTGCTGGGCAAGATCCGGCGGGCGCGCGTCGAGAACCTGCGCGTTCATCCCGGCGATGCGCGTGACATGTTCGACGTGCTGCCCGCGGGGTCGATTGCGAAGGCCTTTCTTCTCTATCCCGACCCATGGCCCAAGAAGCGCCACCACCGCCGCCGCTTCGTCACGCCCGAACACCTCGAACCGCTCGCGCGTGTGCTCAAACCGGGGGCCGAGTTCCGTGTGGCGACCGACATTCCCGATTACGTCCGCCAAACGCTGGAGGAGGTGCCGAAGGCTGGCTTCGAGTGGCTGGCCGAGCGGCCGCGGGATTGGCGCGAGCCATGGGGTGACTGGATCAGCACCCGCTACGAACAGAAGGCGCTCCGCGAAGGGCGCGTGCCGCATTACCTGACCTTCCGCTGGGCCGGCTGACCGCGCCCGGGCAGTTCGCCAGCGCCGGACGGCGTTTCGCCGGCCCCGCCTTGCACACTGGCCGTCTCGGCCGTTAGTTAAGCCGAACCCAGCAACAGGAGACGGCCATGCTGACCAACGACCAGCTCGCGAAATGGGACCGGGATCACTTCCTGCACCCTTCCACGCATCTCGCCCAGCATGCCCGCGGCGAGGCGCCGGGCCGGATTATCCAGACGGCCGAAGGCAGCCATATCGTGGACCGTGACGGCACCCGCTTCCTCGACGCCTTCGCGGGGCTTTACTGCGTCAACATCGGCTACGGGCGGCAGGAGGTGGCCGAGGCCATCGCCGAGCAGGCGCGCGAGCTGGCCTATTACCACGCCTACATGGGCCACGGAACCGAGGTGTCGATCACGCTGGTGCAGATGGTGATGGAGCGCGCGCCGGATCACATGTCCAAGGTCTATTTCGGCCTTGGCGGGTCGGACGCCAACGAAACCAACATCAAGCTGATCTGGTATTACAACAACATCCTCGGGCGGCCCGAGAAGAAGAAGATCATCTCGCGCTGGCGCGGCTATCACGGCTCGGGGCTGATGTCGGGCTCGCTGACCGGCCTGCACCTGTTCCACCAGAAATTCGACCTGCCGCTCTCGACCGTTCGGCACACGACCTCGCCCTATTACTACCGACGGGCGGATGTCTCGCAGAGCGAGGCGCAGTTCAGCGCGCAATGCGCCGCCGACCTCGAAGAGCTGATCGAGGCCGAGGGCGCCGATACCATCGCCGCCTTCATCGCCGAGCCGATGCTGGGCACCGGTGGCATCGTCCCCCCGCCCAAGGGTTACTGGGAGGCGATCACCCCGATCCTCGAGAAGCACGACATCCTGCTGATCGCCGACGAGGTCGTCACGGGCTTCGGGCGGCTTGGGCACATGTTCGCCTCGCCCGCCTACGGGTTGAAGCCCGACGTGATGACCATCGCCAAGGGCGTGACCTCAGCCTATGCGCCGCTGTCGGGCTCCATCGTGTCGGACAAGGTCTGGCGCGTGCTGGAGCAGGGCACGGATCAGTTCGGACCCTTCGGCCACGGATGGACCTATTCCGCCCACCCCATCGGGGCGGCGGCGGGGGTGGCGAACCTGAAGCTTCTGGACAGCCTCAACCTCGTCCAGAACGCGGGCGAGGTCGGCCCCTACCTGACCCGCACCATGGCCGAGGCCGTGGGCGAACATGTCAACGTCGGCGAGGTCCGCGGCGAGGGCATGCTGACCGCGGTGGAACTGGTCAGCGACCGCGACACGCGCAAGGGCTTCGACCCGGCCGACAAGGTCGTGCCGCGGATCGTCGCCGCGATGGGCCGCCGCGGCGTGATCGCGCGGGCCATGCCGCAGGGCGATATCCTGGGTTACGCGCCGCCCCTCTGCCTCACGCGGGAGGAGGCCGACACCGTCGTCGCCGCCACCGCCGAGAGCATCGCCGAGGTGCTGGGCTGAGCCCTGTCAACGGGGGAGGTCCGGCAGGCGCTTCCCCCTTGTCGTGCAGGGCGGACCCCGGTTAGGGTCTGCCCATTCCTTCAGGTCATTGCGAGTTGCCGCCGCCGATGAACGCCCACCCCGTCACCTGCCCCAACTGCGGCTACGGGTTCGAGGGGTTGCGGAAATCCACCCGCATGTTCGATTGCCCGTCCTGTGGCACCACGCTTTTCCGCGAGGCGGATGCGCTCGCCCCCATCGGCGCGCATGGCGAGATGCACGACACGCCCATGCTGATCGGCATCGGCGACACGGTACTTGTCGGCGCGAACAAGTTCGACGTGCTGGGCCATCTCCGCTTCGACTACGGGCGCGGCACATGGGATGAATTCTGGTGCGAGAACCGCAGCGGTCGCGGCGCCTGGATCTCGGTCGACGAGGGCGACGTCGTGTTGCAGGAGCCGATGCCCGAAGGCGCCGTGCGCCAGGGCCTGCAAGGTGAGCTGCGCCTCGGCGCGGGCATCCGCATCGATGGTGAGGTCTACGAGATCACCGAGCTGGACCGTGCCGCCTGCATCGCCTTCCGCGGGCAGTTGCCCGAGAAGATCACGCTTGGCGAGACGCACGGCTTCGTCAACGCGACCGGTCCGTACGGCAGGCTGGTATCCGGCGAATTCTGGGAAGGTGGCGAAGCCTGGTTCGAGGGCGAATGGCTCGACCCGTTCGAGATGAAGGTCGAAAGGCTGCACGGATGACGCGCGCGGCAAGCCTCTCCTCGATCAATTGCACGCAATGTGGCGCGGGCCTTTCGGTGCTGGGCGGCGGGCGTGTCCGCAGCCATGTCTGCGGCTATTGCGGCGCCGTGCTGGACACGCAGGACAACTACAAGGTCCTCACCTCCATCGGTAAACGCGACCACCCAGACAGCCCGGTCAGGATCGGCATGACCCTGCCCGTCGACGGGGTGGAGTTCACCGTGATCGGCACGCTGGGCAAGGTCGAGACATGGGGCGGGCAAAGCTGGCGCTGGGTCGAGCATCAGCTGTTTTCGCCCACCCATGGCTACGCCTGGCTGACTTGGGAGGAGGGGCATTTCACCTTTTCCCGCAAGGTGCGCGATTTCGACATGGGCCGGTGGCTCTCGGTCCTTGCGGTCGAGACCGCGGAAACGCCGCCGCGCCGGACCTATCGCGGCGAGAGCTATCGCTACTACGAGACCTCGACCTCCGAGATCGAGTTCATGGAGGGCGAGTTCAACTGGCTCCCGAAGATCGGCGAGACGACGACCACCGTGGTGCTGCTCGGCCCCGACGCGATGCTGGCCCTGCGCGAGGGAGAGACCGAGCGCGAGGTGGAACGCACGACGCTGCTGCCACGCGACGAGACGGCACGCGCCCTCGGGATCGAGGCACGTGCCCCCGCCTCCGGGCGCCACCCCCTGACCCCCTATCGCCCCCTGCCCGCGGAGGGGTTCCTGCGCCGCGCCCTCGCCTTTTCGGCGGCCATGGCGTTCCTCTTGGCCTTCCTCCTCGGCGTGATCGGGGGGGCGCGGGTGCTCGACCGGCAGGACGTGGCCATCGGCAACGGCCCCGTCAGCTTCCCATTCGAGATCACCAACACCCGCCAGATCACCCGGCTGCGGTATGACACCGACGTGAGCAACGACTGGGTCGTGCTCGGCACCCGCATCATCGGCCCCGATGGCGCGCCGCTGGTGCAGGGCGCGCGCCTCGTCCAGTACTACTTCGGCCGTGACAGTGATGGCTCCTGGACCGAAGGCAGTCGGGCCACCGCCCTGCGCTTCCGCCCCGAGGTGCCGGGAACGCACCAGATCACCGTAGAGCGCGTCGAAGGCACCGGCGGTCGTCGCATGGCCGTCGAGATCACCGAGGGCAAGGCAACGTCCCTCTGGATGTTTGTCGCGGGCTTCGTCTTCCTGTTCGCCTGGGTCGCCGTCACCGCGCGCCGCGCGCTGCATCACCAACGCCGCTTCGCCGGCGGCGACTGGCACGAGGAATAGCGCACCATGAGCCCCTTCCGCCTCGTTATCATCGCCGGTTGCCTGCTGCTCCTGTCGGGGGCCGGCTACATGTCGTGGTACGGCGTCGCGCGCGAAAGCCGCGATCTTTCCGCCGCTGCCCCCTCGGCGCGCATCGGCTCGGCCACCTCTGGCACCGGGGGCGGGTACGGGTTTTTCGGACGTGTGAAATAACCAGAAAGGACACCCGATGTTGCAAGGCATCATTCTCTACGAAGTCGTGTCGATGCTGTTCTATACCGGCCTTGGCATGGGCCTGATGTGGCTCTGCTGGAAGGTCATCGACATCGTCACGCCCTTCCCGATCATCAAGGAGATCGAGGAGGATCAGAACGTCGCCCTCGCCATCCTGATCGCGTCGATCTTCATCGCGATGGCGATCATCATCGCGGCTGTCGTCCTGTCTTGACGCCTGCATCAGGGCCCGACCCGTCCGTTGCGCCCAAGGTCGCGTGGCTCCTGGCCGCGACCTTTGTCGTGGCCGTCGCGGGCCTGATCTACGAGCTGATCGCGGCCACGATCGCGAGCTACCTGCTGGGTGACTCGATCCGGCAGTTCAGCTTCGTGATCGGCGTTTTCCTGACCGCGATGGGGGCGGGGGCCTACCTGTCGCGCTTCGTGGGCGACGCGCTCTCGGGCTTCGTGCGGGCGCAGCTGGCGCTTGGCGTCATCGGCGGCGCGCTCGGCCCGCTGCTGTTCTTCAGCTATGCTTGGTACGGCGCAGTCGGCCTGCCGCTCTATGGCGGGCTGGTTGCCATCGGGGTGCTGTCGGGGATGGAAATCCCCCTCATCTCCCGCGTGATGAAGGAGATCGGCGCGGCCGAGTTCCGCTTCGAGAACGTTTTGACCGCCGACTACATCGGCGCGCTCGCCGCCTCGCTCGCCTTCCCGCTTCTGATCATCCCGAACCTGTCGCTGATGGCGGCTTCGCTGGCCTTCGGCTTGCTGAACCTGCTGGTCGCGGGCTTCTCGATCTGGCTCTTCCGCGACCGTTTGCCGGTCTTCTACTGGGGCCCCTGGGCGGGCTTCACGCTTGCCGCGCTGGTCGCCCTGATCGGGGCCGAGCGGCTGGTGTCGGTGGTCGACACGCGCCTGTTCCAGGACGAGGTGATCCTGTCGGAAACCACGCCCTACCAGTCCATCGTCATCACCCGCTTCGACGAGCGCGTGCGCCTGTTTCTCGACCATTCCATCCAGTTCGACAGCCTGGATGAGCACCGCTACCACGAGGCGCTGGTCCACCCGGCCATGGGCCTCGCCCCGCGCGGCGCCTCGGTCCTCGTGCTGGGGGGCGGCGACGGGATGGCCGTGCGCGAGGTGCTGCGCCACGAGGGGGTCGAACGGGTTCGGCTGGTCGATCTCGACCCGCGTGTGACCGAGCTGTTTTCGACGCGCCCCGACCTGACATCGCTGAACGAGGGCGCGCTGAACGATCCGCGGGTCGAGATCGTGAACGCCGATGCCTGGGCATTCCTCGCCGAGGACGACACGCTTTACGACGTCATCATCGCCGACCTGCCCGACCCGAAATCCATCGCGCTCTCCAAGCTCTACTCGATCGAGTTTTACGCCATGATGGCCGAACGCCTGACCGGAGCGGGGATCTTCGTGACGCAGGCGGGCTCCCCCACCTTCGCGCCGGCCGCCTTCTGGACGGTCGAGGCGACGCTGGCCGCCACGCGCAACCCGCAGGCGCCCGAGGGCGCGCTCGGCACGCTGCCCTACCACATCTATGTCCCCAGCTTCGGCGACTGGGGTTTCGTCCTCGCCGCGCCCCTGCCGCCCGATCCAGGCCGCGACCCGGCCCTGCCCGAGGGGCTTCGCCACCTCACGCCCGAGGTCTGGCGCGCGGCGCAGGCCTTTGGCCCCGACCAGGGCCCGCGCGAGGTCGAGGTGAACTCGATCCAGGGGCATCCTCTGGTGGCCGAGTACCAGCGCGGCTGGGACTACTGGTTCCGCTGACGCCTCACGCCTCCCGCTCGGGCACCCAGGCCTGCCCTTCGACGGTCACGGCCAGTGTCGCCCCCGCGACGACATCGACCTGCCGCACGCCGGCAAGGGGCGTGTGCCCGGTGCCAGTGCCATGGCGCGCGACGGCGGTCTTCAGCGCGTGGTCGGTGAAGTAAGGGCGCAGCGCCTCCAGATCGAGGGCGTCGCGGTCGATGGCGGTGACGCAACGTTGCGTCTCCAACGCCTCGGGCGGGGGCGTGTCCGTCTCCTGCGCCTCGTCCTCGATCAAGTCGTCGCGCCCTGGTCCCTGCGGTGTCACGGCGACCGCCGCCTCTGACAGGGCGGCACGGGTCGCCTTGATCCGGTCCTCTAGCGGGGCGAACCAGCCCTTGATCTCGTCCATCCGACGGCCGAGCGGGCGGGTCAGGACAAGCCTGCGCGCTGCCACATCCTGCCCGAGCCGTGCCAGATGCGCCAGCGCGCCCGCCGCCTGCGCCGCCGTCATCGACGGGTCGCGCGCCAGCGCCTCGGCCCGGTCGCACCAGGCGTCGGTCTTTCGGGCAAGCGCCGCGGTTTCTCGCAGGCGGTCGGGCAGGGGCGGCGCGGGGCTGTGGCTCAGGTCATTCGGCATGACCGCCACACTGCCCCGAGTCGGTTAACACCGCCCTAACGCGCTACCCGTTCAGCACTTGCCGCATGGCCGAGACGCCCCCCTCGGTCACGCCGTGGCCCGCGCCGGGCGCGATGTGCAGCCCGACCTCGGCCCCCAGCGCGCAGAACGCCTCGGCGCTGTCTTGCGCGCGCTTCAGCGGGATATGCGGGTCCTGCTCATGCACCGTGATCGTGACGGGAAGGCCGGTCAGGTCGGTGTCGTAATTCAGCCGCTTGGCGGTGAACCCGTAAAGCGCGGGGTCCGGGCCGCCCATGGCGTCCGACGTGCCGACCAGCCCCGCCGACAGGCCGAAGACGGCCGCCAACCCACCCCTGCGTGCGGCATACTCAAGCGCAAGGCAGCCCCCCTGGCTGAAGCCCGCCAGCGCGATCCGGTCGCGGCTCAGCCCCTCGCCTTCCAGCACGGTGATGGCGCTGTCGACGGCGGCGATCCCGGCCTCGACATGGCCGGCCATGCCGCCCATGGGGGCGAGAAACGAGGTCGGCCACCAGCTGCGTCCCGGTGCCTCGGGCGCGATCATGGCGATGTCGGGCAACCCGAGCGCCGCGCCAAGGCCGAGGATATCCTCGGCCCCCGCGCCGCGTCCGTGCAGCAGGACAAGGCCCATCCGGGCCGTGCCACCCGAGGCCCCCGCACGCACCAGCCGGGTCATGCCGGCACCTTCAGGGGCGGCAGCACCTGCTCGATCCGCGCGCGGTGCGGCTCATACTGCGCGGGCAGCTTCAGCGCCTCGCCCAGGTGCGCGGCGTCCTCGTCGACGGCGAAGCCCGGCGGGTCGGTCGCGATTTCGAACAGCACGCCGCCCGGCTCGCGGAAGTAGATGGCGTTGAAATACTGCCGGTCGATCACGGGCGTCGTGGGATGGCCTGCCGAGGCAAGCCGGTCCTGCCACTCGCGCTGCACCTCGTCACTCTCGGCGCGGAAGGCGACATGGTGGATCGTACCCGCCCCCTGCCGCCCGATCGAGGGCGCGTCCGAGCGCATCAGGTCGATCACCGCGCCGCGCGCGTCGCCGGGTGCCACAAGGCGCAGCCGCTCGACCCCGCCCAGGGTTTCATGGCCCGCCTCGGCGTAGCCGAAGACCTCGGTCAGAAGCCGCGCGGTGGGGGCAGGGTTGCGCTCCCACAGCGTGACGGAGTGGAACCCGTCGAGCGCATCGGCGCTGTCGCGGTCGGTCTCGACCAGCTCGACCGGCGCGCCGTCGGGATCGCGCAGCGTGATCACGCGCGCGCCGAACCGCTCCTCCGGCCCATCGAAGTCGATGGCCTGCTCGGCAAGCCGCTCCATCCAGCCGTCGAAGCCGCCCTTCGGCACGGCATAGGCATAGGCCGAGGCCATGCCGGGTCCGGCCCGGCCGGGGCCAGCATCGACGAAGGGAAAGAAGGTCAGGATCGTGCCGGGGTGGCCTGCCGAGTCGCCGTAGTAGAGATGATAGGTCCCGGGATCGTCGAAGTTGACGGTCTTCTTCACCAGCCGCTGGCGCAGCGTGCCGGTATAGAAATCGACATTGGCCTGCGGCGGCCCGGAAATGGCCGTGACATGGTGCAGGCCCGGAATGGTGCGGGGCATCTCTCTGTCTCCTGTCTTGGTGGGGTTGGGCCGAAGGGCCCGTTTTCGCGGCACAAGATGGCGTCGAGGTCCGCTTGCACAAATGCACATCGGCACAGAGACCCTGTGCAGCGGTGCAAAGGCGGGTCAGGCGGTCGGCATGATCTCGCAGGCGGCGAATTCCGCTACCTCTGGCGCAGCGCCCTCGAGCGAGAAGAGGAGCGCGATCGGCCCGGAAAAGACCGCAGCACTCTCGTTCTGTGCAAGGCCCAGCAGCACGTTGCCGAAGCCGCGGTCGGTCACGGTCAGTGCGCGGCCATCTTCGGAGAGGACATGCCGATCGGTGGTGATCGTCAGCTCCGTCCCGCCCGTGAAAGCCATGCCGAAAACCGGCGCCTCGGGCCACGGCTCGGTCCGCGTGACGGTGATCGAGTAGAGCGGGCCGGACGGATCGTAGGTCAGCCGGATGTCCCCGTCGACCGGGTCGTTATGCGCCAGCGTGCATATCGCGCCGTCGCGCCCGGCCTCCCACGCGGTTGCGGGGGTGGCGACAAGGGCGAGAGCGAGCGGAAGCATGAAATTGCGCATGCCGGTGAGGTAGCGCCAGAGGCGCCGCCGGAAACCCTCGCCCCGCCCGCGGGTGCGACCAACCGGAGGTTGACTGTGCCACCCATCGTGGGGGACGCTTGCCCCGGAGAGAACAAGGGAGGTTTCGATGCGGAAAATGGCTTTGACGATGGCGCTGATCGCGCTGCCCGGAATGGCACTGGCCGATGGTGTCGGGCTGACCCCCGGCATGATGTCGGCGACGGTGCCGACGCCCTCGGGCCCGGTCGAGATCATGCGCAACCAGGACACGGAGAACCGGCTGGAGGGCGACTGGACGCTCACTTCGCGGCCCTGCCCGAATTTCTGCATCCAGCCGATGGTGCCCGCACCGGGCGTGACGCCCGTGGGCGAGCTGGAGGTCATCGCGGCGCTGCAGGACCCGAACACCGTGGTGATCGACGGCCGTATCCGTCCCGAGTTCGAGGCCGGCACGATCCCCGGCGCGGTCTCGGTTCCTTATAACGAGGCCGCCGACCGTCTGGGCGAGCTGGGCTGCACCGTCGATTTCGACGGGTTCATCTGCGAGGGCGAGATCCCGCAGGTGGTCCTGTTCTGCAACGGCCCGTGGTGCGGGCAATCGCCCACGGCGGCACGCAACATGATCGAGGCGGGCTTTCCGGCCGAGAACATCAGCTACTACCGCGGCGGCATGCAGAACTGGCAGGGCCTTGGCCTGACCGTGATGCCGGGCGGCGCGGGCGGCTGAGAATCTGCGGCCTGATCCAGAAACAGGGCCCGGGGCGCGACGCTCCGGGCCTATTTCGTTTCCGCAGCCGTGCCTGCACCGGGCGGCAGCGGCAGGGTCAGCCCCGGGGCGCGGCTGAACTCGTAATGCGCCGTGACCGGCATGCCGTTCAGCACGTAGGCGTAGCTCATCTCGAGTACCTGCCCGGTGGCGGCATCCACGATATAGCCCACCGTCATCTGCGGGCCGAAGGTGGGGGTGGGGCCGAGCGTGCCGGTGATCTCCGTGGTTGCTGCACCCTCGGTGCAGGTCGCCGTTTCGACCGCGGCGGCCATCTGCTGGCGCTGATCCTCCATGCCCTGCGCAGCCTCTTCCGCGTCGGTCTGCCAGGCGAGCGTCCAGCCGCCCGCGCCGTCGGCGTTCCAGGCGCCGCCCTCGTGGTGGAGCGTGGCGGGTTGGCCGGGGGGCGTGATCGGTTCGACCAGGAAATGCCGGTCGGAGACGAAGGACTGGCGGTAGGCCTGTTCCATGCCGCCCATCATGTTGGTGTTCATCGCCGTGTAGGGCCCGTCGGCGGTGAGGCTAGTGGCGAGCAGCGATTGCAGGCGCTGGGTGCAGTCATCGGCGAGCGCCGTGGTGGGCATGAGGAGAAGGAGAGGGAGGAGGCGCATGGGCGGGGTCTCCGGACGGGAATGCGGCTTCGGGTCAATGTGGGGGAGGATAGCATGGGGAAGGGTAGGGTGGGCAGATTTGCCCACCCTACACGAATTGTTAACCACGCGACGGGTAACGTCCGATCATGTCGAACTACCGCCGCCTCAAGGTTCCCGGAGGAACCTACTTCTTCACCCTGGTCAGCGCCCGTCGTGGCGAAGGGCCCTTGATCGAGAACATCGACCTGCTGAGAGATGCCTACGGGACCACGGTTCGGGAAATGCCGGTTCGGTGTGACGCGATCGTCGTTCTGCCTGACCATCTGCACGCGGTCTGGACCCTGCCGGAGGGTGATGCGGACTTCCCCGAACGGTGGCGCCGCATCAAGGCGCGCTTCACCCATGCGATCGGCAAGCGCTATCCGCGCTCGGTTTCGAAGCAGGTCAAGCGCGAGGCTGGGGTCTGGCAGCCCCGGTATTGGGAACATCTTATCCGCGACGAAAGCGACTATCGGCGGCATGTGGCCTATTGCTGGGCCAACCCCGTGCGTCACGGTTTGGCGGCCGATCCGATGGAGTGGGCGGCTTCCTCGATCCACCGCGACCACCGGCTGGGTCTTGTGCCGGAGAACTGGACGCAGGACGCCGTGGAGGGCGACTACGGTGAGTAGGGTGGGCAATCCTGCCCACCGCGCCGGGATGGTGGGCAGGATTGCCCACCCTACCGACCCCGCCGCGCCTTCCCCCCGCGCTGTCCCGGCCGCCCCGCCGTCGACCGGCCGGCCATCTTCACCGCGCCGTCGACCGCGGCCTCGACCGCCGATTGCCGCGCCAGCGGGTCGTCCGACAGCACCAGATCGACCGTCTCCAGCCGCTTGACCTCGTCCCTCAACCTTGCGGCCTCCTCGAACTCCAGGTTCTCCGCCGCCTTCCGCATCTGCTCGCGCAGACCGTTCAGATGCGCCTCCAGGTTGCCGCCATGCAACGGCTTCTCGACCTTGGCCGTCACGCGGTTCATGTCCACGTCGCCCTTGTAGAGCCCGGCCAGCACATCCTCGACGTTCTTCTTCACCGTCGCGGGCGTGATCCCGTGTTCCTCGTTATAGGCGATCTGCTTGGCACGCCGCCGGTCGGTCTCGCGCATGGCGCGTTCCATCGAGCCGGTGATGCGATCGGCATACATGATGACTCGGCCATCGGCGTTCCGCGCCGCACGACCGATGGTCTGGATCAGCGAGGTCTCGGAGCGCAGGAACCCCTCCTTGTCGGCATCCAGAATGGCCACCAGCCCGCATTCGGGAATATCTAGCCCCTCGCGCAGCAGGTTGATGCCGATCAGCACGTCGAAGGCTCCCAGCCGCAGGTCGCGCAGGATCTCGATGCGTTCGATCGTGTCGATGTCGGAATGCATGTAGCGCACGCGGATGCCCTGTTCGTGCATGTATTCGGTCAGGTCCTCGGCCATGCGCTTGGTCAGCGTGGTGCAGAGCGTCCGGTAGCCCGCGGCGGCCACGCGGCGCACTTCGTCGAGAAGGTCGTCGACCTGCATCTCGACCGGGCGGATCTCGACCTGGGGGTCGATCAGGCCCGTGGGGCGGATCACCTGTTCGGTGAAGACGCCGCCCGCACGCTCCAGTTCCCACGCCGAGGGGGTGGCCGAGACGAAGACCGACTGCGGGCGCATCGCGTCCCATTCCTCGAACTTCAGCGGTCGGTTGTCCATGCAGGAGGGCAGGCGGAAACCATGTTCGGCCAGCGTGAACTTGCGCCGATAGTCGCCCCGGTACATGCCGCCGATCTGGGGCACGGTGACGTGGCTCTCGTCGGCGAAGACGATGGCGTTGTCGGGGATGTATTCGAACAGCGTCGGCGGCGGCTCGCCCGGCGCGCGGCCCGTCAGGTAGCGGGAATAGTTCTCGATCCCGTTGCAGACGCCGGTCGCCTCCAGCATCTCCAGGTCGAAGTTGGTCCGCTGCTCGAGGCGCTGCGCTTCCAGGAGCTTGCCCTCGCCCACCAGCTGGTCGAGGCGCTGCCGAAGCTCTTCCTTGATGCCCTTCATCGCCTGCTGCATCGTCGGGCGGGGCGTCACGTAGTGCGAATTCGCGTAGACGCGGATCTTTTCGAAACTGTCGGTCTTCGCGCCGGTCAGCGGGTCGAATTCCGTGATGCTCTCCAGCTCTTCCCCGAAGAAGGAGAGTTTCCACGCCCGGTCCTCGAGGTGGGCGGGCCAGATCTCCAGCGAATCGCCCCGCACCCTGAAACTGCCGCGCTGGAAGGCGGCGTCGTTGCGGCGGTATTGCTGGGCCACGAGGTCGGCCATGACGCGGCGCTGGTCGTACTCCTGCCCGGCGAACAGGTCCTGGGTCATCGCGCCATAGGTCTCGACCGAGCCGATGCCGTAGATGCAGGAGACCGAGGCGACGATGATCACGTCGTCACGCTCCAGAAGCGCCCTTGTGGCCGAGTGGCGCATCCGGTCGATCTGTTCGTTGATCTGGGATTCCTTCTCGATATAGGTGTCCGACCGCGGCACGTAGGCCTCGGGCTGGTAGTAATCGTAGTAGCTGACGAAATACTCGACCGCGTTGTCGGGGAAGAACCCCTTGAACTCGCCATAGAGTTGGGCCGCCAGCGTCTTGTTCGGCGCGAGGATGATCGCGGGCCGCTGCGTCTCCTCGATGATCTTGGCCATGGTGAAGGTCTTGCCGGTGCCGGTCGCGCCCAGCAGAACCTGGTCGCGCTCTCCCGACATCACGCCTTCGGACAGCTCGGCAATGGCAGTGGGCTGGTCGCCGGCGGGTGTGAACTCCGACTGCATGACGAAGCGTTTGCCGCCCTCCAGCTTGGGCCGGGCACGGACCGCATCGACCGAAAGTCCGGTCTCGGGCATTTGTTCAGGGGAGTTGTTGTGCATGGCTCGCCTCCGTCACCCCTAATTGACCTTGTTCCACAGGGGTTCAACCCCTCTCTCCCCGCGCTCCTGCCAAAGGCTGTCAACAACAAGGAAATGGTTAACGAAGCCTTTCAAAACCGGCGACAATTTTCACAACTTTAAGGAGAATAATTCGTTGCAATGTCCGGCATGGTTGCCCTAAGGTGATCATGCAAGCAGCAGATGTGGTTGCCGGTCGGGTCCGAACCACCCACCCACCCCTCGCTCCCTCGGGGCCGATCGGCAACCCTCTCCTCCTGCGGAATTCCCCACCGTCATTGGCGCAGACGTCCCTGCTAGCCTCTCGGGCATGTTCCAATTGTGCCGGTTCCTGCCGTTCGCTCTCGCGATCCTCACCACGCAGTCTGCGGCTGATGCCCATCCTCCCGCCGCCTACCCGCAAGACGGCCCGGTGCAGGTCGCGGGCGAGATCGAGGTGGTCTTCGACTGGACCCATGACCGGTGCGATGACGACCATATCCCCGGCCTGCCGGTCCGCGCCTTTTGCGATGGCACGGGGCGGATCAGCCTGATCCTCAGCCATCACGAGGCTCGGCGCATGACCGGGACGGATTTCCGGGACCTGCAGGTGGAGTGCGCCCCGCTGATGACCTCGGCCCGGAACCCCGATGCCGAAATGTTCAGCAATCACGAGTGGATCGCGGCCCGTGGATCGAGTGGGAGACGGTCCATGCTCTCGTGCACAACAAATACCAGGGCAACCGCTACCCCGGATGTGACAGCCATGATTATGTCAAGTGTTGGTACAACACGATCACCTATGCGCGGTCCGATGGCGCCGGGGCCAGTTTCGACCGGTTGATCCCCGCGCCGGACCACCTCGTCGCCTCCATCCCGCAGACCTACGCCCCTGACGAAGGCATCTTCAGCCCGTCCAACATCTTCGAACGGGACGGCGTCCACCATGCCTTCATCAAGGTCCAGTCATATCCGTTCGGCGCAGAGCGTGTCTGCCCGATACGCACGGAAACCCCCGGCGACCCGGACAGTGGGCGTCACTGGACGGTGGGGCGGCCTTCGACGGCCGCTTTGCCGACCCCTACCGTGACCACCTGCGCGCGCTCAGGGCCACGACCGGCACGCCTATCACGCTGCCCGAGATCGCGCAGATGTACGAGGGCATCACCTGGAACACCGAGTTGGAGCGCTTCATTCTCGTCGGCACGTCCTCCGACCCGACGCATGACCCGAACCCCTTCGGCTTCTACTAGGCCCTGTCCGAGGACCTGGTGACCTGGGAGCCGCGGGTGCCGCTGCTCGAGGCGCGGCTGCCGTGGCGCGCGCAGGGGGCAGAGACGACCTACCTCTACCCGACCCTCATCGACCATGACGCGCCCGGGCAGAACTTCGATGCATCCGGGCGCTCGGCCCATCTTTACTTCACGCGGCTCAACATGGGCTCGGACCATCTGGACCGTGACCTGCTGCGCGTGCGGCTGGAGATCGGCCGGCAGACCACCGGACAGGAGCGGCGCGGGTTTCGCCAGATCGCCGCATTGCCCGTCCGGTCAAACTCGCGCATAAGGCGGGTGACGTCCAAAAGCGATGAGCAGTTCCATGCGCGCACGCATCTACAAACCCGCCAAGACAGCCATGTCCTCGGGCACGGCCAAGACGCGGCAATGGGTTCTGGAATATGCGCCCGAAACCCCGCGCGAGGTCGATCCGCTGATGGGCTGGACCTCGTCCTCGGACATGAACAGCCAGGTGCGGCTGCGGTTCGACACGCTGGAGGCGGCGCAGGATTACGCCAAGGCGCACGGGATCGAGGCGGTCGTGCTGAAGCCGAAGTCGCGCAAGCCCAACATCCGCGCCCGCGGTTACGGCGAGAACTTCGCCACCGACCGCAAGGGCGCCTGGACGCATTGAGCGCGCTCCGCTTCGCCGCACTGACCGGGCCGGATGCCGACGCCGACGCGCTTCTCTCGGCGCATTTCGACCTGATGCGCGCGCAATCCCCGGCCGAAAGCTGCCATGTCATGACCGCCGACGCGCTGCGTGCCTCCGGCGCGCGCGTCTTACTTGGCCGTGATGCCGGTGGCGAGGCGGTGGCCATCGGCGCCCTGAAGCCGCTGGGCGAGGGGGCAGCGGAACTGAAATCCATGCATTGCCGGCGGGATCGTCGGGGGCAGGGGCTGGGCCGCGCCTTGCTCGACCATCTCCTGGCCGAGGCCCGCGCGGCGCAGATCAGGACCCTTTGGCTCGAGACCGGTTCCGCTGCGCCCTTCGCCCCGGCGCGAGCGCTCTATGCCGCAGCGGGTTTCACCGAGTGCCCGCCCTTCGGTGACTACATCGCTGACCCGCTCAGCGTCTACATGACGCGCGCGCTTTGAGCGTGGACCACGGGTGAGCGGTTCGCTATTCAAGACCGCAAGCGACCCCTTAGCTCAACTGGATAGAGCAGCTGACTTCTAATCAGCAGGTTGAGGGTTCGAGTCCTTCAGGGGTCGCCACGACGTGCCATCGTCGCACACGCACGGCGAGACATCCGGGCCGCGAGAGCAGGGGGCGCAGGCATGACCACCGAGGTCGTTTCGCTGTGGGACGACACCGCCGCCGAGCCGGAGGTGCGGATCCGTCCGTTGCCCGAGGGGCAGGTTGATCTCGCCATCGTCGGCGGCGGGTTCACCGGTCTTTCCACGGCGCTTCACGCGGCCGAAGCGGGGCTTTCAGCCCATGTGATCGAAGCGCAGCGCATCGGTCATGGCGGGTCGGGGCGCAACGCGGGGCTCGTGAACGCCGGTGTCTGGCTGCCGCCCAGCGAGGTGCGCGGCGTCCTTGGCGCCGACAGGGGGCGCAGCTTTCTGCAGAGATTCGGCGACGGGCCGCGCATGGTGTTCGACCTGATCGAGCGTCACCAGATCCGCTGCGAAGCCACGCGCGAGGGCACCATCCATGCTGCTCACGCGCCCTCGGGCATGCGGAACCTCGAGGGACGTTACCACGACTGGCGCGAGATGGGGGCGCCGGTGGAGTTGCTCGACCGGGATGCGGTCACGCTCCGCACCGGCAGCCCGGTGTTTCACGGTGGTCTGCTCGACCACCGGGCCGGCACGGTCAACCCGATGGGCTACGTGCGCGGGCTGGCCCGTGCGGCCGAAGCCGCCGGAGCCGGGATCAGCACGGGCGTACGGGCCACTCGGCTCTTGCCGGAGGAGGGCGGGGGCTGGCGCATCGAGACCACGGCCGGACCGCTGCGGGCGCGGGCCGTGGTGCTCGGCACGAACGCCTATACCGACGCGCTCTGGCCGGGTCTGGCGCGGAGCTACACGACGATCCGCTATTTCCAGTTAGCCACCGAGCCGCTGGGGCCGGAGGCGACGCATGTCCTTCCCGGCCGACACGGCGTCTGGGACACCGCGCCGGTGATGACCTCGTTCCGGCGCGACGCCGCCGGGCGGATCATGATCGGGTCGATGGGACGGCTCATGGGGACGGCTGAGCGGGGCCTGTCGCTGCGCTGGGCGCGCAAGCGGATGGCGTACCTGTTTCCGGGCCTTGGCCCGGTGCGGTTCGAGGCGGCTTGGGACGGCGAGATCGCGATGACGCCCGACCACCTGCCGCGGGTCCACCAACTTGCAGAGGGCCTCTATACGCCCATCGGCTACAACGGGCGCGGCATCACGACCGGCACCATTTTCGGGGCCGCGATCGTCGGTCTGCTCACCGGCCGTGACCCCGAGGCGCTGCCGCTTCCGCTGAGTGACATGGCCGCCGTTCCGAGCGCGCCACTGATGCGGCGGTTCTATGCGCTGAGCTTCGCGGCGACCCAGGTCTGGCGCGGCTTGTGACACGGCGACCCTGGCCGAATCGCCAGCGGCAGGCACCCTGCCGTGCGCCACGGCGGCATGACCGGGCGCGCGTCGACAGCCCTCTGGACGGCGCAGACCGGCGGCTGGCGGGCAAATGCCCCAGCGATTCCCGCGGTTTCGCCCGGCTTTGCATTGGCCTGATCGCAAAAGTCTGCCTATAGTGCGATGGCCTGTGCCGGCACCGGGGAGGGACGCCAACATGATACGATCGGAACTCATCCAGAAGCTGGCGGACGAAAATCCGCATCTCTACCAGAGAGACGTGGAACGCATCGTCAACACGGTCTTCGAAGAGATCATCGAGGCGATGGCCAGCGGCAATCGCGTCGAGTTGCGCGGCTTCGGCGCTTTCTCCGTCAAGAAGCGCGACGCCCGCACCGGCCGCAATCCGCGCACCGGCGAAAGCGTCGAGGTCGAGGAAAAGCACGTGCCTTTCTTCAAGGCCGGGAAGCTGCTACGCGACCGCCTGAACGGCGACGCGTAACCGAAGACCCGGGAGCATTCGAGACATGGTCATCCTCCGCTACCTGAAATACCTATTCCTGATCGTCGTGGCGCTGGTCCTGGTGCTGATGGCCTTCGCCAACCGCGAGATGGTCCTGCTCGAGGTGATCCCTGAGAACCTCGCGCCGTGGATCGGGGTGCAATACGCGATCGAACTGCCGCTCTTTGCGGTGGTGCTTGGCAGCGTGATGGTCGGCATTCTCGTGGGTTTCGTCTGGGAATGGCTGCGCGAGCATCGCCACCGCGCCGAGGCCAAGACGCAGAAGCGCACTGCCAAGGCGCTGGAGCGCGAGGTGCAAAGCCTAAAGGGCCCCGCTCGCGATGGACAGGACGAGATCCTCGCCCTGGTGGATGGCACCGCATCCTCTCGCTGATCCCATCATGAGCGTTTCGGTCAAATTCTGCGGCCTGACCCGGCCGCAGGACATCGATGCCGCCGTGAAGGCAGGCGCGCGTTACGTGGGTTTCGTCTTCTTTCCGAAATCGCCGCGCAACGTGACGGTCGGGGCCGCGCGCGACCTTGCCCTCGGGGTGCCTCCGGGCGTGGCCAAGGTGGCGCTGACGGTCGATGCCGACGACGCCGCGCTCGACGCGCTGACAGCCCAGGTGCCGCTCGACCTGTTGCAGCTGCATGGCGATGAGCCCCCCGCGCGCGTGGCCGAGCTGCGCGCCCGCTACGGGCTGCCGGTGATGAAGGCCATCGGCGTGGCCGAGGCCGCGGACCTTGCACAGATCGACGCCTATTCCGAGGTCGCCGACCAGCTGCTGATCGATGCCAAGCCGCCGAATGGGGCGGAGCTGCCCGGCGGCAACGGGCTCGCCTTCGACTGGCGGCTGCTGGCGGGGCGCAAGTACTGGACGAAGCCCTGGATGCTGGCCGGCGGGCTGACGCCCGACAACGTGGCCGAGGCGGTGCGCCTGACCGGCGCGCGTCAGGTCGACGTGTCCTCCGGCGTGGAGGCCGCGCCGGGCGTGAAGGATGCGGCGCGGATGGCGGAATTCTCCGCGGCGCTGTCGGGGCGTTAATCCTTCCTCAACCGGAATCGGGTCAGGCTGCGGGCATGGAATGTCTACCTGATCATCTGACCCCGGAGATCTGGCTCGAACAGGTCCTGTCCTCGGGCGAGGCGCGCAAGGGCGGTGTCGTCAAGCGGCAGATCCGCGATGTCGAGCGGCTGGTGGGGCGTGATGCCTTCCTTGCCGAAGTCGAGCGACGTGGATTCCAGGCGGTGCAGAACGGCCGCCATTTCGTGATCTTCTGCAACGGTTTGCCGATCCGCCGGGTCCGGGCGGACCACGGGCTTTCGAAAGCCCGTGATTAAGCCCGCGCGCGCGGGCTTTGGAACACGGTTTCGAAACCGCGTCACTCAAGGCGTTTCGAAACGCCTTGCCCTTGCCCCGTGGCGGGCGGCGCGCTACCCCTCGTCCGATCCAAGGGGAGGCAACCGATGCCCGACGACATCCTGAACAGCTTCATGACCGGCCCGGACGAAAAGGGTCGCTTCGGCGATTTCGGCGGGCGTTTCGTGTCCGAAACGCTGATGCCGCTGATCCTCGAGCTCGAGGCGCAGTATGAACACGCCAAGACCGACCAGAGCTTCTGGGACGAGATGGACTTCCTCTGGAAGCATTACGTCGGCCGCCCCAGCCCGCTTTACTTCGCCGAACGCCTGACCGAGCGTCTGGGTGGCGCGAAGATCTACTTCAAGCGTGACGAGCTGAACCACACCGGCGCGCACAAGATCAACAACGTGCTGGGCCAGATCATCTTGGCCCGCCGCATGGGCAAGACCCGCATCATCGCCGAAACCGGCGCGGGCCAGCATGGCGTGGCGACCGCAACGGTCTGTGCCAAGTTCGGCCTGAAATGCGTGGTCTACATGGGCGCCCATGACGTCGAGCGGCAGGCGCCCAACGTCTTCCGGATGAAGCTCCTCGGCGCCGAGGTGGTGCCGGTCACCTCGGGGCGTGGCACGCTGAAAGATGCCATGAACGACGCGCTGCGCGACTGGGTCACCAATGTGCGCGACACGTTCTACTGCATCGGCACCGTGGCGGGGCCGCATCCCTACCCGGCGATGGTCCGCGACTTCCAGGCGATCATCGGCAAGGAGACCCGCGAGCAGATGATGGAGGCCGAGGGCCGCCTGCCCGACACGATCATCGCCGCCATCGGCGGCGGGTCGAACGCGATGGGCCTGTTCTACCCGTTCCTCGACGACAAGGAGGTGGCCATCATCGGCGTCGAAGCCGGCGGCAAGGGCGTCAACGAGAAGATGGAGCATTGCGCCTCCCTCACCGGCGGGCGTCCGGGCGTGCTGCATGGCAACAGGACCTACCTGCTGCAGGACGAGGACGGGCAGATCCTGGAGGGGCACTCGATCTCGGCGGGCCTCGACTACCCCGGGATCGGGCCGGAACACGCCTGGCTGCATGACATCGGGCGGGCCGAATACGTCTCGATCACCGACACCGAGGCGCTCGAGGCGTTCCAGCTGTCGTGCGAGACCGAGGGAATCATCCCCGCGCTCGAGCCCAGCCATGCGCTGGCCCATGTCACCAAGATCGCCCCCGCGCTGCCGCGCGACCACATCATCTGCATGAACATGTGTGGCCGGGGCGACAAGGACATCTTCACCGTCGCCCGTGCGCTGGGCTGGGACATGACCGGCGCCTGAGGCGGCCGTCATCCCTATACCTTCGGTTTAGGGCGGTAGACGGCGGGTTTACGTCCCGCCGCCTAAACCCATACTCGATTTCTCAAGGCCCCGCCGGGCGCTCTGGTGGCGGTGACGGGTGGCACTGGCGCCACCCGCACGCATCGAGAGGAGATCGAGATGATCAACCGCATCCTGATGACGACCACGGCGCTGGGCCTTGTCGCCGTGTCGCCCGCCTACGCCCAGAGCAGTCTCGCCAATACGCTGATCGCGCGATACCAGGCCGAAGGCTTCACCTACATCGAGATCGACGAGGGTCCCACGCAGATCAAGGTCGAGGCGACGATGGGCAACCAGACCCTCGAGGTCGTCTACGACATCGCGACGCTCGACATCCTGAAGTCGGAGCTCGAACGGGCGGATGCGGACGACATCGGCCGCGTCGGGGTCGATTACGACCGTGAGGACGAGGACTTCACCGACGACGACGATGACTATGATGATGACGACGATGACGACGACTACGACGACGACGATGACTATGATGATGACGACGATGACGACGACTACGATGATGATGATGATGATGATGACGACGATGATGACGACGACGACTGATCCAGCCGTGATCGGCCTCTTGCCGTGACCGGTTCATCCCGCCGGCCCGTTTCGGGTCGGCGGGTTTTCGCAAAGGACTCTACCAGATGCTGTCGCGCCGCGACTTCCTGACCTCCGCCCTTGCCACGCTTTCGCTGGCCAGTCCCGCCATGGCCCAGGCCGACAGGGTCACGCGCGGGATCGTGCGGCAGCTCGAAGATCAGGGTTTCATCATCATCGAGATGCGCCAGACTCTCCTCGGTCGCGTTCGCATTCTCGCGCGGCGCGGGTCCATGACCCGTGAGCTTGTGTTCGACCCGCGCAACGGCGCCATCCTGCGGGATTTCGTCTCGCGTGACGGCGAGGACGTCAGCGTCCCCGATATCGGGGATTACGAAGCGGGCGAGTACGATGACGACGACGATGACGACGATGATGACGATGACGATGCCGACGATGACGACGATGACGATGACGACGACGACGATGATGACGACGACTGATGCCCCCTCCGCCGGGCCGTCGGCATGTTGAACCGTCCCGGGCTCTTTGGAACGATCCTCGTCCTTCAGGTCGCCTGCGCGATCTTCTTCGTGTCCGATATCCTGTTGGCACTTTTCCGCGTGCCCATCGATCCGGTGCCCTGGAGATACCGGGAGTTGATGGAGATCGGCGCTGCGCTGGGCCTGATTCTCGGCGTCGTGCTTGGCGCCATCACGCTCCGCGCGTCATTGCTGCGGACCCGTGCGGTCGAACAGGCACTCCGCGCCGCCTCGGGCGCGTTCATGGAGCTTGTCGACGAACGGTTCGACGAATGGGGGCTGACACCTGCCGAGCGCGATGTCGCGCTTTTTGCGCTCAAGGGCATGTCGATTGCCGAGATCGCCGCGCTGCGCGCTACCTCGGAGGGCACGGTAAAGGCGCAGACCAACGCGATCTATCGCAAGGCCGGGGTCAGCGGGCGGCCCCAGCTTCTCAGCCTGTTCGTCGAGGACCTGATGGGTGAGGCAATGGCCCCTGCCGCCTGACCCCCGTCCGGCTCAGCCGTGGCCGAGCGCGTTCGCTTCCAGCACCTCCAGCGGCACGATGTCGAGGGCACGCTCATGGGTCGCCGTCAGGTTCACACGCGGTGCGACCCCTTCATCATGGGCCTGCAGGAACCGGCTCGCACAGAGGCACCATTGGTCACCGGGCTTGAGGCCCGCGAAGTTGAATTCCGGTCGCGGCGTCGACAGGTCGTTGCCCACGTATTTCGAGAAAGCGAGGAATTCCGCCGTCATCACCGCGCAGACCGTGTGCGATCCGTGATCCTCGGCGCAGGTGTCGCATTGGCCGTTGCGGAAAAACCCCGTCATCGGGTCGCGCGAACAGCCGGTCAGCGGGCCTCCGAGCACATTCACCGACGGCACAATGGAGAAACCCATCGCTACACCTCACCTGTCCTGTTTACCTGACACTCACGCTAACAGGTGCGGGAAATTTGGCAATGTCTACAACTTCCAAGCGATCCAGCGGCCATGAAAATCCACCCGTGCGAGCAGATGCGGTGTGCCACCGCCCTCGGGGTCCGGCCAGAGCCGCAGGGTGAGCGCGGCCCCCCCGGCGTCCCCATCCGCCTCCATCGCCATATGCGCGAGCGGCGCGTCGGCCGTCGCGCGGCGCCCGGCCTCCTCCAGCGCGGCGTTGGCGGCGGCCTGCGTCTCGGGCGGGAAGTACTGCCATGCAATCGTGTTGTAGACGACGTGCAGCGTTCCGGGCCTCGGCGCGGCCAGCCGCCGGGCCAACCATGGCGCGGCATCG
>CBFIFZ010000007.1:0-32940 GCA_965661995.1 Roseicyclus sp.
CGTTGAAGCCGCACCTGCCCGACACGGTTTTCGTGGCTCCAAACGCGCCGGAACGCTCGGTGATGAACCCGATGGGCTTCCAGTGGTTCCCGATCCCCTGGATCGACGGCTCCTCGGAGGAGGAGGCCGCAAGCGGCATGGCGCGGGCGGCCGAAGACCTGAACGCCTTTCTCGACCGCATGATGGTGGACGAGGACATGCTGCCCGAGCAGGTGGCGCTCGTAGGCTTTTCGCAGGGCACGATGATGAGCCTGCATGTCGCGCCCCGGCGCGAGGATGCGGTGGCCGGTGTCGTGGGGTTCTCGGGGCGGCTGGTGAACCCCGAGGCGCTGGCCGACGAGGTGGTGGTGCGCCCGCCGATCCTGCTGGTGCATGGCGATCAGGACGACGTGGTCCCGCCGCAATCGCTGCCCGAGGCTGCCGAGGCGCTGGAGCGCGCGGGCTTCACCGAGGTCTATGCCCATATCATGCAGGGCACGGCGCATGGCATCGCGCCCGACGGGCTGTCGGTCGCGCTGGCCTTCCTGCGGCAAGTGCTGGGGCAGGAGCGCCGCGCGACCCCGGAGGAGGACTGACGGCACCCGGCATCTCCGGCCTGCTGATTTCGCGGGCGGGGTGCTGTGGATAACGTCACGAATCTGTCAAGGTGATCGCCTATCCCTGAACGCGACATCCACAGCATCTTGTAAGGCTTGCCGGATCGAAAAGCCTAGATATAGTGGATGCAGTGCTGGAGCGGGGCTCCCGCTCTGGTGCTTGGGTATCGGGCAGACAGGGCAGGGACGGAGTCACGCATGCAGGCCGCGACAGAAACCGAGTTCAGGACCCATTTCGTTCGCGAGCCGGGGGCGCTGAAGCAGCATCCCGCGCTGGTGCTGAACGCCGATTACCGCCCGCTCAGCTATTATCCGCTGTCGCTCTGGCCCTGGCAGGAGGCGGTCAAGGCGGCCTGGCTCGACCGGGTTCAGATCGTGGCGGAATATGACGAGGTCGTGAGATCCCCCTCGACCGAGATCCGAATACCGTCCGTCGTGGTGCTGAAGGATTTCGTCAAACCGCAGAAGCGCGTGGCCTTCACGCGCTTCAATCTTTTTCTGAGGGATGAATTCTCCTGCCAGTATTGCGGCGGCAAGGGCGATTTGACCTTCGACCATGTCGTGCCGCGCGCCCGCGGCGGCGTGACGAGCTGGGAGAATGTCGTGGCCGCCTGTTCCGGCTGCAACCTGCGCAAGGGCTCCAAGAGCCTGCGCCAGTCGGGCCTCAGCCTGCGCAAACCGCCGCGCCAGCCCGGCGCGGAGGAACTGCGCAACATGGGCCGCAAGTTCCCGCCCAACCACCTGCATGACAGCTGGCTCGACTTCCTCTACTGGGACAGCGAGCTGGAAGCCTGATCCGCCACCGTTCAGGGGCGTGACAGGGCGCACGGGTGCGGCTAGCGTCGCCCCGACCAAGGAGTGTGCCCGATGTCCGATCCCTTTTTCCAGCCGCCTTCGGGCACCGACCTGCCGCGCTATGCCGGTGTGCCCAGCTTCATGCGCCTGCCGTATCTGCCGCCCGACCATCCGCGCCGGCCCGAGGTGGAAATCGGCATCTTCGGCCTGCCGTGGGACGGCGCCACCTCGAACCGTCCCGGCGCACGTCACGGGCCGCGGGCGCTGCGCGATGCCTCGACCATGATCCGCGAGCGCAACCGCGCCACGGGTCAGGAGCCGTTCAAATCGGCGAAGATCGCCGACCTCGGCGACGTCGCCATGAGCCCGGTGGACCAGGACGAGGCGCTGGGGAATGCGCAAGGTTTCATCCGTGATGTACTGGGGCAGGGGATCCGCCCCTTCATGGTGGGGGGCGACCACCTGTGCACGCTGACCGTCCTGCGCGAGTTGCGGGCGGCGCGTGGCGAGGCCTTCGGCCTGGTCCTGCTCGACAGCCACACCGACCTATACCCGCCCTATTTCGGCGGCGAAACGCTGACCCATGGCAACCCGTTCCGGCAGGCGATCGAGGAGGGCTGCCTTGACCCGACGCGGACCGTGATGATCGGCATGCGCGGCACCTCCTACAACAACGAGGATTTCCAGTACGGCTGGGACCGCGGTGTCAGGATCATCCCCATCGAGGAATGCGTCGCCCTCGGCTGGGCGCAGGTGATGCAGATCGCCCGCGAAGTCGTCGGCAGTGGGCCGACCTATGTCAGCTTCGACATCGACTTCGTCGATCCGGCCTATGCGCCGGGCACGGGCACGCCCGAGGTGGGCGGGCCAAACTCCTTCGAGGCCATACAATGCGTGCGCAGCTTGCGCGGCCTCGACGTGATCGGCGCGGACCTCGTCGAGGTTTCGCCGCCCTTCGACACGGGCGGGATCACGGCCTGGCTCGGCGCGTCGGTCATGTTCGAACTGCTCTGCGCCATGCAGCAATGAGGACCGGTCTGGTGTCGTCCTGTCGCGATTTGCTAGACTCGACGCATTGTCAGGTGTAGACGCCGGAACGACAGGCGCCGTTAGCGCTAACGGTGCCGCCAGCGAAACGGGACACTCAAGATGGTATCGCGCGTCATTCCGGTCGATCCGTTCGACCTCGTCATTTTCGGGGCAACCGGCGATCTGGCCCGGCGCAAGATCCTGCCGGGGCTCTACCGGCGGTTCTGCGACGGCCAGATGCCCCCCGAGGCGCGGATCATCGGCGCCGCGCGGACCGCGCAGGACAGCGCCGCATGGGCCGAGCAGGTGGCTGAAGCCATAGAAACCTTCCTGCCAGCCGAGAAGCGGGATGCCGATAGCCTGAAGGCCTTTTGCGAGCGGTTGAGCTATGTCGCGGTGGACGCGACCGGCGATGACGGATGGTCCGACCTGCGCGACCTGATGCGCGATGACGTGGTGCAGGCCTTTTATTTCTCTGTCGCGCCCAGCCTTTTCGGGGCATTGGCCGAACGTCTCCACCACTTCAATATCGCCCGGCAAGATGCCAGGATCGTTGTGGAAAAGCCCTTCGGTCGTGATCTGAAATCGGCCCGTGATCTGAACGCCACGCTGGCCACGCATTTCGCCGAGACACAGATCTACCGGATCGACCATTACCTCGGGAAGGAGACGGTCCAGAACCTGATGGCCGTCCGCTTCGGCAATACGCTCTTCGAGCCGCTGTGGAACGCGCAATATGTCGACCACGTCCAGATCACCGTCGCCGAAGAGGTGGGCGTTGGCGGGCGCGGGGCCTATTACGACAAGTCCGGGGCGATGCGGGACATGGTGCAGAACCACCTGATGCAGCTGCTTTGCCTGACCGCGATGGAGCCGCCGGCGCATTTCGAGCCGAACGCGGTGCGCGACGAGAAGCTCAAGGTGATCCGCGCCCTCGACCCGGTCGAGCCCGAGCATATCGTCCGAGGCCAGTACAAGGCGGGCGAGCATCCCTCCTATGCGCAGGACGCAGAGAACCCCGAAAGCCTGACCGAAAGCTTCATCGCCATGAAGCTGCACATCGCCAACTGGCGATGGAACGGCACGCCATTCTACCTGCGCACGGGCAAGCGGCTGAAATCGCGCAAGTCCGAGATCGTGGTGCATTTCAAGAAGACGCCGCATTCGATCTTCGATGCGGATGCCGGGAGCCGGTCCAACGTGCTGTCGATCCGCCTGCAACCCGATGAGGGGATCGACCTGCGCGTGACGATCAAGGAACCGGGGCCGGGGGGTATGCGCCTGATCGACGTGCCGCTCGACATGAGCTTTGCCGATGCGCTGGGGCCCGAGGCGACGGATGTGCCCGACGCCTACGAGCGGCTGATCATGGACGTGATCCGGGGCAACCAGACGCTGTTCATGCGCGGCGACGAGGTCGAGGCCGCCTGGGGCTGGACCGACCCGATCATCGAGGATTGGCAGCGCCGGGCCGACCGGCCGGTGCCCTATGCACCCGGAAGCACGGGGCCGGAGGAGGCCGCGATCCTCATGCACCGCGACGATCGCAGATGGCGGGAGATCTGAGATGGAGCTGCTCGAGTACCCTGACCGCGACCTGATGATGCTGGACCTGGCCGACCAGCTCACCAGTGAACTGGCCGAGGCGCTGCGCCACCATGACCGGGTCAGCTTCTCGGTGCCCGGCGGCACGACGCCCGGCCCGATCTTCGACGTGCTGAGCGAGCAGGCGCTCGATTGGGACCGCGTGGCGGTCGTGCTGAACGATGAGCGCTGGGTGCCCGAGGACAGCCCGCGGTCGAACACGGCGCTGTTGAAGAAACGTCTCTTGGTGTCAAAGGCTTCCGCGGCGACGTTGGTCCCGCTTTACGCCGAGGCACCGTCGCCCGAGGACAAGCTCGAAGAGCTGTCGGAGGGGCTGGAGGGGCATCTGCCCTTGTCGGTCCTGCTTCTCGGCATGGGGGCCGACATGCACACGGCGAGCCTTTTTCCCGGTGCGGACAACCTCGCGGCGGCGCTCGACGATCACGCGCCGCCCCTGATGGCGATGCGCGCCGAGGGCGCGGGCGAGCCGCGCATCACCCTGACCGCGCCCGTTCTGAAGGGCGCGATGAGCACGCATATCGTGATCACCGGCGCCGAGAAGCGCGCGGCGCTCGAGCGGGCAGCGCATCTGCCGGCCATCGAGGCGCCGGTCCGCGCGGTTCTGAGCGGCGCCAAGGTCCATTGGGCGGAGTGACGGCATGAGCGGCATCTGGGACGATCTGAAGCGCCGCGGCGCAGCCTGCGAGGGGCGCAGCCTCCTGTCGCTCTTCGCGGAAGATCCCGCGCGCGCGGCGCGGTTCTCGCGGAGCCTTGGCGACATGCTCTTCGATTTCTCGAAGACGCAGATCGACGATGCGGGCCTGTCGCTGCTGGTCGAGCTTGCCCGGCTGACGGGGGTCGAGGCACGACGCGACGCGATGTTCGCGGGCGAGAAGATCAACGAGACCGAGGGGCGGGCGGTGCTGCACACGGCCCTTCGCGCCGATGAGGGCCCGATCCTGGTCGACGGGCAGGACGTGCTGCCGGGCGTGCTGGAGACGCGCGCGCGCATGGCGGCTTTCGCCGACAAGCTCCGGTCGGGCGAGATCGCGGGCGCGGGCGGGCGCTATACCGATGTGGTCAACATCGGCATCGGCGGCTCGGACCTTGGGCCGGCGATGGCGACGCTGGCGCTGGCGCCCTACCACGATGGGCCGCGCCTGCATTACGTGTCGAACGTGGATGGCGCGCACATCAACGACACGCTGCAAGGGCTTGATCCAAAAACGACTTTGGTGATCGTCGCCTCCAAGACCTTCACCACGATCGAGACCATGACCAATGCCGACACGGCACGGGCATGGATGGCCGAGACGGTGCAGGACCCCGCCGCGCAATTCGTCGCGCTCTCGAGTGCCGGTGACAAGACCGCAGCCTACGGCATTGATCCTGAAAAGGTTTTCGGATTCGAGGATTGGGTCGGCGGGCGCTATTCCATGTGGGGGCCCATCGGCCTTGGCCTGATGCTGGCCATCGGCCCCGCCCGGTTCGAGGAGTTCCTCGCCGGGGGCCGCGCAATGGACACGCATTTCCGCGAGGCCGAACTGGCCGAGAACCTGCCGGTTCTTCTGGCCCTCGTCGGCATCTGGCACAACCAGGTGCAGGGCCACGCGACCCGCGCGGTTCTGCCCTATGATCAAAGGCTTGCGCGGCTTCCTGCATATCTCCAGCAGCTCGAGATGGAAAGCAACGGCAAGCGCGTGGCGATGGATGGCAGCGATCTGGCGATGCAGTCCGGCCCCGTGGTCTGGGGCGAGCCCGGCACCAACGGGCAGCACGCCTTTTATCAGCTGATCCACCAGGGCACGCGGGTGATCCCTTGCGAATTCCTCGTCGCCGCGAAAGGCCACGAGCCCGGGCTTGCCCATCATCACCGGCTTCTCGTCGCCAACTGCCTTGCGCAGTCCGAGGCGCTGATGCGCGGCCGCTCGCTCGATGAAGCGCGGGCGATCATGGCGAAGGCGGGCCTCGGGGGGGCCGAATTGGAGCGGCAGGCGCGCCACCGCGTCTTCCCCGGCAACCGCCCCTCGACCACGCTGGTCTATCCGACGCTCACGCCCTTCGTGCTGGGCCAGGTCATCGCGCTCTACGAACACCGCGTCTTCGTGGAGGGCGTGATCCTCGGCATCAACAGCTTCGATCAGTGGGGGGTCGAGCTGGGCAAGGAACTGGCCAAGGCGTTGGAGCCGGTCCTGACGGGCGAGGCCGATGGCGCGGACAAGGATGGCTCGACCATGGCGCTTGTCGAGTACGTGCGGGGCAGGGCAGAGGGCTAGCTGCCCTCGGCCACGGCGCCGTCGATATCCACGAATGCGCGGCGCCCGGCCTCGGGGATCGGGTAGCGTCCGGGGCTTTCGCGGTTCAGGAGCACGACGATCGCCTCGCCGGCGGCGGTCTGGCGCGCGCGGGAGGGATCGGGCAGCCAGACGGCGAACTCCATCGTGAAGGATGTCCTGCGGAACGCCCGCGTGCGGCCCGTCACGACATAATCCATGCCGTTCAGCATCTCGGCCATGTAGTCGCAACTGGCGCGCTTCAGGACAAGCCGCGGGCTTTCCGGGCCGTAATCCGTGACCCCGCGCACCTGAAGATAGGGCAGGCGGAAGCTTTCGAACCAGCGCAGGTAGGCGGTGTTGTTCACATGCCCCAGCGCGTCGATCTCGCCGAAGCGCACCCGGTCGGCCAGCCCGAACCCCCAGGGGGCGGGGATGCCGAGCGCGCGTAGCGCGGGCGCGTCGAGCGCGGTGTGATAGCGCAGATCCATGGCTTGAGGGTTGCCGCGGGCGCGGCGGGGCCGCAAGCCCTATCGCTGCTCCATCGCGTTCTCCCACTCGGTCAGGAAGGCCCGCCGGTTCAGCGGGTCGAGATAGACCATCAGCGCAGGCCCGAGGCGGATGGGGCCGAAGCCGGTGAAGGGGGTGTCGCCGCTTTGGCCGAGCGGCGGCAGCGGCCAGTCCTCCGGCGCGTCGCGCAGCCCGAGGCGGGCGAGCATGTCGATCAGGCCGCCCGCGGCCTCGACCTGCTGCGCGGTGGCGGGAATGATCGCGGTGCGCAGCATGACATTGGCGTAATCCTGCATCCGCAGGATCTGCACCCGCCCGCCCGAATCGCGCGCCATCCGGTCGGCCGCGTAGCTGCCCAGCACGTTGTAGGCCAGCGCCAGCCGCCCCTCGGTCACGTCGTCGATCATCTGGCCCGAGCAGCAGTAGAGCTGCGGATCGAGCCTGCCCATCACCTCGGACAGGCGCCAATAGGCATCGGTCGAGCGCGCCTCTTGCGTGGCGAAAAGGTAGCCGAGGCCGCTGTCGCGTACGTCATAGGTGCCGACAGCGCCCCGGAACCGCTCGGGGTGTTCGCGCAGAAGCGTGATCAGGTCCTGCCGGGTTTCCGGCACGGGCAGACCCGCGAAGCGCTCGGTCGACAGAACGACGACCGCGGGTTCTGCGGTGAAGGCGAAGATCAGGTCGCGCCAGCGCGCCCAGTCGGGCAGTGCGGCGGTGGCATCCGACCGGTGGGGCTGGGCCAGCCCGTCATTGGCCAGCCGGAACTGCAGGTCCATCGCCGAGGAGATCGCGAGGTCGAACTCCGTCCCGCCGCGCAGCGCGCGGTAGAGATCGGCGGACGACACGACCGTGTAGTCGATCGACAGCGCCGGACGCGACGCCTGGTAGGCCAGCAGGTAGGGCTCGAACACCTCGAGGTCGGCGGTCGAGACGATGCGCAGCACCGTGTCGCCCGTGCCGGGATAGAGACGGTGATCCTCGACCTCGTAGGCCGCGGCCAGCGCGGCCCAGAGCGTCAGGACAACGGCAAGGCAAGCGTGACGCATGTTCCCTTTCCTCCTTCGGCGGTTTCGAGATGCAGGCTGCCGCCATGGGCCTGCAGAACATCCCGCGCAATGGTCAGCCCGAGGCCCGAGCCGACGATCCCCCCGGTGTTGGTGCCGCGGCGGAAGCGCTCGGTCAGCGCCTCGACCGGGCCCTCGCCAAGCCCCGGCCCCTCGTCGCGGACGGTCAGGCGGGCCTCGCGGCCCCGCGTCTCGACCTGCAGGACCACGGTGGTGTCCTCGGGCGAATACTTGATCGCGTTGTCCAGCACGTTCCTCAGCGCGTTGTCGAGAAGGACGGCATCGCCCAAGACCATCGCGCTTTCCGCCTCGACCCGCAGGCGGATGTCCTTCATCGAGGCCGTGGGCTCCAGCGCGGCGGCGGTCTGCGCGGCCAGCTCGGCCAGGTCGACCGGGTCGCGCGACAGGTCCTCGGCGCGGAAGGCGACGGTGGCGTGGTCAAGAAGCTGCCCCGCCGAGCGCGAGCTTTCGTCGACCGCGCGGATGATGCCGCGCAGGCGCTGCTTCTCGGTTTCGTCGGTGACGGTGCGCAGCGCGATCTCGGCTTGCGTGCGGACTGTCGCCAGCGGCGTGCGCACCCGGTGTGCAGCCTCGGCGATGAAATCCTCGGAGCGGCGGATCGACTGGCCGAGGCGGTCCATCAGCCGGTTCAGCGAGGACATGAGCGGTGCCAGTTCCTCGGGGGCGGGGCGGCGCAGCGGGCGCAGGTCCGAAGGGCCGCGCCGCGAGACGGCGGCGGCGATCTCGTTCAGCGGCCTGAGCGAGGCGCGTGCGGCAAAGGCCGACAGGCCTACCGCCACCACGAAGAAGGCCACCGAGAAGAGCGCTGCCGTGCGCGACAGCTCGGCCGAGATGCGCGCCACGCCGTTGCGGGTCTGGGCCACGCTGACCGTGACCGGCACGGGGCCGGGTCCGGCCAGCACCAGCCGCGTCAGCGAGGCCATGCGGATTTCCTCGCCGCCGTAGGTGGCCGTGTCGAAGCCGATGGTGCCGGGCGCAAGTGGATCGGCGGGCGCTGGCAGGTCCTCGTAGCCGGTCAGAAGCTCGGCGCCCGCGGCGACGCGGTAAAAGACGCTGTCCTGCCCGATCGCTCCCAGCATGGAGAAGGCCGAGTAGGGCAGTTCCAGCCGCACCTCGCCCTGTTCGCTGCGCAACGTCTCGGCGATGGTGGTGGCCGAGGCGGCGAGCACGTTGTCCTGCGTGCGCTCGGCGGCCTGCTGGGCCAGCAGGGTCACCATGCCCCAGCTGAGCAGTGACAGGAGCGCCGCCACGCAGGCCAGAAGCAGGGTAAGCCGCCGCCCGATGGAGCCTGTCAGCATCAGGACGCGCCCGTTTCGAGCCGGTAGCCGAGGCCGCGCACCGTCTCGATCCTCACGCCCATTCCATCGATGCGGCGGCGCAGACGGCCGACATAGACCTCGATCGCGTTCTCGGTCACGTCGGCATCCTGCGCGAAAAGCCGGTCCATCAGCTGCGTTTTCGACAGGATCTGGCCGGGGTGCCGGACGAAGACCTCGAGCAGGCGCAGCTCGCGATTGCGCAGCTCGACGGTGTCGTCCCCGGTGCTGAGCGTGCCCGCCAGCGGATCGAACAGCGCGGCGCCAAGCGCGACCTGGTTGCGCGCGGCCCCGCCGCGGCGGCGCAGGACGGCGCGGCAGCGCGCCTCGAGTTCGGAGAAGTCGAAGGGCTTGGTGATGTAGTCGTCGGCGCCCATGTCGAGCGCGCCGACCCTGTCGCTGACCTGTGAACGCGCGGTCAGCACGATCACCGGCGTTTCGAGATGGGCACGGCTGCGCGCAAGAAAATCGCGCCCGTCGCCGTCGGGCAGCATCACGTCGAGCAGGATCAGGTCGTATCCCGCCGTGGCCAGCCAATCCTCCGCCTCCGCTAGGCTGGCCGCGTGATCGACGGCATGACCATCCAGCGCGAGCCGTCCGATGATGGCCTCGGCGAGTTCCCGGTTATCCTCGACCAGAAGGTATCGCACCCTGTTCCCGCCCCGCGCCGGCCCGTGTCAGGCCCATGTCAGCTTTTTGTGATGAAAGTGAAGAATGGGCGGCGGAGGACCGCCTGTCAAATGGGAGGATGACCACATGAACACCCTTGGGTGGACTCGTCGCGCGCTGATCGCCGCGGCAACCGCAACGCTGGCCTTTTCGGGCATGGCAAAGGCCGATGGCCACCAGATGATGGACAGTGTCCACTTCCTGATCCCCGGCGGTGCCGGTGGCGGCTGGGACGGCACCGCGCGTGGCACGGGCGAGGCGCTGACCAACGCGGGCCTCGTGGGCAACGCGACCTTCGAGAACATGTCGGGCGGCGGCGGCGGCGTGGCCATCGCGCACCTGATCGAGAACGCGGCCTCCAGCCACGGCACGCTGATGGTGAACTCCACCCCCATCGTGATCCGGGCGCTGACTGGCGAGATCGCGCAGAGCTTCCGTGACCTGACCCTCGTCGCGGGCACCGTGGGCGATTACGCGGCCCTCGTCGTGACCACCGACAGCCCGATCCAGTCGATGGAAGACGCGTTGGCGATGTATCGCGAGGACGGCATGGGCTTCGCCATCGGCGGCGGCTCGGTTCCGGGCGGCATGGACCACCTCGTCGCCGCGATCGTGATGCAGGCCGCGGGCGAGGACCCGACCGCCTTCAACTACATCGGCTACGACGCGGGCGGCGAGGCGATGGCCGGCCTTCTGTCGGGCGAGATCGACGCGCTGTCGACCGGCTTCTCCGAAGCGGTGGCGCTGGCCGAGCAGGGCGAGGTCCGCATCCTCGGCGTGACCGCGCCCGAGCGCGTGGCGGCCTATGCCGAGGCGCCCACCTTCGCAGAGCAGGGGATCGACGCGCAATTCGTCAACTGGCGCGGCTTCTTCGGCGCGCCGGGCATGCCGGAAGAGCAGGTCGCGGCCTACCAGGAGTTGCTGGGCGCGATGCTGGAAACCCCGGAGTGGGAAGCCGTCCGCGGGCGTATGGGCCTCGTGAACATCTTCCGCCCCGGTGACGAGTTCGAGGCCTTCCTCGAGGCGCAGGAGCAGCAGATCGGCGACCTGATGCGCGATCTGGGCTTCCTCTGAGGCCATGACCGGCCCTGTCCGCCCGCGTGGCGGACAGGGTGATATTCGGGGCCGCCCGCGCCCGTCGCGGTGCGCGGCGGCCCCTTCTTCACCGACCCCACGAAGCCCGAAACCGGGAGGGACGCCCGATGGCTCTCGATCGCTGGATCGCGCTGGCCTTCATCGCGCTGTGCTGCGTGTATGGCTATGCCGCCTTCTTCACCATGGATGACAGCCTGCCGCCGATCCTTCGGCGCAACCCGATCTGGCCGTCGACCTTTCCCAAGATGCTCACCATCGCGGGCATCATCGTGGGGATGATCGTGCTGTTCTCGCCCAAGCCCGCCGCCGATGCGGAGAAGGCCAAGGCGGATGGCGTGATCGACCTGTCGCGGCTCGGCGATTACCACGTGGGCCAGGCGCTGGCGCTGATCGGCCTGATGGCGGCCTATGCCTTCGCGCTGAGGCCGCTCGGCTTTCTCGGCTCCACGGTGCTGTTCCTCGTGCTGGGGGCGGTGATCCTGGGCGAGCGCAAGCTCTACATCCTCGTGCCCGTCGCGGCGATTGCCGCGGGGTCCATCTGGTACCTGGTGCAGGAGGTGCTGGGCATCTTCCTGCGGCCCTGGCCCACCTTCCTGGTCTGAGGAGACACCGACATGATCGAGGGACTTCTGATCGGGCTGGCCGCCGCCGTCACGCCCTTCAACCTGGCGATGGTGGTCTTCGGCTGCGTCATCGGCACGCTGATCGGCATGTTGCCGGGCCTCGGACCGATGTCGATCATCGCCATCATGATCCCCGTCGCCATCGGGCTGGGCGATCCGACCGCCGCGCTGATCCTGCTGTCGGGCGTCTATTACGGGGCGATCTTCGGGGGCTCGACCTCTTCCATCCTCTTGAACGCGCCGGGGGTCGCGGGGACGGTCGCCACCTCGTTCGACGGCTACCCGATGGCCCGAAAGGGGCAGGCGGGCAAGGCGCTGACCATCGCCGCCATCGCAAGCTTCGCGGGCGGCACGATCGGCGCGATCCTTCTGATGATCTTCGCGCCCGCGCTCTCGACGGTCGCGCTCCTGTTCCACTCGGCGGAATATTTCGCGCTGATGGTCGTGGGCCTCTCGGCCATCGCGGCCTTCGCGGGCACGGGGCAGGTCGGCAAGGCGCTGATGATGACGATCCTCGGCCTGATGATGGGCACCGTGGGCGAGGGCGCCCTGTCGAACATGCCGCGCTTCACCTTCGGGATGATGGAGCTGCAATCGGGCTTCTCCTTCATCACGCTGGCCATGGCGATGTTCGCCCTGCCCGAGGCGCTGTTTCTCGTGATGAACCCCGCGCGTGCCGCGCAGGGCGACAGCGGCAAGATCACCGGGCTGCGCATCTCGCGGAGCGAGGCCAAGGCCATCGCCCCCGTGATCGGGCGGCAGTCGCTGCAGGGCTTCTTCATCGGCGTCCTGCCCGGCGCAGGGGCGACCATCGCCTCCTTCCTCGGCTATGCGGTCGAACGCAACCTCGCCAAGGGCAAGGAACAGGAGGAGTTCGGCAAGGGCTCGATCAAGGGTCTCGCCGCGCCCGAGACGGCGAACAACGCCGCCTGCACCGGCTCCTTCGTGCCGCTGCTGACGCTGGGCATCCCCGGCTCGGGGACCACGGCGATCCTGCTGGGCGCGCTCATCGCGCTGAACGTGACGCCGGGGCCGCGGCTGATGACGGATGAGCCCGACGTGTTCTGGGCGGTCATCATCTCGATGTATATCGGCAACCTCGTGCTCCTGGTGCTGAACCTGCCGCTGATCCCCTATATCGCCAAGATCCTCGCGATCCCGCGCAACTACCTGATCCCCTTCATCCTCTTCTTCACGCTGATGGGCAGCTACATCGGGCAGAACAACTCGACCGAGTTGCTGATCCTCGTGGGCTTCGGAGTGGTGGCGACGCTGTTGCGCTTTGCCGATTATCCCCTTGCGCCGCTGCTGATCGGGTTCATCCTGGGCACCATGCTGGAAGACAATTTCGCCCGCGCCATGCAGCTTTACCAAGGCGTCAGCTTCATCCTCGAGCGCCCGATGACCCTGGCGCTTCTGGTGCTGGCGGCACTCCTGGTGCTCTTGCCGAGCTACCGGGCGCGGCGGGCGCGCAAACGGGCCGAAGGGGTTGCCGATGGCGACTGAACCGGGGCCGCCCGCACCCCTTGCCGGGGTGCGGGTTCTCGATCTGACGAACGTGCTGGCGGGGCCCTTCGCCTGCCACCAGCTGGCGCATCTGGGCGCCGAGGTGATCAAGGTCGAAGCGGTGGGCCGCGGCGATCTCGCCCGCAACCTCGGCGCCGACCCGGACCTGTCGGCGCGCGGCATGGGGATCAGTTTCCTCGCCCAGAACGCCGGGAAGAAATCGCTCACGCTCAACCTCAAGGACCCGCGTGGGAAAGAGGCCCTGAAGCGGCTGGTCGCTCGTGCCGACGTGCTGGTCGAGAACTTCCGCCCCGGCGTGATGGACCGGCTCGGGCTTGGTTACGAGACGTTGAAAGCCGCGAACCCGCGGCTCATCTACTGCGCGATCTCGGGCTTCGGACAGGGTGGGCCATGGGCAGACAGGCCCGCCTATGACCAGATCGTGCAGGGCGCCTCGGGCGTCATGTCGATCACTGGCGACGCGGAAAGCGCCCCCCTGCGGGTGGGCTACCCGCTGGCCGACACGGTGGGCGGGCTGACGGCGGCGATGGCGATTGCCGCGGCCTTGAACGCCACGCCACGCGGGGCCTTCATCGATGTCTCGATGCTCGAGGCGGTTCTGGCGACGATGGGATGGGTGGTGTCGAACCACCTGATCGGCGGGACAGCGCCTCAGCCCAACGGCAACGAGAACCCGACAAGCGCCCCCTCGGGCACCTTCCAATGCCTTGACGCGCCGATCAATATCGCCGCCAACAAGGACGAGCAGTGGCTGGCTCTCGCCCGTCACCTCGGGCGCGACGACCTCTTGTCAGACCCGCGCTTCGCCACGCGCGAGGATCGCAAGGCCAACCGCCACGCGCTCCGCGCCGAACTGGAAACGGTGCTGACCGCCCGCCCCGCGGCGGATTGGGCGGCCGAGATGAACGCCCTCGGCGTGCCCGCGGGCAAGGTGCTGAGCGTGCCGGAGGTGCTGGCCCACGCGCAGGTGAGGGGCCGCGACTTCCTCGCCCGGTTCGAGGATGTCCCCGGCGTGGGGCGGCCCATCGACCTTGTCCGCATCGGTGCGATGATCGACGGGCAGCGCCCCTCGGTCGCGGCCCCTCCGCCGATCCTGGGCCAGGACAGCTGGAACATCCTGTCGGAGCTGGGCTACAGCGGGGACGAGATCGAGGCCATGCGCGCGGAGGGCGTGATTTGAGCGACGGACGCGATGTGCCGGACTGGTGGCGGACCAGGATCATCGACATGGAACCGGGCCGCATCCACCTGCGCGGCCGCCCCGTTCAGGAGCTGATCGGCACAACCGGCTTTGCGCAGATGATCTGGCTCATGGTCATGGGCGAAGAGATCACCGGCCCCCGCGCGGCGCTTTTCGAGGCAGCCCTGGTGGCCGCGGTCGATCACGGGCCGCAGGCCCCCTCGATCGCCGCCGCGCGCATGGCCGCGACCTGTGGCGTCAGGCTGCAATCGGCGATGGCCACGGGCCTCAACATGCTGGGTGACGTGCATGGCGGCGCGGGCGAGCAGGCGGTCTCGATGTATCGCGCGGTGGAACGCGCGGGCCCCGAGGGGCTTTTGGGCACGCTTGACGCGTGGCGGGCAGAGCATGGCCCGTTCCTTCCCGGATTTGGCCACCGGTTCCACAAGCCCGTCGATCCGCGCGCTCCGCGCCTTCTGGCGCTGGTCGACGAGGCCGCGCAGGCGGGTGCCGTTTCCGGCGCCTATGCCGGGATCGGCCGCACCATCGAGCGCCATCTGGCCCATGAACGCGGCAAGCCCGTGCCGATGAACATCGACGGGGCGACGGCGGTGATCTACGCCGAGCTGGGTTGCCCGCCGCCCTTGGCGCGCGGCTTCTTCGGCCTGTCGCGCTCGGTGGGGCTTCTGGCCCATGCCTGGGAGCAGACCGAGCAGGGCGGCCGCAACAAGGGGCCGACCCCGCCGGGGTACCGGTGGACCTATGACGGCGATTGACGCGAGTTGGCGCGCGGTTCCGCTGACCCTGCTGATCGGTGCGGGGGGCGCGGCCCTGTTCTGGCTCGTCGGGTTCCCAGCGGCGGTGCTGACGGGGCCTGCGGCGGCGGTCTCAATCGCCACGCTCATGGGGCTGCGCACCGCCATCCCCGACCCGCTCCGCGACGCCGTGTTCCTCGTGATCGGGGTGCAGATCGGCAGCACGGTAACGCCCGAGGTGATCGCCACGGCGCTGACATGGCCCCTGTCGCTGGCGGTGCTGACGGTGACGATCGTGCTGGTGCTGCTGGTGGTCAAGGCGGTGCTGATCCGGGCGTTCCGCTATGACCGGATGACGGCGACGCTGGCGGCCACGCCCGGCCACCTGAGCTACGTGCTTGGCCTGTCCACGGACCTTGCCGCCGACGTGCCGCGTGTGGCGCTGGTGCAGTCCGTGCGGGTGCTCATGCTGACGCTGATCGTGCCGGTCCTGATGGCGCTCTGGGGGGTGGAGGGCACGGCCTACCTGACCGACCGTGGGCCGATCTCGCCGTTGTCGCTGGTGCTGATCTTCCCGCTTTCGCTCGCGCTGGGGCTGATCTTCAAGCGCCTCTCCATCCCGGCACCGCTGTTGCTGGGCGCGATGGCGGTCTCGGCGCTGGGGCATGGGTCGGACCTGACGCCGGGGACGATGCCCGTCTGGATGACGGTCACGGCCTTCGTGTGCATGGGCACGCTGATCGGCACGCGGTTTTCGGGGCTCGACCGGCGCGGGCTTGCTGGCGCCTTCGTCGCCGGGGTGGTTTCGACCGTGATCGCCTGCGCGGTGGCCGCCGCCGGCGCATGGCTGGCCGCGGGGATCGTGGGCCTGCCGCCTGCCGCGCTGCTGCTGGCTTTTGCGCCGGGCGGTGTCGAGGTGATGGCGGCCATCGCGGTGGAAACCGGGCTGGAGCCGGCCTTCGTCGCGGCCCATCACGTCTTTCGCCTGATCGTGCTGACGGTGATCGTGCCGGTGATGATCGCCCGGCTGAGGCGGGCCTGACGGGAAAAAGGGCCGCGCCCATGGGAAGGAGCGCGGCCCGAAGTCGGGTCAGGGAGGGTGAAGCGCCGGGGAAGGGAGGAGACCCGGCGTTTCGATACCAACGACAATGCCCCCGGCCTGCGGCGGAAATGCGGCGCGCCGGAAACGATTTAGGGGAATCTTTCGCAGGATTTCGCGGCGCGCAGGCGGATCGTCGGCGATGTCTTAGAGCCGGATTGGAGCGGGTAACGGGAATCGAACCCGTAACTTAAGCTTGGGAAGCTCGCGTGATACCTTTTCACCATACCCGCGCTCTGGAGGGACGGGATACGCCCGCCCCCGGGGCGCAGTCAAGGGGCGTTCACACCCTCCGCCTGCGCCTGCGCCCGCCCGCGTCACCACCGCCCGGCGCAGTGCCGCTCGCCCCGAAGGCCACCTGTGGCAAGGGGGCGATGCGCGCGAGTTCCGGGAACGGATCGGTCGCGTGGGGGATGGCGTTGGCGTTGACGAAATGCTCCTGGAATTTCGGCTCGATCGCCGTCTCGATCTTCTCGATCCGGCGCACGGTCTGCTCGATCTTCTGCCGCGCCGACCGATTGCACAGCGCGATGCGCGCGCCGTGGCCCGCCGCGTTGCCCGCGCTGGTGACATTCTCGAGCGTCGCGTCGGGGATCATGCCCAGCACCATCGCGTGTTTGGGGCTGATATGGGCGCCGAAGGCCCCGGCCAGAACAACCTTGTCGACCTTGTCGACGCCGCGCTTGTCCATCAGAAGCCGCGCGCCCGCGTAAAGCGCCGATTTCGCCAGCTGGATCGCGCGGATGTCCCCCTGGGTCACGGTGATGCGCGGGCCGCCCGTTTCGGTCGCGTCATGCACAAGGTAGGCATGCGTCCGGCCCGTGGGTTCGCAGCGGGCCGTGCCCGTCGCCTCGGCGCTGCCGATCAGGCCGCTTGCATCCAAAAGGCCCGCCATGCGCATTTCGGCCACGGCCTCGATGATGCCCGAGCCGCAGATGCCGGTGATGCCGGTGTCTTTCGTGGCGTCAGTGAAACCGGGGTCGTCGGACCACAGCTCGCAGCCGATGACGCGGAAGCGGGGGGCCTTGGTCACCGGGTCGATCTCGATCCGTTCGATGGCACCGGGGGCGGCGCGCTGGCCCGCGCTGATCTGCGCGCCCTCGAAGGCGGGGCCGGTGGGCGAGGAACAGGCGAGAACGCCGGTCTTGTCGCCCAGCAGGATCTCGGCATTGGTGCCGACATCGACGATGAGGGTCAGCGCCTCGGCCTTGTCGGGTTCTTCGCTGAGGGCGACGGCGGCGGCATCGGCCCCCACATGGCCCGCGATGCAGGGCAGCAGGTATACATGGGCCGCGGGCGCGATGGTGCTCAGGCCGATCTCGCGCGCGGGCAGGGTGAGGCTCCCCGAGGTGGCGAGCGCGAAGGGCGCCTGCCCAAGCTCGACCGGGTCGATGCCCAGCAGCAGGTGATGCATCACCGGGTTGCATACGATCACCGTCTCGAAGATCAACGCGGGGTCGATCCCGCCCTCGGCGGCGATCTCGGTGGCGAGGGTCGCGATGGCCTCCTGCACCGCGCGGGTCATCTCGGCATCGCCGCCGGGGTTCATCATCGCGTAGCTGACGCGGCTCATCAGGTCTTCGCCGAAGCGGATCTGCGGGTTCATCAGGCCCGAGGAGGCCAGCACGCGCCCGTCCGTCAAATCGCACAGATGCGCCGCGATGGTGGTCGAGCCGAGGTCGATGGCGAGGCCATAAAGCCCGCCCTCATGCAGGCCGGGCCAGACATCGAGGATGCGGAAATCTTCCGTGTTCGCAGGCTGATGCAGCGCGAGGCTCACCTGCCACTTGCCCTTGCGAAGGGCCGGTTGCAGCTTTTGCAGCACCGACAGCGGCGCGGTCACGCCCTCGATCTGCCATTGCTCCTTCAGCGCGACCTGCAGGCGTTCGAAATCGCCCGAGGGTTCGTGCATGTCGGGTTCCTGCACCTCGACCAGCACCAGCCTTGTGGCCGGGTCCATCACGATGGGCTTGGCCGAGGCCGCCTTGCGCACCACCTGCCGGTGGACCTGTGACTCGGGCGGCACGTCCACGACGATGTCGCCCTGCACGGTCGCCTGGCAGCCAAGGCGGCGGCCTTCCTTCAGGCCGCGCACGCGGTCGTAGCGCGCCTCGACCTCGTTCCATTCGGAAAGCGCGCCCTCGCGTACCGTGACGCCGTGCTTGGGGAAATCGCCGTAGGAGGGCGCCACCTGGCATTTCGAACAGATGCCGCGCCCGCCGCAAACGCTGTCGAGATCGACGCCAAGCTGGCGCGCGACGGTCAGGATGGGGGTTCCGACGGGGAAGCGGCCACGCTTGCCCGAGGGGGTGAAGATGACGAGGGGGTTTTCGCTCATGCGCCCGTACTTGGTTCGGTTGGGTCAGACAGCAAGATGCCGCCCCTCAGGACGGCACCTCGTGGAATTCATGCGGCTCAGCCCGCGCGACGCCGCCGCCCGCCCGCGCGACCGCCGCGGAGGGCCGCGTCGGGGTCCTGGTTGAACTTGATCCAGGCCGCCCCGCCGTCGTCGTGGTTCAACAGGAAGTTGGCGGCGCGGATCGCCTCCATCTCCTTGCCGGGGCGCGGTTTGGTCGAGCCCATGCCGAAAAGCTTGACGAAGGTTTCGTCATCCATGTCGGGGGGCAGGACGATGCCCGCGGCCTCGACCGCCGCCTTCTTCTCGGCGATGGCCTTGGGGCCGATGGGAAGCGCCACGGGGTTCATGATCGCGCTGGTCATGCCCGCGCCGAAGGCCATGGGCAGGAAGGCGTTGTTGATCCCGTGCCGGTTGGGCAGCCCGAAGGAGATGTTCGAGGCCCCGCAGGTCGTGTTCACGCCCAGTTCCTCGCGCAGACGCCGCACGAGGGTGAAGACCTGGTGGCCCGCCGTCGCCATGGCGCCGATGGGCATGACCAGCGGGTCGACCACGATGTCATGGGCGGGGATGCCGAAATCGGCGGCACGTTCCACGATCTTCTTGGCCACGGCGAAGCGGACCTCGGGGTCCTCGGAAATGCCGGTGTCGTCGTTGGAGATCGCCACGACGGGCACGTTGTATTTCTTGACCAGCGGCAGGACGAGCTCGAGCCGCTCTTCCTCGCCCGTCACCGAGTTCAGAAGGGGGCGGCCATTGGCGGCCTCGAGCCCCGCCTCGAGCGCGCCGGGGACAGACGAGTCGATGCAGAGCGGGCAGTCGGTGACGGACTGCACGACGCGGATCAGTTCCGGCATCAGCATCGGCTCGACGAAATTGTTGTCGGCGTAGCGGGCATCCTCGCCCATCTTGTTGGAGAAGACCGCGCCCGAGTTCACGTCGAGCACGGTGGCCCCGGCTGCGACCTGCGCGATGGCGTCGGCTTCCACGCGGGAGAAATCGCCGCGCTCGAGCTCCTCGTTCAGGATCTTGCGGCCGGTGGGGTTGATCCGCTCACCGATCACGCAGAAGGGCTGATCGAAACCGATCACGGTGGTCTTTGTCTGCGACTCGATAACGGTGCGGGTCATGTCTGCTCTGCTCTTTCTCAGGTGTGGGAGGCCGGGCGCGCCGCGGCGCCGCCGTTCTCGATGGCCCATGTGGCGTTGGTCTTGATGCCGCCCAGGGGGAAGAAATGGATGCGCTCGATGTTCTGCCCGCGGCCATCGGCCTTTGCCTTGGCCAGCGCCGTCAGGATCTCGGTCGGCTCGAAGGGCAGGAGGAGCTTGGAGACATCCTTGGCGCGTTTCTGCAGGACCGAGAGCGAAGGGCCGACGCCGCAGGCGATGGCGAACTTGATGAGTGTCTGCAGCTTCGCGGGGCCCGCGATGCCAAGATGGACGGGCATGGCGATGCCGTTGGCCGCCAACCGGTCGGCCCAGTCGAGCACCGGGCCCGCCTCGAAGGCGAATTGTGTGGCCATGGCGAAGGCGGCGTCCGAGCGGTTGGCGAAATCCTGCTTCCACTTGATCGCGGCCATCACCTCGGCCTCGCCGCCCTTGGGATCGATATCGCGGTTGCCCTCGGGGTGGCCCGCGACGTGCAGCCGCTCGAACCCGTCGAAGAGGCCGGTTTCGAGTAGCTGCATGGAGGAGTGGAAATCGCCATGCGGCGTGGGGATGCCGCCTGCAAGGATCAGGCCCTGTTTCACGCCCGCCTCACCGCGGTAGCGCGCGACCCAATCGGCCAGCGTGGCGCGGTCGGGGATCGAGCGGGCGGGAAAATGCGGCATCGGCTCATAGCCCTCGTCGCGCAGGCGGCGGGCGGTGGCGAGCATGTCCTCGAAGGGGGTGCCGTCGATATGGGCGATGTAGACGCGGGTGCCCGCGGGCAGGAGATCGCGGAAATCTTCGACCTTCTCGGCGGTGCGCGGCATAACCTCGATCGAGTAGCCCTGAAGCAGGGCCTCGATGCCCGGGTTGGCCGGGGTGGCGGGGGCCGCGTCGCGGTTGCGGAATCTCAGAAGTGCCATCGTTTTCTCCCAGAACGAGGCCATGGCCTCAGGCGGCATCGGTGTCGGGTCTGTCGAAGCCGTCGGCCTCGATCAGCCGCTTGATGCGGTCGGTGTCGTAGTCGGCGTCGAGCCGCGCGGCCTCGGCGGCGGCGATCTGGTCGGGGTCGCCCTCGATCTCGCCCGCGTCCACGCGGCGCCATTCGGCGAGATAGGCATCCTCGTCCTTGGCGCCGATCTTCATGGCGCAGCGGTCGATCGCCTGCTCGAAGCGCTCGGGCAGCACGGCCTTGGACCCGCGGCGCCCCTTGCCCACGATGACCTGGGCGGGAATGTCGCGCCAGAAGACATGGGTGACTGTGGGCATCGGGGTGGTCCTTTCCTGGGGCCGGGGGCTGCGGTTGGCGCACCATAGGCGAGCTACGGCATCCGGCACACTCCAATTTCGACACAAGCCGGGGCGGGAGCGACCACCGGCATGGTGCAGAGATAGCCGGAGGGCCACGCTAGGGCGAGGCGTCAGCGCGCCCAAAATTCTCATGAAGATGTTGAGTCGGTTTGGGCCGGGCCCTTACGACACCATTGTGACGCGGCTTGGCAGTTGCTACATTGATCCCAACACGAAATTCGGAGGCCCGCATGTCGCGCAAGCGCAAAGGCGGCGCCGGTCCGTTCCCCAGAGCCGTGACCCCGGTGGTGCCGCTCACCCCCGTCGCGGAGCCGACTGTCGAACGGCGCCTAGCGCCATCATCCCGGCCCGATCCGGCCGATCTCTATGCCGCGCTGGATCTGGGCACGAATTCCTGCCGGATGCTGATCGCCCAGCCCAAGGGCAACCAGTTGCACGTGGTGGATTCCTTCTCGAAAAGCGTGCAGCTGGGGCAGGGGCTGGAGGCCTCGGGGCGCCTGAGCCGGGCTTCGATGGCGCGCACCGTGGGCGCGCTGAAGATCTGCCAGAAGAAACTTTCGAAACACCAGGTCAGCCGGATGCGGCTTGTCGCCACCGAGGCCTGCAGGCGGGCGACCAATGCCGCCGAGTTCATCGCGGTGGTGCAGCGCGAGACGGGGCTTGCCCTCGAGATCATCGAGCCGGAGGAGGAGGCGCGGCTGGCCGTCGTCTCCTGCGCGCCGCTGGTGTCGATGAAGACCGAGCAGCTTCTGGTGGTGGATATCGGCGGCGGCTCGACGGAGCTGGTTTGGATCGACCTCAGCCGCGTGCCGAGGGTCGAGCGGCCCCGCGCGATCATGCGGCTGCACCAGGGGTTCGACCACGAGGAGACGGTGTTTCCCCGCGCCAAGGTGGTGGACTGGATCTCGATCCCGCTGGGCGTGGCGACGCTCAAGGACATGTATTCCGACGTGGCCGACGACGGGGCGCGCTTCGCGCTGATGAGCTGGTATTTCGAGGAGCAGCTCGCCGCCTTCTCGCCCTATGACGACGCCGCCGACCAGGCGCGCGAGGGGTTCCAGATCATCGGCACGAGCGGGACGGTGACGACGGTGGCGGCCTCGCACCTGGGGCTGCGGCGCTATGATCGCAACAAGGTCGATGGTCTGCGCATGACCTCGGACCAGATCGACAGCGTGATCCAGCAATATCTCGTGCTCGGCCCCGAGGGGCGGCGGCGCGACCCTCGCATCGGGCGCGACCGGCAGACGCTGATCATGTCGGGAGCGGCGATCCTTCAGGCGCTCCTGCGGGCCTGGCCCACCGACCGGCTGAGCGTGGCCGACCGCGGGCTGCGCGAGGGGCTGCTCTATGCGCAGATGTCGGCCGATGGCGTGCTGGAGGACGGTCCGTTCTGAGACCCGGGCAGGGGTTGCGCCGACTTCGTCGTCGCCCGGGCGCGCCGCTGGCGCGGCGCGGGGCCCCTTGGCTGACGGGCAGCGACCCCGTCCTGCGGCGATCCGGGGGGGCCGTCGGATTGCATATTTGGGGAAAGATGAAGGCGCGCGCGACGCTTGACGCCCCCTTCTGCGCGCTAGTTTGCGTCGGGCAGACCGGCAAGAGACGACCCATCGCATGACCGCCCCCGTGATCTACTGGACCCGCCGGGATTTCCGCCTGACGGACAATCCCGCCCTTGTCGCCGCCTGTGCAAGTGGCGCGCCGGTGATCCCGGTCTTTCTCTGCGACGAGGTGGTGGAGGGGCATGGCGCGGCGCCGAAATGGCGGCTGGGGCTCGGGGCGGAGGCTTTCGCGGATCGCCTCTCGGCGGCGGGCAGCCGGTTGATCTTTCGGCGGGGCCGCGCCCTGGACTGTCTCGAGGCGCTGGTGCGGGAAACAGGCGCCGCCGCCGTCCACTGGAACCGGCTTTACGATCCGGCGGCGCGCGTGCGCGACGAGGGGGTCAAGGCCGCGCTGAAAGCGGCGGGGATCGCGGCGGTCAGCCATGCCGGGCACCTGGTGCACGAGCCCTGGACCGTGCAGACGGGCACGGGCGGGTTCTACAAGGTCTACACGCCCTTCTGGAAGGCCGTTCGCAGCCGCGACGTGGCCCCACCGCTGGCCGCCCCCGGGATCCCTGCACCCGCGGACTGGCCTGCGAGCGATGACATCGCCGACTGGGACCTCGGCCGCGCGATGGACCGTGGCGCGGCGGTGGTCCGGCCCCATTGCCATGTGGGCGAAGAGGCCGCGCAGGGGCGGCTTGGCGCCTTCATCGCGCATCGGATCGAGACCTATGCCGAGGATCGCGACCGGCTGGATGTCGACGGCACTTCGGGCCTGTCGGAAAACCTGACCTATGGCGAGATTTCCGCGCGCGGCTGCTGGCACGCGGGCGCCCGCGCGATGGCCGAGGGGAAGGCCGGGGCCGAGACCTTTCTCAAGGAACTGATCTGGCGTGACTTCGCCTATCACCTCGTCCACCACACGCCGCATATCGTCGAGCGGAACTGGCGCGAGGAGTGGGAGGCTTTTCCCTGGAACGAGGACGAGAGCAGGGCGGAGGTCCGCGACTGGAAGCGGGGCCGCACCGGCATGGTGATCGTCGATGCGGCGATGCGCGAGATGTACGTGACGGGCCGCATGCACAACCGCGCGCGGATGCTTGTCGCCTCCTATCTCACCAAGCACCTGATGAGCCATTGGAAGATCGGCATGCGCTGGTTCGAGGACTGCCTGGTCGACTGGGACCCGGCCAGCAACGCGATGGGCTGGCAATGGTCCGCGGGCTCGGGCCCCGATGCCACGCCCTATTTCCGGGTCTTCAACCCCGAGACGCAGGCCGAGAAATTCGACCCGCAAGGCCGCTACCGGCGCGCCTGGGTGGCCGAGATCACCAACAGGCCCACGGAGACGGCGCTGAGCTACTTCGAGGCCATCCCGCGGAGTTGGGCCATGGCACCGGATGATGTCTACCCGTCTGCCCCGGTCGTCTCGGCCGCCGAGGGGCGCAAGCGCGCGCTGGAGGCTTATGAAAACCGCGGTTTCTGAACGCGAGGGGCGCATCGGGTCTTGTGCCGCGCCGCCGCATCTGCCCAAATCGGGCGCCAGACAAGGGGATACGATGGACGTCAGAACCACCACGAAGGGAGAGGAAAATCTCCCCCGTTATTTCTCGGCCGTCTATGATACGGCCAACAGGATGCAGCATGGCCGGCTCGACATGGTGCTGCCCGACGGGCGCGTCTTTCGCGCTGCGGGCCACGGGCCGGGGCCGGTGGCGGAGCTGCACATCCACAATCCCGACATCTTCGGCCGGCTGATCCGCGAGGGTGACCTCGGCTTTTGCGAGGCCTATCTCGACGGCTGGTGGTCGACGCCCGACCTGCAGGCCTTCATGGACCTTGTCCATGCCGACAACGAAGAGGTGTATGACGGATTTCTCGGAATGGGGGTCGTGCGGGCCTTCGAGAAGCTGCGCTTCTGGCTGCAGTCCAACTCCAAGCGGCAGGCGAAGAAGAACATCGCCCATCACTACGACCTCGGCAATGATTTCTACGGTCTCTGGCTCGACGAGACGATGACCTATTCCTCGGCCATCTTCGAGACCGGGCAGGAATCGATGGAGGCCGCCCAGATCGCGAAATACGCCAGCATGGTCGACCAGATGGGCGCGCAGCCCGGTGACCACGTGCTCGAGATCGGCTGCGGCTGGGGCGGGTTCGCCGAATATGCCGCCAAGGAGCGGGGGCTGAGGGTGACCGGGCTGACCATCTCGAAGGAGCAGCATGATTACGCGGTGGCGCGCATCGCCGCGGCGGGCCTTTCGGATCGCGTGGAGATCAAGCTGCAGGATTACCGCGACGAGCGCGGGCAGTATGACGGGATCGCCAGTATCGAGATGTTCGAGGCGGTGGGCGAAAGATACTGGCCCACCTATTTCCGCACGCTGCGCGAGAACCTGAAACCGGGCAAGAACGCCACGCTTCAGATCATCACCGTGCAGGACCGCCGCTGGGAGGTCTACAGACGCGGCGTGGACTTCATCCAGAAGTACATCTTTCCGGGCGGCATGCTTCCTGCGCCCAAGGTGCTGCGCGCCGAGGTCGAGCGCGCGGGTCTGACCGTCGCCCATTCGATCGAGTTCGGCGAAAGCTACAGCCAGACGCTGCGGCGCTGGCACGAGACCTTCAACGACCGCTGGGACGAGGTGGCGGCCCTCGGCTTCGATGACAGGTTTCGGCGGATGTGGAATTTCTACTTGACCTCCTGTGCCGCGACCTTCCATTTCGGCAACACCGACGTGACCCAGATCACCGTGACGCGTCGGGCCTGATCGGCGGACGGTAGGGCCGGTTTCCCCGGATCGTCCATGTTCGGGCCACAGTTGCGCCAGAATCGGGTGGTTCCGTGCGAGCCATGTTCTTTCCGACGCACATAGAGACGGGCGGCACCAGGGATCGCATGCCGACGGCGGCCAAGCTGGTTGGCGCGATGGTGTTTTTCGGTGTGGGCTGGCTGGCGGCGCTGCAGGTCCTCAAGACCATGCCCGAGGGGACGCCCGCCACCTGGTTTCCGCTGACGATCGCCATGATCGGCCTCTGGCAGGGTTGGACGGTTGCCGGCCGCAATGCGGGCAACGGGCGCGGCCCCGCGATCGGCAACGGGCTGCGCACCTCGGTGCAGATCGCCTTGCTTGGCCTCGTGCTTTTCGCGCTGCGGACGATGTTCATGCGCGCGGCCAACCTGCGCTACGACGGGTTCGGCGAGGCGGTGGTGGCCGCGATGGATCTCTTCATCCAGTATGGTGTGCAATCGCTGACCGTTCCGATCTGGGGCGTGCTGCTGGTTGGGGGTGCCATCGGCGGCCTGATCTGCGAAGGTGCCGCGCGCCGCTGGCGCTGATCTGCCTCTTTCCCGCCGGAACCACGATGACCGAGATCTTCCTGTTCGGCACTTTGTGCCATGAGCCCCTTCGCCGGGTCGTCGCGGGCGCTGATGTTCCGACGCGCGCGGCGGCGCTGCCGGGCTACGAGGTCGCGCGGGTCCGGGATGCGGCATGGCCGGTGCTGGTCGAACGGGCAGGGGCGCGGGCCGAGGGGCTGGTGATCACCGCCGAGGGAGAGGCGCTGGCGCGGCTCGATTATTACGAGGCCTGTTTCGGATACATCCGCCGCCCCGTGACCGTCGAGGTCGACGGCAGCCCGCAGCGCGTCGAGGTCTGGCGCCCCGAGGGCGAGGGCGCGCCGCCGTGCGGGCGCTGGTCGCTCGAGGACTGGGCCCAGGACTGGGCCGACCTGACGCTTGTCGCCGCCCGCGAAGTCCTGCAGCAGCGCGCGGGCGGATCGAGTGCCGCCGAGGTCGGCCCGCGTTACTGGATGATCTGCGCCCGTGCGCAGGCCCAGCTTTCGGCGGGCGCGTGGCGGCGGCCCGCTCTGATCGGCGAGAACCCGGGCCGCGACGCGGTCGATGTCATGGCGCACCGCCATCCCTACACCAAGTTCTTCACGGTCGAGGAGCTGGCGATCCGGCACCGGCAGTTCGACGGCTCGACCTCGGACGTGCAGGAGCGCGCGGTCTTCCGCGTGGCGGACGCGGTCACGGTTCTGCCCTATGACCCGGTGCGCGACCGTATCCTGCTGATCGAGCAGATCCGGCTCGGTGCCTATGTCCATGGCGACGCGCATCCCTGGCTTCTGGAACCCGTGGCCGGCATGATCGACGCGGGCGAAACGCCCGAAGAGGCCGCGCGGCGCGAAACCGTCGAGGAGGCGGGGCTGAGCCTTGGCGATCTGCACCCTGTCGGGCGCTACTACCCCAGCCCCGGCGGCATCGCTCAGGTGCTGATTTCCTATGTCGGCATCGCCGATTTGCCCGACGACATCACCGGCGTCGGCGGCCACGAGGCCGAGGGCGAGGATATCCTGTCGCACCTTGTCGACTGGGACACGGCGTGTGCGATGCTCGAGGGGGGCGATATGGCGAATGCGCCGCTGATCGTGTCGTTTCAATGGCTCGTGATGAACCGCGACCGTCTGCGTGCATCGGGTTGAGCTTTCCGGCGCGCGCGCCTATCCCTTGATGCTCAGATACCGGCCACTGCCAGGGGACGCCCCATGACCATCCATTCCGATCTCGCCTCGGCGATCGGCAACACGCCCTTGATCCGCCTGCGCCGCCTGAGTGACGAGACGGGCTGCGAGATCCTCGGCAAGGCCGAGTTCATGAACCCCGGCCAGTCGGTCAAGGATCGCGCGGCGCTCTACATCATCCGCGACGCGGTCGAAAAGGGCCTCCTGCGGCCCGGCGGCACCATCGTCGAAGGCACGGCGGGAAATACCGGCATCGGCCTTGCGCTGGTTGGTGCCTCGATGGGGTTCCGCACCGTCATCGTGATGCCCGAGACGCAAAGCCAGGAGAAGAAGGACATGATCCGGCTGGCGGGCGCCGAGCTGATCCAGGTGCCCGCGGCACCTTATTCGAACCCCAACAACTACGTGCGCTATTCCGGCCGACTGGCCGAGCGGCTTGCGCAATCCGAGCCCAATGGCGCGATCTGGGCCAACCAGTTCGACAACGTGGCCAACCGTCAGGCGCATATCGAGATGACCGGCCCCGAGATCTGGGACCAGACCGGCCACGAGGTCGACGGCTTCGTCTGCGCCGTGGGCTCCGGCGGGACTCTCGCGGGCGTCGGCATGGCGCTGCAGCCCAAGGGTGTGAAGATCGGCCTGGCCGATCCCGAGGGCTCGGGCTTATACAAGCTCTACACCGGCCAGGAGGCCGGGGGCGACTCGATCACCGAAGGGATCGGGCAGGGCCGCATCACTGCGAACCTCGAGGGGTTCACCCCCGATGCCTGCTACAAGATCCCCGACACCGAGGCGCTGCCCATCGTCTTCGACACGCTGGCCGAAGAGGGGCTCTGCCTCGGCGGCTCGTCCGGGGTGAACATGGCCGGCGCGGTGCGCATGGCGCGCGAAATGGGGCCGGGGCACACGATCGTGACGATCCTGTGCGACTACGGCACGCGGTACCAGTCCAAGCTGTTCAACCCGGAATTCCTGAGGGAGAAGGGGCTGCCCGCGCCCGAGTGGCTGACGCGCGCGCCATCCGATATCCCCGACGTCTTCGAGGACGCATGATCCGTCACCTTCTGACATGTCTTTTGCTGGCGCTTTCGCTGGCCTTGGCAAGCGTGCCTGCGGCCATGGCCCAGTCCGAGCCCGCGACGGCGCAGAGTGCCGAGATCGACTACGAGGCCTGGGAGAGTGCCGCCACGCGGGCCGAGAACCTGATCGAGGCGGGAACCGCCTCGACCGCGTTCCTGACCAACCTCCGCGCGACACTCGCGGATTGGCGCGCGCGGTTCCTTGCCGCGCAGGATGCCAACGCGGCCCGCATTTCCACGATCGAGGCGCAGATCGCGGCGCTCGGCCCGCCCCCCGCAGAGGGCGAGACCGAGCCCGACGCCATCGCCGAGCGGCGCGCGTCGCTGGGCGAGCAACTTGCCGAGGCACAGGTGCCACGGGTGACGGCAACCGAAGCCTTCAACCGTGCCGATGGGCTGATCGGCGAACTGGATGCCATCCTGGCCGAGCGCCAGACGCGCGAGCTGTTCGAGCGGGACCCGGCCCCGATCAACCCGCTCAACTGGCCGCCCGCGCTTGTGGCGCTTGCCGATCTTGCGGTGGCCCTCGAGCGGGAAATCGCGGACAAGGTCCGCCTCCACCTGAACGCGGGAGAGGGTCCCTGGGACAGGATGCCACTCGCGGCGATCCTCATCATGGTCGCTCTGATCCTGCTGACCCGCAGCCGCTTCATCGTCGGGCGCTGGACCGAGCGACTGCAGCTGCAGGTCGCGGCACGGCGCGGACGGGGCGCGCTTGCCTTTCTGATTTCGCTCCTGCAGGTGGCCCTGCCGATCGTGGGCCTCGTCATGATCGGGGGGGCGATCGGCTATCTCGACCTTTTGGGACGGATCGGAAGCCAGATCCTCGAGGCGCTGATCGCGGCGGGCGTGATGCTTTACCTGGCGCTGTGGCTGGGCGGGCGGCTGTTTCCTTCGAACCCCGAGCTTTCCGCGGCCTTCGGCGTCGAGCCCGACCTGCGCGGCGTCCTGCGTCGGTCGGTGCTGTTGGTGGGCCTGTTCCTCGGCCTTGGCACCATCGCCGAAACCATCGCCACGCAGGACGTGGTGCCGCTGGCCGCACGCGGCGTCTTCGTTCTGCCCGTCTATGTCGGCATGGCGTTCAGCTTCCTGCGCCTCGCGCAACTGCTCAGGCGGCACCGTCTTGCGGCCACCGAAAGCGATGGAGCCGGTGACGGCGACCGCGGATTTTCGTTCCGGATGCTGGCGATCTTCGGCATCCTCGTGCGTGTCGTCTCCTGGGCGGGTCCGATCCTTGCCGCGGCGGGGTATCTCAACCTCACCGAATCCCTGATGACGCCGACGGCGCTGACGCTGGGCCTTGCCGGGATCATGGTGGCCTTGCAGAGCCCGATCCGGGACGTCTACGCGTTCATCTCGAACAAGACCCAGGACGAGGCCGCCCAGGCGCTGCTGCCGGTCCTGGTGAACCTGCTTCTGGTCTTCGCGATCTCGCCGCTCGTGCTCCTGACCTGGGGGGTGCGGCCCGAGCAGTTGTCCGAGATCATGGCGCGCTTCTTCGCAGGCTTCCAGCTTGGCGACACGCGGATCACGCCGGCCATCGTGCTGGCCGTGGTCGCGGTCTTCACCATCGGAATGATCGTCACGCGGCTGCTGCAGGGCGCCCTGCGCACCACCGTTCTTCCTCGCACGAAACTCGATGCGGGCGCGCGCAACGCCGTCATCTCGGGGCTAGGCTATGTCGGCATCGCGCTGGCGGCGGTCATCGCCGTTACCACGGCGGGGATCGACCTGACCGCGCTCGGCGTCGTGCTCGGCGCGCTCTCGGTCGGCATCGGGTTCGGCTTGCAGAACGTGGTCAACAACTTCGTGTCGGGCATCATCCTGTTGATCGAGCGCCCGATCTCGGAGGGCGACTGGATCGAGGTCGGCGGCAACATGGGGATCGTCAAGGCGATCTCGGTTCGCTCCACCACGATCGAGACCTTCGACAAGACCGACGTGATCGTGCCGAACGGCGACCTGATCGCGGGCACGGTCACCAACTGGACGCGCGGCAACACCATCGGACGCGCGGTCCTGACGGTCGGCGTGGCTTACGGCACCGACACGCGCAAGGTGCAGGACATCCTGACCGAGATCGCACGGTCGCATCCCGACGTGGCGAAGTTCCCCGAGCCGGGGGTGGATTTCCTCGGTTTCGGGGCCGACAGCCTCGATTTCCGCATGCGCTGCATCCTGCGCGACGTGAACAAGCTGGTCGCCGTCAAGACCGAGCTGAACCACCGTATCGCCGAGCGCTTCGTCGCTGAGGGGATCGAGATCCCCTTCGCACAGCGCGACATCTGGCTGCGCAACCCCGAGGCGCTGCGATCCCCGCCACGCGCCCTGCGGGGCACCGAGAGCGAGCTCGACGACGAGGCCGACACGAACCCGGACAACGACACCACCGACGCTTCGAACGGCGGGGCGGACAAGGACACGCAAGCATGAGCACCGATCTCCTGTTCCTCAGCGACCCCTATCGCAAGTCGGCCCAGGCCAGCGTCACCGGCCTGACCGAGGAAGGCGGAATCGTGCTTGACCGCACGATCTTTTACGCGCGCGGGGGCGGGCAGCCGGGCGACAGCGGCACGCTCGACTGGGACGGCGGCCGCATCCCGATCGCCACGGCGGTCAAAGGCGAGGGGGGTGCGATCATCCTCGTGCCCGCCGAACCGGTGAAGCTTCCCGGTGTGGGAGCGGCAGTCAGCCAGCGCCTCGACTGGGAGCGGCGCTATGGCCACATGCGCATCCACACGGCTCTGCACCTTCTGTCGGTGGTGATCCCGCTGCCTGTGACCGGGGGCGCCGTGGGCGCCGACAAGGGCCGGCTCGACTTCGACATGCCCGAAGCGCCCGAAGACAAGGCGCTGCTCGAAGGGCGCCTGAACGCGCTGGTCACGCGCGACCTGCCGGTGACGGAGGACTGGATCACCGAGGCCGATCTCGACGCGAACCCGACGCTGGTCAAGACCCTCTCGGTGCAGCCGCCGCGCGGGGCCGGGCGCATCCGCCTCGTTCGCATCGGCGAGGGGGCAGGCCAGGTCGATCTTCAGCCCTGCGGCGGCACCCATGTCGCGCGGACCGGCGAGATCGGCAAACTCACGATCGGCAAGATCGAAAAGAAGGGCAGACAGAATCGCCGGGTCACGATCGAACTGGCGTGACGGCCACCGCCCAAGGCGAGTGAAGGTTCAAAACTCGGGGGATTTCAAAGAGTTCCGCGGCCCGGCGTGGCGGCTGAGGTGCACCTGAGCAATGATGCCGACACGCCGGGCACTTAAGCGGACATATCTTGGAGTGTCCCCAACACAGTGCCACATTTTGGCCACACGCCCAAGGAAAAATTATACCATTTGCATCGTTAATTATTGCGTCCGAGATTTTCAAAGCGGGGCAGCATCGCCGAGAAGTCGCGGCCGGTGCCGTCCTCCTCCTCGACGAACCGCGCATATAGTGCTGCAGCCAGCGCGCCCATCGGCGTGTCGGCATCCGCATCCTCTGCCGCGGCCTGGCTCAGACGCAGGTCCTTGAGCATCAGGTCGGCGGCGAAGCCGGGCTTGTATCCGTTGTCCGACGGGCTTGTCGGGCCGACACCGGGGGCAGGGCAGTAGGTGGTCATCGACCAGCTTTGCCCCGACGAGGTCGACACCACGTCATACATCGCCTGCCGGTCGAGCCCCAGCTTGTCGGCCAGCGCGAAGGCCTCGCAGGTGGCGATCATGGTGACGCCGAGGATCATGTTGTTGCAGATCTTGGCGGCCTGACCGTTGCCCGCGGGGCCACAATGGACGGCCTTCTGGCCCATCACCTCAAAGAGCGGTTTCGCCGTGGCAAAGTCCGCTTCGCCGCCGCCCACCATGAAGGTGAGCGTGCCCGCAGCCGCCCCGCCGACCCCGCCCGAGACGGGCGCGTCAAGCGCGCCGAGGCCCGCCGCCTCTGCCATCCCTGCCACCTCTCGCGCGCTGGCCACGTCGACGGTCGAGCAGTCGAGCAGCACCGCCCCCGGCCGCATCGCCGGGATGACCTCACCCGCGACCGCCTTGAGGATCGCGCCGTTGGGCAGCATGGTGATGACCACCTCGGCACCCGCCGCGGCCTCGGCCGCGCTGGCGGCCTGCGCCACGCCCTCGGGCGGGGCGGCCACGGTGTCGAACCCCGTCACCGCATGCCCTGCCGCGGCCAGGTTGGCCGCCATCGGCGCGCCCATGTTGCCCAGTCCGATGAACCCGATCTTCATGGCGCTCTCCCTTCGCCTAGAGTTTCAACCCGTCCGCCCCGAGCGGCATCAGCATCCCCGACATCTCGGTCGCCGCCACGGCGTCGAGGCTCTCGTGCCGCCAGCGCGGGCTCTTGTCCTTGTCGATGATCGCAGCCCGGATGCCTTCGAGGAAATCGCCCTTTTCCATCGCCCGGAAGGTAAAGCGGTATTCCTGCTCCAGCGCGTGCTCGATCGTGCCGCGCAGCCGCGCGCGGTGCACCAGTTCGATCGTGCAGGCGACCGCAAGCGGGCTGTTCCGTGCCATCGCGGCCAGCGCCGATTTCGCCGTCTCGCTGTCCGAGACCTTCAACATGTTCAGCACATCGCGGATCGTCTCGCCCGCGAACAGCCGGTCGATCTCGGGCTGCGCCGCGGCAAGCGCGCTGTCCGGCGCGGGCTGAGCCGCGCGGTCCACCGCCTCCCAATCGCCGGTCTCGCACAGCTCGGCGATCAGCTCGGGCCAGCCCTCGCGCGGGATATAGTAATCGGCGAACTCCGCGTGGATCGCACAGCCGGGCCCCATTCGCGCGCCTGTCGTCCCGAGGTATTCCCCCAACCGCCCCGGCGCGCGCGCCAGCAAGAGCGAGCCGCCCACG